>JAJPHE010000008.1 GCA_021325435.1 Actinomycetota bacterium | reverse complement strand
GGCCGCTCTGTCGCCTCCGCCTGGGCCAGCAGCCGGGCCTTGTAGGCGGCGTCGCGGACGTCGCGGAGCGGGTGCTCGGCCAGCTCCCGCCGGATCCCCTCCGCCTCTCCGAGCGCCCGGGACACCGCCCCCCAGAGGTCGAAGCCGCTCTCGCTCATCCCCCCCGCCCGACGCCGTGCTCGGGCGGGGTCGAGGTGGAGGGTGCGCAGCTGCTCCAGGCTGGTCAGCCCGAGCAGGCTGTCCCCGCAGACCAGACGGTCGTCCAGGAAGCTGAACGGCCGTTCCCGGCTGAGCGAGACCAGCCAGAGGCTGAGCTTGGCCATCTCCACCGCCATCTCGTTGATGTCGCCACCGTAGAGGCAACGCTCGATCACCCGCCGCCGAGCCTCGATCACCACCGGGTCGGACTCCGGGTCGAGGCCCTCGGTCCCGGCCGGCCGGCGGGCGAGCGGGTTGCCCTCCACCGTCCAGGCCTCGACCACCCGGTCGGCCAGATAGCGGCAGGCGGCGACCAGGAAGGCGCCGCTGCCCATGGCGACGTCCACCACCCGGAGGCCCAGGATCTCGCGGCTGGGTCGGAGCCTCCAGGCCGAGCGGTCCTTCGTCTCCAGGGGGCCGGGCGCGTAGACCAGCGGCTCCAGGGCCCCGGTCACCACCCGCTCGGCCAGTTCCCGGGGGGTGTAGTGGGTGCCCGACTGGCGCCGGCGTCGGCTGGCGGTGACGTAGAGGCCGCCGGCGGGGACGACCACCGGCAGCCCGCGCAGGTCCTGCCGGAGCAGGCCGGCGAAGGGCCGTAGGCGCGCCACCAGCCCCTCGTCGCCGGCGCACGCCGCCCGGAGGAGGAGCTCGGTCCGGTGAGGGTCGGCCTCGGCCAAAGCCAGGGCCCTCGCGATCCGGCCCTGGCTCAGACCGGTGACCTCGGCCAGCCAGACCGGGTCGCTTCCCCGCGCCTCCAGCTCGCGCACGGTGACCTCCGGCTCCTCTCCCGGGCGGCCGATCAGACCCGCCACCGGCTCCGGGGCCCGGACGGCGTCGTAGCCGAGCAGGCCCTCATAGACGTAGCCGATCTGCTCCACGTCCAGGGTGCGGAAGGTCAGCCGGCGCCGCTCGCCCCCCACGGTCACGAACTGGACGGCCTCCAGGGCGTGGAGCACGGTGCGGTCGTCGATGGGCAGCACCGGGGCCCCGGCCGGCGGCTCCTCGGCGCTGCGCCGGCCCTCCAGCCAGGGGTAGCGGTCGGGGTCGAAGACACCACCCCCGTAGGCCGGGATGCGGAGCCGATCGTGGGCCAGACCGCGGTGGACGGCGCGGAAGAGCGAGAGCAGCCGGTGCCAGGCGGTGGTCCGGTGCTCCAGGACGTCCTCCGAGCCGGCGTCGTTGGCCGCCGCCCGCAGCTCGTCCACCAACTGGCCAGCTGAGTAGGAGCGCCGGTAGAGGTCGTCGTCGGCCGGCAGCAGCAGCCGCTCCTCGGCGAAGAGGAGGAAGACCAGGCGCATCATCACGGTCACCGCGGCGCGGTAGATCTCCTGCGCCGAGATCTCGGCCAGCAGCTCCCGGGCCGGGCCGTGCTCGGCCCCGGCTCGCCCGATCGCCTCCACCAGCATCTCCACCGCCTGGCGCACCTGCCGACCCAGGGTCTCGGTGATCTCCTCCTGGGCCTCCAGGCCGGCCTCCAGCAGCCGGGGCAGGGTCTGGGCCTCGGGCACGCCCAGGAAGCGCCGGCGCTCCAGCAGGCAGCGGAAGGCGGCCAAGCTGTCCCGCTCCTCCAGCCAGAGGGCACCATCCCAGATCGCGACCGAGGTCGTCTCCGGCGCCGCCCAGACCAGCGCCCACCAACGCCCGTCGGTGGCGAGCCCGAGGGGGACCCGGTGGGCGCGCAGGAGCAGAGCCAGACGGTCGGTCGGGCTCGCCGCCCAGCGCTCCCCGGGGAGGCGGACGGCGAGGTTGGTGCCAGGCGGATGCACGGTGCCGAGCAGGAGGTAGGCATCCCCCTCCCCGCGGAAGCCGAAGTCGGGGCGGAGTACCTGGTCGCGCTCGGGCACGGGCAGGGCCAGCCGGGCGGGCAGGTCCGGCCCCTGGACCAGGCGCCCGTCCCAGTCCAGCAGCTCCTCGAGCACGAACGTGATCCATGCCTGGTGGCGGGCGGCGGGGTCCTCCCGCCACTCCTCGAAGCGAGGCCGCAGCTCGTCCATCAGCTCCCGGGGCACCGGGTCGAGGCCCGCCGGCCAGGTCCGGACCAGCACCGGCACGGTGAGGAAGGGACCGGTGCGCTGGAGCAGGCTCAGCCAGTCCTCGTGGCGGCGCCGGACCGCCGCGTTCGCGCTCACCGGCCCGCCTCCCGGGCCGGCAGCACGAAGACCAGGGCGGCGGGGAAGGTCAGCGGCCGCACCTCCGCGTAGCGCCGCGCGATCTGCTCCCGCTCCGCCTCCAGCTGGACGTCCAGTCCCTGCAAGGTCGCCCGCCAACCCTCGACGTCGCGCCGGAGCTGGTCGCGCTCGTCGGGCTCGGTCAGCTGCAGCTCGAGCTGCTGGTAGGGGGCCTCGGTCAGGGCCCGCTCCAGGGTGGAGCGGAACTGCTTCACCGCCTCCTCCAGGCTGGCGATCTCGCGCTCCCGGAGCGCCGCCAGCCGACTCCGCAGCGACCGCTCCAGCTCCTCGGCCCGGGCGGCGATGATCGCGGCTAACGCCTCCCGCGCTGCCGGCCACTGCGCTGCCAGGGCGGTCCGGGCCGCCGGCGGCGCCGGTCGGCTGGCCGTGCTCAGCGCCTGGTCGAGGATCTGCCTCAGCCGGGCCGCCCCCATGGAGGAGAGACGGCCACCGCGCAGCCAGCCCCCGCTGGCGAAGACCTCCTCGTGCAGCCGGACGCCGTCGGCACCGACCAGGACCAGGCGGGAGTAGGCGGCCAGGACCGGCGCCTCCAGGTCCTGGTCGGAGAGGCAGGCCGTGACCCGGTGCAGCCCGCTGTGGTGGGACCCCCAGACCGCCGCCCGCAGCAGCCGGGTGGACATGGCCACCAGGGGGTGGCCGAGGTGGGCCAGGACCACGTCCTGCCGCTCGTCCAGCCGGTCCCGGTCGAAGGTGATCGGGCGGGGCTCGCCGCTCAAGGGGTCCTCCAGGCCAGCCACGGCCCGCGACCAGGTACCGTGCAGGACCGGGAGGCGGAAGAGCCGGGCGCCGCGGCGGGGGTCGGGGACCGGCTCCAGCGGCGCCTGGCGGGCCAGGCTCAGGGCCGTGCTCACCACCCGCTCCAGGTTGGCCGGGGCCACATGCAGCTCCTCAATGCTCTGCCGCAACCGGTGGCCGAGGGCCGTCACCCGCTCCCGCAGGTCGCGCTCGGCCCGCAGCGCCCTGGCCTCCGGCCGGCCCTTCACCGTCATCGGGTCGAAGTCGCTGGGCAGCTCCCCGACCATGTGGCGCTGGATCGCGGTCTCCAGCACGCTGTTGACCGAGCCCAGGTCCTCGGCCTGCCGGGCCACCTTGGTGGCCACGCGGGAGAGGAACTCCAAGTCACGCTCGATGGAGCCCACCGGGGCCCGCTCCCATCCCTCGCCCACGAAGTGGTACGCCTCCGGCGGCCGACGCTGGCCATGGCGGTCGATGCGGCCGATGCGCTGCTCTAGGCGGTTGGGGTTGAAGGGGATGTCGTAGTTGACCACCCGGTGGCAGTGGAGTTGGAGGTCGATGCCCTCCCCGGCGGCGTCGGTGGCGAGCAGGATGCGCACCGGAGCGCGATCCGGTTCGGCCTGGAAGGCGGTCTTGACCCGCTCCCGCTCCCCTTCGTCCTGGCCCCCGTAGAGGAGCTGGAGGCGTGGCCCGCCCAGGCCATGGGCGTCCAGCACCTCGGCCAGCCAGCGCTGGGTGTCGCGGTACTCAGTGAACACCACCACCCGCTCCTCGCTCCAGCGCCCGCCGGGCCGGCAGGTCTCCTCCAGGAACCGGACCAGGCGCAGAGCCTTGGCGTCGGGCCGGTCGCCGTGGCGGCGCGCCCACTCCACCATCGCCGCCAGCAGCCGGTTCTCCTCCTCGGTCAGCGGCCCGGCGTACTCGTCGGCCCTGACCAGCTGGTCGTGCTCCGCCTCGGCGCGGACCTCGTCGTCGGCCACCTCCTCCCCGGCCAGCTCCAGCTGGCGCAGCCAGGCAGGGGGCGTCGGCGGCTCCTGAGGGCCGACCTCGGGGCGGCGACGCTGGCGGGTCTCGGCGTACCGCTCGACGGTGACGGCGAAGGCCCGGGGCGAGGAGAAGAGGCGCTTCTTCAGCAGCAGGGTGGCGATGTCCACCGCCCGGCGGCGGGTCCCGCTCTGCCCAGCCCGGGCCCGGCGCCGCTCGGCGAAGGCCTGGAGCAGCCGGTGGGCCTCGCGCTCCGCCTCGGGGTAGGTCACGCTCAGGGCCCGCACCTGGCGCGAGGGGAAGCGCGGGGTCCCGTCCGGCCGCTTGATGGCGTCCTTCATCCGGCGCACCACCACCTGGCGCTTGGCGCTCTCCTCCGGCTCCACCCCCCGGGCGAAGCGGAGGGGGTCGAGCATGGCCAACAGCGCCGTCCAGGACTCCCGGTAGCCGTTGTGAGGGGTGGCGGAGAGGAAGAGCCGGTGCTCGAAGTGCTGGGCCAGCCGGCGCATGGCGCGAGTCTGGAGGCTGTCCACGGCGTAGGCGGCCCGGGGGGCCTTGGGTGCCACGTGATGGGCCTCGTCCACGATCAGCAAGTCGAAGAAGCGCGGGTACCCGGGCGTCGGCGGCAGGACCTCGTCCAGGATCCGCTGGGCGCGCGGGCTCGGCAGCCACTGCAGGCTCAGGATGGTGAGCGGGTAGACCCGGAAGGGGTTGGCGGCGATGCCGTGGCTACGCCGCAGCTGGCGCAGGCAGTCGCTGTCCACGATGGTGAAGTCGAGGCCGAATTTCTCGGCCATCTCCGTCTTCCACTTGAGGGTGAGCGTGGCGGGGCAGACCACCATCACCCGCCGCACCCGGTGACGCAGCAGCAGCTCCTGGACGACCAGGCCGGCCTCGACGGTCTTGCCCAGCCCGACGTCGTCGGCGATGAGGAGGTTGACGCGCGGCTGGTCCAGGGCCCGGGCCAGTGGCTCCAGCTGGTACTCCTCGATCGTAATCCCGGAACGGAAGGGCGCCTGCAGCGTGTCCTCCTCGGCCGAGGTCACCGCGCCCCAGCGCACCGCGTCCAGGAAGGCGGCCAGGGCGGCGGGATCGTCGAAGCCGTCCGCCCGCACCTCGGGCAGGGTCGCCCGCTCTCGGATGCGACGCCCCACCTCCGCCTCCCAGACCACCTGCAGTTCCTCCGAGAGCGAGTCGTCCTCAACGCTGCTCAGGGTGAGCAGGTGCTGGCGGCCGGCCTCGCCCGCCAGCACGTCGGGGGGCAAGGCGGAGATGGCGACGTCGGTCACCACCCAGTGGCGGCCACGGACCTCCACCAGCTGGCCGATCTCGGGGACGGACTCGGTGGCGATCATCCCCGGTGACGCCGCTCTTGACACGATGGTTCTCGGGTCGTCGGCAGCCGCGATGTGGATGCCGGTACCGCCTCTCCCTCCCTCTCCATCACGTCAGCTGGCGCATCTGGACCGCCGCAGCCGAAAGACCAAAGTCAGACGCCGAGAACTCCCTCTTGATTGCCGCAGGGGAGATCATAGCGCGTCGATCCGGCACTTGGACGTTCTTGTCCAAGACCGTGCCAGGAGACCCGAGGTCGGTCGCGTCGGGAAAAAACGTTACCGTGCCGGCCGCTCCGGAGGGCCGAGTTCCACGACCACGGTGATCGTCGAAACCAACCCTCGCCACCGCTCGATCCGCGCTGAGTTACACCCCGGCCGGCCTTTCAGGGCTCTGACGCGACCCTCCAAGCCGGCGCACCGAGCGCCCCCACCTGGCAACTGGGGCGGCGCACGCGTTCGCGCCACGTGGCCATGCTCAGCGCCCGAGCAGTCTCCAACCGGAGGGAGTGCACCACGGAGACCTTGGTACGCTTCCGGGGAAACGAGCGGGGCCGCCGTCTCCCCCATGTCCACTGAAGGTGGTTAGCGTCCACGGACGTGGTGGACGAGGAGAGGGTGGACCAGCCCGCCGAGACGACGATGGCCACCGGGTCATCCTTCGAGGTCCAACCCAACCGAAGGAGGGGCGATGGCCACGCCCGGCGTGGCCCCCCCGCACCGGGCGTGAAGACGTAAGGCTCACCCCAGCCGGCTCCGTGGCCTGCGGCAGAGCATGGTCGGGCTGCTGATGGGGCCGAGATCAGCGCCCGCTGCGGGGCCGGCGACAGCGAGCGCAGCCCAAAGCCGG
The DNA here is from genome assembly GCA_021325435.1 of Actinomycetota bacterium. GTDB lineage: Bacteria > Actinomycetota > Acidimicrobiia > Acidimicrobiales > JAJPHE01 > JAJPHE01. The sequence goes on along the minus strand of JAJPHE010000008.1, from coordinate 4,213 downwards.
GGAGGGGCCGCAACCGCGACCGGCTCCGGGAGTGGGACCCCCGGGCGGCTGGAGCTGGCCATCCCGCGTCTGCGCCGGGGCTCGTCCTTCCCAGGCTGGCTGCTGGAGCCCCGCCGGCGAGCGGGCGATGGTGCCGGTGGTCGCCCGGGCCGACGTGGCCGGGGTGGAGTACGCGCCGGGTGGAGAAGCTGGTGCAGAGCCTGGGCAGCGAGGGGATCAGCCCCTCTCTGGTCTCGGAGATGGCCAGGGAGCTGGACTGGATGGTGGAGGCCTTTTGCTCCCGGCCGCTGGACGCCGGTCCCCACCCCGAGGTGTGGATCGATGGCCTGGCGCAGCGCCGCCGGGTGGGTGGCCACCGCCCGACCCGGCTGCCCAGGTGGTCCCCACGCAGGGGCTCCCCATCGAGGGGTCCCCATCGGAGCTCGCTCCGATGGGGTGCCCCGGGACGCGTCCCGATGGGGACCCCGAGAGCCGCCGCCGCACCGACGTGGTCGGCATCTTCCCCGATCGGGGAGCGATCGTCCGCCGGGTCGGCTGCTGGCCGAGGATCACGAGGGGTGGATGGTGGCTCGTCGCTCCACGGGGGTGGGGTCCCTCCGAGCCACCCAGACCGTGGTCCCTGACCAGGAGGTGGCATTGGGGCTCCCCCACGCCAGCTCGTGGTCACCGGATGACAGGGTGGTCGTTCATGCACCGCGATGATCACCCGGTGGTCGCAGCCCTGGGCTTGACCCTCTCATCCACCGGCTTCGTGCCTCAAGCGGATCGGTCGCTCTGGGGCCGGCAACCCCCAGCGGCAGCGGCGCCGAGCCAATGGTGATCTGAGAGGAGGCTGGCAAGAGCCCCTTCGCAGTGCGGTCCCATATGCCCGGCCGCCGATCATCCCTCCACCACCTCGGGACGCCGATGACCGCACCCGTGTCGGTCCCGGCTCGCGTCACCGCTGGGGTCGGCACCCACCGACCGACGCACCTCGCTGTGGCCAAGGATGCGCTCGGCCCTCATCTGGGCAGCATGGAGGTGGGCACACGCCTGCTCGGGCCAGGTGGTCCTCGCGGGGGAAGGAGCCAGGAGCTCCAGGGCCGGGCTGAGCCGCTCCCGGCGAGCCTATGGCCAGCACGTGACCGAGGTCCTGCGGCCGACACGAGAAGATCGCCGACGTCGCGGCAAGTCCGACCGCATCGACGCGGAGGCGGCGGCGATGGCGGCCCTCGCCGGAACGGCCAGGGCGGTCCCCAAAGTCGGGGACGCGGGCGTGGAGATGGATGATCGAGGCGCTGCGGGTGGCCAGGTCCACGGCGGTCAAGGCGCGAGCTCAGGGCCTGAACGCGCTCAAAGCGGTGGTGATGACCGCGCCCGACCAGATCCGCGATCGGCTGCGCCATCTCCCCACCAGGGCGCGGATCGACACCGCCTTTGGCTTCCGGGTCGGCGACGTCGCCGACCCGGCCTCAGCCATCAGGTGGTCGCTTCGATCCATGGCCAGGCGCGACGCCCCGCTCGATGACGAGGTCAAAAAGCTCGAGGACCGCCCTGACCGGCTGACCAGCAGCCTCGTCCCCGGACTCCGCTCCTGCCTCGGGTCGGTCAGGAGGTGGCGGCCACGCTCGTGGTCACCGCCGGGTTGAGCGGCGCCCGCATCCGATCGGAGGCGGCAGGCTCGATGCGGTGCGGAGCCTCGCCAATCCCGGCCTCGCTGGGTCTCACCACCAGGCATCGTCGCAACCGCGGCGGCGACCGCCAGGCCAACGCCGCCCGGCATCGGATCGTCCTGGTGAGGATGCGCTCTCACCAGCCGACGCGCGAGGGCGTGGCAAAACGGATCGCCGAAGGGAAGACCAAAGCCGAGACCTTCCGATGCCTCAAGCGCGACGTCGCTCGCCAGGTGTACCAGCTGCTCGTCGAGCCGGACGGTCAATTCCCACCGGTAGCGGCCTCCTGAGCGTGCAGCTGTCCCGCGATTGACCTCTCTAGGAGGATCCACTTGATCGGACGTGGCCGGATCAGACGCTCAGCGGTTCAAGCCCCCGGCTCTCGGCGGCCCGGATCAGCTCCTGATCGGCGGTGACCAGAACGTCGCTGCCCGCGGCCAGGGCCGCGGCGAGATGGACGGCGTCGTAGGCCCGCAGGGCCTCCTGCTCGGCCAGGTCGGCGGCCTGGTCCAGGAGGAGGTCATCAACCTCGACGATCGTGAGCTGCGGCCAGAGGTGGGTCGCGAGCTCTCGCTTGGCGGTGGAGAGGCCGTCGCTGGTGAGGCGACCCTGCCGATGGGCCGCCGCGAGGGCCGCGCGGGCCTCCACCTTCAGCAGCGTCGAGGCGATCAGGACGACCGCCGCCTGCCACGCTGCGCGCGCCAGATCCGACCCTGCCTCACGGACGAGAAGCTTGACGAGCGCGGAGGTGTCGAAGTACGCGCTCCTCACCGGCGCTGCTCGAGCACGATGTCACTGACCGAACCGGTGGCATCGATCGGTTCGGGCAAGGAGCGGGCAGAGGCGCGAGGGGCGCGAGCCCGACCAGCTCCGATCAGCTCGGCGAGCTTGCTCGTCCCGCCGTAGGGCACGATCTCAACGATCGGCCGGCCGTGCTCCGTGACGACCAGCGGGTGCCCACGGCGCACCTGGTCGAGGTAGGCAGACAGATGCGCCTTGAGTTCGCGCACGCCAACGTGGCTCCTGATTGTGGACTCCATCCCTGGGATTGTAGCCACATTGCCCCTAGACGATTGATGCCGAATGCTCAGTGGTCGTGGGCGACCAGCGAGCGCTTGTCCGGAGCCCCGATGAGTCAGTGGTGCCAGACCTCGGCGGTGAGGGCGAGCAGGCGCTGGGCGACCCGGACCCTCCAGGTGGGTGCGCCCGCCGTGGGCTTCGAGCCCGAGCTGGCTCTCGAGGGGCACCCCATCGAGGGATCCCCATCGGAGCTTGCTCCGATGGGGTGCCCCGATACGGGTCCGATGGGGACCCCGGGGAGCCCTTGACCGTCTCCCGGGAGGCGCCGCAGGGCACCGGGGTGGAGTCGAGCAGGACCTGGGCCACGGCCAGGCAGACCAGCTCGGCGTCGGTGAGGCGAGACGGTCGGCCGGGGCCCTGCCGGACGCCCAGCCCGATGAAGAGGTCGTCGACTTCGACGTAGCGTGCCGTGATGAGGGTGTCGAGGTTGCGTTGCACACATCACGTCTCGGCGCCCTCGCCTTGCTGGTTACGGCCCACCTCCTCGTCGTCGCCGATTCGGAATCATTCATCTAGCCAGCCAAGGCTGGCGGCAGAGCGTGACCTCACAGACCTCGACCGCCCACCCTGGGTTCGAAGGGCGCGGGCGACCTCGTCGAAGGTGATGCCATCGGTGAAGACGTCGTCGTAGACGAGGATCGAACGGCCGGCTGTCCGATCCGGGTTGGGAACGGAGAGAGCAGGACGTATCTCATCGCGCGCGATCGCCCGGCGTTCCTGCCACGTCCTCCCACGGAGGGGGCGGTTGGGCGCGGTCTTGACGACCGCAGGCTCACCTCCGACGTCGAAGGACCACGGCCGGCCAGGCATGACCTCCGTCGCGGCCCGCTCGAGCACGAGCCGGGTGTGGTCGAACGTACGGCCGCCGGGGCCTACGTAGGTCGGGCTGGCCACGATGAGGTCGAACTGACGGAACGTGCCCGCCTCTTGCTCGAGAAAGCCGGCCAGCACACGACCGAAGACCAGCGCCCAAGCCCCAGCGGTCGTGAACCTTGTAGCGGTCGATTGCGCGCCGCAGCTGTCCCGAGGGCATGGCGATCGCGTAGTTCCAGCCGAATTGGCAGTCCGGGTGGTGGCACAGCGGATTGCGACACCAGTCCTCGCCAGCCTGGAACGGCAGATCACAGATCGGGCAGCGCTCTTCGAGAGGGGCCAGGTTCTCCACGGTCCGACGGGCGCAGGCGAAGCAGAGCGCGGCGTACCCCGATTGGGCGTACCGGCACTCGCCGCACGCGCCGAAGCCGGGGACGTGGCGGAGCAGCTCGGCCAGGGTCGGCACCCGGTCAGACGAGGTCGAGGGAGAGCTGCAGACGCTGCTCGGCCCGCTGCTCCACCTGCGCCGGGGAACGGAGCGATCGGATGATGTCGTCGACATCCGAGACCGCGGTGACCCCGGGCCGGTCCAGGTAGCGTCGGGCCCACGGCCGATCGGTGACGAGGTTGGCGAGGAGGAAGACCTGCTTGCCGTGCTCGATCGCGAG
>JAJPHE010000039.1 GCA_021325435.1 Actinomycetota bacterium | reverse complement strand
CTAAACCCTCGGCCACGGCCCGGCCGATGCCGCGGCTGCCGCCGGTCACCACCGCCACCTTGCCAACGAGGTCGAACAACTCTGGTCTCATCGGTAGTCGGTGCTCTCGGCCAGCTCAGCCGCCCGCCTCATCAGGTCGAGCACGACCGGCCCGAACGCCTGAAGCTTCTCGTCGTCCCCGGCACGCTGGTAGCCCTGCTCGAGGACGATGGCGAGCTTCCAGCGGGCGAGGATGAGGTAGTAGTCGATGTCGTCGACCTGGCGTCCCGAGACTTCGGAGTAGTAGCGCAGCAGCTCATTGCGACCCGGCATGCCGGTGATGTCGACGTAGCCGAGGGCGCTCGAGGCGTCGTTGGTGTCCTCCGGCCACGCCTGCAGGGCCCACCCCAGGTCCAGCTTGGGATCCCCGACCGTCCCCATCTCCCAGTCGACGATGGCCGCCAAGCGGGCGGGGGCGCCGGGGGCGAACATGACGTTGGCGAACTGGTAGTCGCCGTGCATGAGCCCGGGCCGGTAGTCGATGGGGCGGTGGGCGGCGAGCCAAGCGGTCGCCTCGTCCATGCCAGGCAGAGCGCGGCCACGGATCCGCTCGAAGAAGGCTGTCCAACGGGGGACCTGGCGGTCATGAAATCCGTCCGGGCGGCCCAGGTCATCGAGGCCCTTGGCCCGCCAGTCCACCGAACCCAGCCGGGCGATGCCGTCGACCAGTTGCACCGCCAGGCCCTGGCGGGCCACGAGGTCGCGGTCGAATGGTTCCGGCCATCCCTTGGTGCTCATCGGCGACCAGCCCTCCACGAAGCCCATCAGGTAGAAGGGGCGTCCGAGGACCTCCGGTCGGGGGCACACGGCGATGGCTTGGGTGTGGGGGACATCCGTGCCTGACAGGGCCGCGATGATCCTCCACTCGCGCAGGATCCCTCCGTCGCGGTCCGCCGGCGCCCCGTCAGGAGGCCGGCGCAGGGCGCAATGCAGCTCACCTCGACGGATCTCGAAGATCTCGTTCTGGCTCCCCCCGGAGATGAAGGACCATTCGAGGTTGGAGCCCCGCCCGGGCAGTCCGGCCTCGTCCATCCACCGGGCGAGCGCCTTGGCGTCGAGGCTCGGATCGGCCCGCAGCGCCTCCACTAGAGGTTGCCGACCGCGTGCTCCAGCACGTCGGCCATCTTCTGCCGAGCGGCCTCCCGCCGGGCAGGAAGATGGCCCGACGGAAAGGTCGTGTCCACGGTCGAGTATTCCTTGAGCACCTGACGGGCCACCGTCACCTTGTGCACCTCGGTCGGCCCGTCGGCGATGCCCATCACCTCGGCGGCCATGAGCATGGCGTGGAAGGGCATCTCGTTCGAGACGCCGAGGGCCCCGTGCAGGTGCATCGCCCTTCTCACCACGTCGTGGTACACCTTCGGCATCGCCACCTTCACCGCGGCGATGTCCTTGCGCACCCGCCGGTAGTCGTTGTGGCGGTCGATCAGCCACGCCGTGCGCAGCACCAGCAGGCGGAACTGCTCGATTTCGATCCAGCTGTCGGCGATCTGCTCCTGGACCACGCCGAGCGACCCCAGCGGTCCGGTGCGGGTCTGGCGCGACAGTGCTCGTTCGCACATCATGTCGAAGGCCTGCCTGAGCTGGGCGATGGTCCGCATGGCGTGATGGATGCGGCCGCCTCCGAGGCGGGTCTGGGCGATGGCGAAGGCCTGTCCTTCACCGCCGAGGAGGTGGTCGGCGGGGACCCGCACATCCTGGTAGCGGATGTAGGCGTGGGATCCTTCGCCTTCCTCCTCGCCTCCGATCCCCACGTTCCTCACGATCTCGATGCCGGCGGCGTCCGCCGGCACGATGAACATGCTCATCCCCTGGTAGGCGCTCACGTCGGGATCGGTGACGGCCATCACGATCAGGAAGCTGGCGTAACGGGCGTTGGACGAGAACCACTTCTCGCCGTTGATCACCCACTCGTCCCCGTCACGGCGGGCCCGAGTCGTGAAGAGAGTGGGGTCGGCGCCGGCGTGTGGTTCGGTCATGGAGTAGCAGGAGGAGATGAGCCCGTCGAGCAGGGGCTGCAGGTACTTGGCCTTCTGGTCCTCGGTGCCGAAGTGGGCCAGGATCTCGGCGTTACCCGAGTCGGGCGCCTGGCAGCCGAAGACCGAGGGAGCCCACCTGGACCGACCGAGGAGCTCGTTGAGCAGGGCCAGCTTGAGCTGTCCGTATCCTTGGCCTCCGAGCTCCGGTCCGAGGTGGGCCGCCCAAAGGCCTCGTTCCTTCACCTGCTCCTGCAGCGGCTTCACCACGGCCAGGGCCCGGCGATCCGACTTGTCGTAAGGGTTGCCCAACACGAAGTCGAGCGGCTCGACCCGATCGGTGACGAACTCGTCCACCCAGTCGAGCTCGGCCTGGAACTCGGGGTCGGTGCTGAAATCCCATGCCATCTCTGGTCCCCCTCGGAAAAGGGCCATTCTGTCCGGCGTGGACGTGCCGCCGCCGCCCGGGGTGTCCGAGACTCAGATCGTGGAGGCGTTGGAGCGAGACTGGGGCCTCGGCGTCGAGCGACTCGCCTACGTCCCCAAGGGGTTCGGTAGCTATCACTGGGAGGCGGTGACCGGCGAGGGAGGACGTCGTTTCGTCACCGTCGACGACCTGACCACCAAGACCTGGCTCGGCGCCGCCGTGGAGGAGAACCACCGGGCCTTGCGCTCCTGCTATCGGGCGGCTCACGAGCTCGCCGAGCGTCGAGGTTTGAGCTTCGTGGTCGCCCCGCTGCCCGATCGCCACGGTGAGGTCGTTCACCGCCTGTCGGCTCGGTTCGCCCTTTCGGTCTACCCCTTCGTCCCCGGCCCCGCGGGCAGGTGGGGCGTACAGATCGGGGGCGACGAGGCCCGACGGGTTTTGCGCCTGCTGGCCGACCTGCACGGGTGCGAGGTGGAGACCGAGGTGCCCGACCGGGGCCTCGAGGTCGGCGGCCGACCCCTGCTGGAGGCGGCCCTCGACGAGCTCGACCGGCCCTGTTCGGCCGGACCCTTCTCGGAGCGGGCGCGGGCGGAGCTGGCCGCCCACCGGGGCGAGGTGGTTCGCCTGCTGGAGTCGTTCGACGATCTCGCAGCTCGCTTCGCCGCCGGCGGGCCGGTGCCGGTGGTGTGCCACGGTGAGCCCCACCCCGGCAACCTGATTGGCGGCGACGACGGAATTCACCTCGTGGACTGGGACACCGTCGGTTGTGCGCCCGCCGAGCGCGACCTGTGGATGTTCGAACTCTGCCCCGAGGTGGATCTCGACTTCTACGAGGAGATCACCGGCCGCCGGATCGACCGGCGGGGCCTGGCCCTCTACCGGTTGGCGTGGATTCTCGAGGATCTGGCTGCCTTCGTGACCGTGTTCCGGTCACCGCACGAGCTGAACGCGGCCACCCAGAAAGCGTGGGATGGGCTCACCGGTTATCTGCGCGGTGACCAGCCCCGACCGTACGGCTAGAAGGTGATCGCCCAATCGGCCGGCCGGCCGGCGGTGGTGGCCAGCGAGAAGTTGACGCTTCCCCCTCTGACCTGAGCGGGGACGTGACGGCCGTTGGCGAAGACGACGACCCGGCTCGGGTCCGTCCCCGACGGCAGGCGGATCTGCATGACCACCGCCCCCGACACCAGGGCGGTGACGTAGCCGCGCCACTGGCCGGGCGAAACGGCCACGCCGACGTTGGGAAGCCGCATCGAGTACGACGCCAGCGGGACGTGGGGGTCGATCAGGTAGCCGGTGGCGGTGGGCTGCACCCCGGCCATGTCGACGGCGGCGTAGAGGCTCCAAGCCGGCTGGTGCAGGATCTGCGTGTCGAAGGTCTGGCCTCCCTGGGGCACCCCGCACCGGTAGGTGGACGGGTCGTTCCACCAGGTGTCGCACACGTCGTCGGCGCTGATCACGCCGTCCCAGTGGTCGGGGTGGGCGGTGGCCAGGGCCGACAAGGTGTTGCGTAGCAGCTCGTTCCAGGCGTCGGCGTTGGCTCCGGGGACGGCGCCGTCGAGGTGGTCGTAGGCCATCACCATGGGACCGTTGAGGGCGAACCAGGCGGCCACGTCGTGGTTGATGCCGGCCGGGTCCGGGCCCGGATAGACGCAGCGCTGGCCCGCCGTCCCGTTGTCGTTGGGATTGGGTGTCAGGCTCGATCCGGTCCGGGCCGGTCCGCACGGGGCGCCCACCCCGGTCAGGTAGCGCAGGAAGTTGGCCACCAACGAGCGCGACTGGGAAGGGCTCGGGATGCCGGCGAGGATCGCCCACGGTTGCGTCAGGGACCAGATCTGGTTGGCGCCGATCTGGTTGGTGCCGGAGTAGCCCCTCGAATACCAGCCCTTGCCCGTCCACTCCTTGGCCACCGCCGCCCGGTAGGCGGCAGCGGAGTTGCTCAACTCGGACGCGAAGGCCCGTTGATTGTCTTGGGCGGCGAGACGGGCGAGGAGCGGGTAGACGTAGGCCAGCTGGGCTCCGACCAGGGTCGACTCGGTCATCTGGTTGGTCTCCACCGAGAAGTCGGCCCAGTCGCCCATGGTGCCGCCGCCAGGCAGACCGTGGATGCCCCGGCCGATGACGTTCTCCTGGTGCCACCAGGCGAGTTGCAGGTGGTCCCAAAGCGTGCCGCTCTTGCCGTCGGCGAAGGGGACCGGCTGGTCGAGCACAGCAAAGTCGCGGGTCGCCATGACGTACTCGGCGGTGGACCACATCAGCCACAGGTCGAGATCGTCGGACTCGCCACCGAAGTAGTAGGTCGAGCACAGGGCCTGCATGCCGTAAGGGATGGCGCCGCCGACCGACGGCTGCTCGCGGGCCGAGTAGAGGATCACCTGGCGGGCCAGCGAGGGGTCGGCGTAGACCATCGGCAGCATGTGCTGCAGAGGGTCGCGGTAGGCGTCCTGCACGCCCGTGTCGTACTGGTAGGTGCCCCCCTGGGAGAGGATGGCCAGGTTGCCGCAGGCCTCCTCCGGCGTGGCGCGGGACCGCACCATGTAGGCGTCCCATTGGAGCTCGCGCGCCAGCCAGGCGTAGTTGGCGCCCAAAGCCGCCTTGGGCACCCAGGCCGACCACGCCGCCTCGCTGGTGGCCAGCGGGTCGGGGGCCGACCGGTAGCGGGCGACCATCGGGGCGATGGCCGCCCGATGGGCGATTCCGTAGGCGTAGCGCAGGGTGACCGACTGGCCCGGCGCCAGCCGCAGCGGCGCCTGCAGGGCCAGCATCGTCCGACCAGGCACAAGCTCGTTGTCGGGCCATGCCGGGGCCTTCGAGTTGGTCGACCGTCCGGCCGCCACCACCGCGGGGTGGGCCCGCCCGCCCGACCCGAAGAAAGTGTCGACGTCGGTGTCGTAGCCGGCGGCGGGCCCGGACAGCTGCGAGGCGAAGATCGTCAGCGGGTTGGTGTCCACGCTGCGGGGATCGTCGGTCGTCACGTCCGGCAACTGGTCCACCGCCAGCGTCCGGGTGGCCGGGTCCCAAGTCGGCGCGGCCACGCCCCGGGGCCGGGGCCCGACACCGGGGAACCCTGGTTGCATCGTCGGGTTCACGTCCCAGTACTCGAACCAGGACAGCTGCTCGGGGGCGCCGCTCCGGTTGGTGACGGTCACGTCGTGGAGGAGCACTGGATCCGACCCGAAGGGGGCGTAGACGTACTCGTCCACCCCCACCGAGGACGTCGACACGGCGTGGTGGAAGTACCCGACCCCGAAGTCGCGGGTGGTGGTGGCACCGGCCGGCCGGTCGTCATACAGGGTGCTCAGCACCCGCCCGCCGCCGAGGCTCAGATATCCGTAACCGCCGGCGTAATGCTGGTAGTTGGCGTTGTACTGGTTCACCCACTGGTAGGCCCGCGCCTGACTCCAAAGCTGGGTGTATCCGTGGTTCGACGCGAAGGCGTGGTGGTAGTCGTTGCCCACCTGGTGCCAGGCGTCGGTTCCGCCGGTCTCCGGGTTGACGGCGATCGGGTTGTGCTCCTCGTCGACCGTGTAGTGGTAGGCGGGCAGGCCGAACCGGTCCACGGTCCAGGAGCCGAAGTGGCCACTTCCGTACGTCGACGAGATGTCCACCGGCGAGCGGTCGGCTGACAACGGCGGAGGCGGACCGGCGGCCACCGCCGCGGGCGCCGCCAGTCCTGCCACCGCCACCGCGGCCACTAGCGCCCCGGCGGCCCGCCGCCTCGGTCCCCCAGCCCTCATCCGCCGCCCCAGCCCCTAAGGAAGTGATCCTTACGTCAGAGTAAGTTTCCGTCGCTCGGCGGGAGCGTGTCAACCCGGGTGAGCGCTCCCCGTGGGGCCCTCGGGAAGGACCGTGCGGGCGAGAGGACTCGAACCTCCACCCCCGAAGGGACCGGGACCTAAACCCGGCGCGTCTGCCAGTTCCGCCACGCCCGCGGGACGGCCGGACTCTACTGGGCTCCCTCCGTGCGGCCCCCTCAAGTCGTGATCCGGAATGACGATGCCATGAACGACCCCGGGAGGAAGGCGCGACAGGAGCGGTCCGGCGCGCAATATCCCGGGAGACTGGCTCGTAGCTTTGTGACGGTGCTGAGACGGCGGATCGGTGACTGGCGGTGCTGGGGGACGACGCTCGTCCTCGGCCTCGTCGCGTCCCTCCTGGCCGGGTGCGGCCCCGCCGTGGCCCCCAAGGCGGTCAGGGTGGTCCGACCGACGCCGGTGAGGGCGGTGGCCCCGGCGGTGCCGCCTCCGGCGTCGCCCCCGACGCCCGCCCCGGTTGCCCCGACCGAACTGCAGGTGGCCCTGGCCGGGGCGCTGTCCCCCTATCCGGGCTGCGTCGCCGTCTACGACCGAGCCGGGCTGGTTGCCTCGGTCAACCCCGGCCTCGTCCTCGCCCCGGCGTCGACTCAGAAGCTCCTCGTGGCCGCGGCCGCCCTGTCGGTGCTCGGCCCCGATTACCGCTTCGTGACCAAGCTCGTCGCCGCCGGCCCGGTGACGTCGGGGCTGGCGCCTCGCCTCTGGCTGGTGGGATCCGGGGACCCCATGTTGGCCGTCGGGGAGTACGGGGCCGCGCTGGCGGCCGATCCCCGGTTCCGGGGCGCCCCGGTGACGCCCCTGGAGTGGCTGGCCGACCAGGCGGTGGCCGCCGGGGTCAAGGTCATCCCCGGGGGAGTCGCTGGAGACGACACCCGTTACTCGCCGGTGCGTTACCTGCCGACCTGGCCGGCCGCCGACGTGACCGAAGGTGACGTGGGACCTCTTTCCGCGCTCAGCCTGGACGAGGGCTTTCAGCAGTGGGCCCGCCGGCTGATTCCCGCCGCCGACCCGGCGGCCGACGCGGCGGAGAAGTTCTCGGAGCTGCTGGCGGCCCGGGGGGTGGGCATCGGTCCGGTGGCGCCCGATGGAGCGGCCCCGGCAGCCGGGGTGGTGGTCGCCTCGGTGACGTCGGCGCCGCTGTCCCAGATCGTCGCTTTCATGCTCGAGTCGAGCGACAACCACGTGGCCGAGCTGCTCACCCGCGAGGTCGGGCTCAGGCTGACCGGGGACGGTTCGACCGCCGCGGGGGTCCGAGCGGTCCTGGCCGCGGCCGCACGGCTCGGGGTGCCCACCCGCGGGGGAGTCATGGTCGACGGGTCGGGGCTCTCCCCCGAGAACCGGGCCACGTGCGCCGAGCTGCTGGCGGCTCTCGACCTCGGTGGCCGGCCCGGCCTCTCCGCCATCACCTCCGGTCTGGCCGTCGCCGGAAGGTCGGGCACGCTCGTCGACCGGTGGCGGCGGACCGACCTGGCCGGCCGCCTCACGGCGAAGACCGGATGGATCACCGGTGCGGCGGCCATGGTCGGTCGGCTCCCCGGGCCCGAACCGCTCCGTTTCGCCCTCATCGTCAACGGCGTCAACCGCTACGGGGACGCACAGCGGGTGGAGGACGCGGTCGTCGCCGCCCTGGACGCCTACCGGCCCTAGCTCCGCGCTGGGTGGCTTGACCCGCGGATCGCCCACTCGTACCGTGCCCGCACCCACTCGCCGACCGGCGGTGGCGCCGACGGAGATGGCCGAAGGAATGGTCAAGCGGTTGCACTGGCGCCGGCGGTCGGCAGCCTGCTTTCTTGTTGCCCTGTCGTCGGTGGCCGGCTTGTCCCTGCCCGCGGCGGCCGCCGCCTCGGGCTCGGCCTCCGCCGCTCCGCGGGGCACCATCCACGAAGTGGCGGGCACGTCGGTGACCCAGGTGTCCGACGCCGACCTGCCGGCCGAGCTGGCCCGCCTGCACACCGACGGCGTCAACGCTGTGTCCGAGTTCGTGTGGTGGCTCGCCGACGGCCCCCACGCCGACTCCGTCCACCCGTTCGCCGGCACGGTCAGCGACAGCCGGCTCCAGGCCCGCATCGCCATGGAGGAGCAGGCCGGCATGCGGGTGATCCTCAGCCCGGTCTTCTACTGCACCGGATGCGAAGGGGGTTGGCGGGGGACCATCAAGCCCCGCAGCCTCAGCGCCTTCTTCGCCTCCTACCGGGCCTTTGTCGACCATTACGCCAACATCGCCCAGGCGACCCACGCGTGGATCCTGTTCGTCGGAAGCGAGATGACCTCCCTCGAAAGCCAGCTGTCCGCCTGGCTGGGAGTGGTGTCCTCCGTCCGCGACAGATTCGGCGGCCTGCTCGCCTACGAGGAGAACTGGGACGTTCTCGGCCAGGCCGGCTTCGCCCCAACAGTCGACGTGATCGGAGTGTCCGCCTACTTCCCCCTCGACGACTCGGCCGTGCCCGGACTCGGGGACCTGCTGTCGGACTGGCACCACAGCGCGGCGTCGGCCACGGCGGGCAAGGACTGGGTGGCCGCGCTCCAGCGGTTGGCGGCCAAGACCGGCAGGCCGATCATGTTCGGTGAGGCCGGCTACATGAGCTCGGACTTCGCCGGCCGCCAGCCGTTCCTCGAGTTCATGGGGCGCCACAACTTCCGGCTGCAGGGGGACCTGTACCAAGCCCTGCTCGAGACCTTCGAGGGCAAGTCTTGGTGGCTGGGAACGGTGTGGTGGGAGTGGTACGGGTCGTCGCAGCGCTTCTCCGACGACCGGACCCCCAGGGGCAAGTCGGCCGAGGAGGTCATGAGGCGCTGGTACGCCGAGGGGATCCGCCCCCCGTCGCCCGACCAGGAGGTGGTGCCGGCGGTCACCAGCGCAACCATCCAGGCCAGCGCCCACTTGCCGCCCGATCCGCCCCTGCCGCCGAGCTTCGTCTTCCGGGTGCTGGCCAGCGCCGCCGTGGTGATCGTCGTCGGCATGGCCATGGCCGTGATGTTCGTGTGGATGCGCCGGCTCGACTGGCTCCGGGGCCCGTCGGCGGCCTCGCTCGACCCGGCGCCCGTGCCGCCCGGGGTGGGTGGCGGCGGGTAGCCTCGGCGCCATGTCCGAGCACCTTCCGGCCCTGTCGCCGGTCCTGTCACAGCTCAGCAGCCCCGACCGGGGCAGCGACATCTACAACCGGCTGCTCAAGGAGCGCATCGTCTTCCTCGGCACGCAGGTGGACCAGAACTCCGCCAACCTGATCTGCGCCCAGCTCCTGCTGCTGGAGGCGGAGGATCCCGAGCGCGACATCGCCCTGTACGTGAACTCGCCGGGCGGCTCGGTCACCGACGGCCTCGCCATCTACGACACCATGCAGTACGTCCGCTGCGACGTGGCCACGATCTGTGTCGGGCTGGCGGCATCGATGGGCCAGTTCCTCCTGTGCGCCGGCGCTCCCGGCAAGCGCTACGCCCTGCCGCACTCGCGCATCCTGATGCACCAGCCGTCGGGCCAGATGCAGGGCCAGGCGGCTGACATCGCCATCCAGGCCGAGCAGATCGTCTACCTGAAGCGGATGATGGCCGAGCGGATCGCCTTCCACACCGGCCAGCCGGTGGAGCGCATCGAGGAGGACTCGGACCGCGACCGGTGGTTCACGGCCGAGGAGGCCCTCGACTACGGCTTCATCGACAAGGTGATCACCCGCTCCGGGTCCACCGCGATCGTCACCTGAGCGTGGAACTCGGCAGTCGCCTGGCCACCGCCGGG
>JAJPHE010000156.1 GCA_021325435.1 Actinomycetota bacterium | reverse complement strand
TAGAGGCGGCCGAGATCCGGCTGTCGGCGGGTGAGCGCATCCATTACGACAAGCTGCTCCTGGTCACCGGAGCGGAACCCCGGCGGCTGAGCCTGCCCGGCTCCGGCCTCGGCGGCATCCACTACCTGCGCACGATGGCCGACGCCGACCGGCTGCGGTCCGCCCTGCAGGGCGGCGGCCGGGCGGTCGTCATCGGCGGAGGCTGGATCGGATCCGAGGTGGCCGCCTCTGCCCGTCAGATGGGAGCGGACGTGACGGTGGTGGAGGCAGGCGAGCTGCCGCTACTCCGGGTCCTCGGACCCGAGCTCGGTGCCTTCTACCGCGACGTGCACGCCGACGAGGGGGTCAAGTTCCGCCTCGGGGTGGGGATCGAGGCCCTGCGGGGCGAGGACCACGTCGAGGAGGTGGTACTGGCCGACGGCACGACCATCCCGGCCGACGTGGTGGTCGTCGGGGTCGGAGTCATGCCCCGGGTCGAGCTGGCCCAATTCGGGGGACTGGCCCTCGACAACGGCATCCGGACCGATGCCTTCCTCGCCACCAGCGATCCCCGGGTGTGGGCCGCCGGCGATGTGGCCAACGCATGGCACCCGGTGTTCGAGCGGCCCATCCGTCTGGAGCACTGGTCCTCGGCGCTGAACCAGGGTCCGGCCGCCGCCCGCAGCATGCTGGGCCAGGGCACCCCCTACGAGAAGATCCCCTACTTCTTCTCCGACCAGTACGACGTCGGGATGGAGTACTCGGGCTACGCCACCGACTGGGACAGGGTGCTGTTCCGGGGCGATCCCGCCTCGCGCAAGTTCATCGCCTTCTGGCTCAAAGGCGGGCGGGTCGTCGCCGGCATGAACGTGAACGTCTGGGACGTCGCCGAGGCCATCACCGCCCTGGTCGTGTCCAAGAGGCCGGTAAACCAGGACCGTCTGGCTGACCCCGAAGTGGACCTGGCCGAGGTCCACGCCTAACCGATCCGATCGGGCCTCGGGGCCGTGACGGGCCGGCGGGGCGGGGCCTCGCCGGGGCGGGCTGGTCAGATGCGCTTATCGTCGTAGCCGGGCTGCCCCAGGAGACGCTGGCGGCCTCCGCCGGCGCCCCGACCGCGCCCGCTAGGCGTGGACGACGGCGGTGGCGGCCGTGCCGCCGTTGGCCCACTCCAGCCGGGCCCCGTCGATCTGCGAAGGGTCGGTGGCGATCGGCGCCCCCCAATAGCCGTCGCCGTTGACGAGCCGGAACGTTCCCAACCGCAACGTCGTCCCCGCCTTGGTCGTCAGAACACATGTGACCCAGCCGCTGCCGGAGCCGGTGTCGACGGCCATGTAGATCCACGCCGGGTGGCCCCGGTAGACGAAGAGCTGGCCGACCTGAGTCGTCCCCTGCACCAGCTGGGATGAGGCCAACGTGGCCGGGGTGGCCGGGCCGTGGGTGAAGGCGCCGAGGGTCCAGCCGCCCACGGCGAGGCAGGCCGCAGCGACGACGGCCACCATCCCCCGGGCCCAGCGGCGGGGGACGGGCGTCTCGGCCCGCTCGTGTAGCAGCGCGGCCACCCGGTTCTCGAAGCCGAGCGGAGGCTCGGCCGGCGGCACTAGCTCGAGCAGGGCGTCACCGATCGAGGCCAACTGTTCGACCTCGGCCCGGCACGAGGCGCAACCCTGCAGGTGCTCGAGGGCGAGGGCCCGCTCGGATCCGGACAGCACGCCCAGGGCCAGCTCGGCGGACACCTCGTCCAGCTGCTCGCAGGTCATGCGGGTCACGACTCCACCTCAGGGGCCGGCAGGGCGGCCCGCAGCTTCAGCATCGCCGCCCGGATCCGGGTCTTGGCCGTCCCCAGCGGTATCCCCTCGGTTTCGGCGATCTCCGGGCTCGTCAGGCCCCGGAAGGCGGCCAGGAACAGGGCCCGGGCCTGCTCGGCCGGGAGGTCACGGAGGGCCCGGCGCAACGCCCGGGCCGAGTCCTCCGCCACCGCCTCGTCCTCGGGCCCGCGGGTCACCGACTCCAGCTCGCCGGTGACCTCCCAGGACTCGCTGGTCACCCGCCGTCGGCTACGTAGCTGATCGATGGCGCAGTTTCGGGTGATGGTTAACAGCCACGCCTGCACCGAGCCGCGCCGGGGGTCGTACATCCGGGCGTGACGCCACGCCCGCTCGAAGGCCTGTTGGGCGACATCTTCGGCGTTGACGGGGTCGCCGACGAAGGACAGGGCCACGCCGAACACCTGGCGCTGAAAGCGGCGGATGAACGCCGCGGTGGCCTGGGCCTCACCGAGGGCCAGCCCGGCGAGGAGGCCGTCGTCGCTCAAGGCGTCGCCCATCAACCTCCTGCGTGCCACATCTCAATGTACGACGATGGCGCCCGGGCGGTTCATCCGCGGGGCGCCATCGTGGTTCGGGGCGACCTGGGCGTCGCCCTTATGGGGAGGAACTACCCGGAATGGCTCGACAACAGGGCGGCCAGCTCACGGTCGACCATCCGCTCATGTTCCTCCTCGTCCTGTCGGGCTCTCTTCGGGCTCCACCTCCCCTTGAGCAGGAAGATCAACGGCAGGAAGAGGACCTCGCCGCCCAGGCAGACCCACCACCAGCGCCGCCACTCACCGGGGGCGATGCCCAGGGCCTTCTGCACCTTGGGTCCGTTGGCCTGCAGGTAGGTGAGGTCCGCCGTCGGCACCTTGCTGACCGCGATCAGCTGTTGGACTGCCGCCGCCGGGGACACGTTGAGCTTCTGGGATATCTCGGTCACCGCCGTGCCGATGGCCGCGGTGTCCGACGGGTTGGCCTGCAGCTTGCCGACCGTGGCCGGGTCGATGGCCCCAAGGGTGGTCAGCTGGGCCGAGTATTGGCTGGCGAGGGCCTTGACGTGGGCGCCCTGGTCGATCAGCGGCGTCATGGACGTGACGACGAACGGCGTGACAAGGAAGGAGATCGACACGACCGCCCGGATCGTCCACCCCCACACGGCGAGGCCGGTGGCGGTAAGGGCCGGGTTGCGCTTCTCGACGGTCTCGGTGAAAGCCGCCATCC
The DNA here is from genome assembly GCA_021325435.1 of Actinomycetota bacterium. Taxonomy (GTDB): domain Bacteria; phylum Actinomycetota; class Acidimicrobiia; order Acidimicrobiales; family JAJPHE01; genus JAJPHE01. The sequence continues at coordinate 9,134 of JAJPHE010000156.1, read as the reverse complement.
ACGGCGAGTAGGCGGTGCCGAGGAATATGGCCAGCAGGCTGATGATCCAGACGAACTGGTAGTAGCCGGTGCCGGTCTGGTTGGTGCGCAGGGCGAACAGGGCCGTGAAGGCGATGGCGCCGATGGCGCCGACGACCATGAAGGGCTTGCGCACCCGTAGCCGGTCGGACAGGAACCCGATGATCACGACGCCGATGGCGTTGGCGGCCCACATCCAATTGCCCAAGCTGTTGGCCCGTTGCTCGCTGTAGCCGTAGATCGTCGCCATATACACGACGAAGAAGGCAACGAACGCGTAATAGATCATCAGGAAGGTGGCGATGCCCACGCTGGGGCCGATCACGTCGAGGTGGAGGATCTGGCGCCATGGATGCTTGATGCTCTCGTCGATGTTGACCCCGGCGGCCCGGGCCTCGACCAGGGCCCGGTCCTTGATGCTCACCATCAACTGGTCGCGCAGGCCCGGCGAGAGCTCGCGCAGGAAGAACAAAGCGATGCTGAACGCCACCAGGCCGACGATGCCTGCGATGACGAACTGGTCCTGCCAGGCGTGCAGGTGCGAGAGGGTGTGGCTGGCCACCTGGGCCACGACCAGGCTGCCGAGCACCGGACCCATGGTGTAGAAACCCATGGCCGAGGCCCGGCCCATCTGGGGGGTGAAGTCGCGCACCAGGGCCGGCAGGGCCACCAGGCACATGCCCTCGATGACGCACAGCACCGAATACAGGGTGGCGTACGCCCAGATGTTCGGTGCGTTGGGCAGGCCGAACAACACCAGTAAGGCGGTCACCAACAGCCCGTAGGTCACGATGTTGGCCCGGCCCCATCGGTCGGCCAGTCCCGCGACCAGGGAGGCGAAGGCGCCCACCGCGTTGCCGACGACCAGGATGTAGACGAAGAACGACCAGGTTGCGTGGTAATGGGAGATGATCGAAGGCGTCACCGCCGCTGGCACATAGAGCTGGTAGTAGAGGATGACGGCGGCGAGGACGGTGATGCCTAGGTAGGCAAACCTGCGCCCGTTCTCCGGATAGCGATCGACGGAGCGTCTCCACAGCCGCTCGACGCCCCCACGACGGGCCCCGCCCGGTGTCCTCCTATCGGGTATGACGCCCGCCTTTGGCATGGTGTCGGCCATGGCACGGCTCCTTTCCGCCGGCCGGCACCCTGGTCCGCCCGGCCCGACATGACGGTGATGACGGTAAGGCCGAGCTCCCCGCCTCCGGCAGGGAACAAGGTCCCGAGCTGAGGTGGCGGCGGTCCCATTCGCGCTAGCCTCGGCCCGCCACGGTGGTTTGAGCGGGAGCGGCGGTGCGGGGGAAGCGGTTCGTCACGAGGGCAGGGCGGCCGGTGGCCGCCGTCGCCGTCCTGACGATCGGCCTGGTGTCGCCGGCCCTGGCCGCCCCGGTCGGCCAGCCCACTCTCCGCCAGCTCGGCGACGGGGCCGGCATCTCCATCGGCTCGGCCGTACGCGACTACGCCATCCAGCAGGACTCGCGCTATGCCGGGCTGCTCGGTGCTCAATACGGGATGGCCACCCCCGAGAACGAGATGAAGTGGGCCACCGTCCACCCCTGGCCCTACGTCTACAACTACGGCCCGGCCGACGACATTGTCTCGTTCGCCGTCGCCCACCACATGCAGGTCCGGGGCCACACCCTGGTCTGGTACCAGCAGAACCCCACCTGGTTGACCAACGGTGCGTTCAACCGCAGCCAGCTAATCGCCATTCTGAAGAGCCACATCCTGAATGTGGTCGGCCACTACCGGGGCAAGGTCTCCCAGTGGGACGTGGTCAACGAGGCCTTCGACGACCACGGCCACCTGCGCCACGACGTGTGGCTCGACGGCATAGGGCCCGATTACATCGCCATGGCATTCCGCTGGGCCCACCAGGCCGACCCCGGCGCCAAGCTGTACTACAACGACTTCGGATTCGAGGAGGGCGGGGCCAAGGCCGACGCCATCTACTCGATGGTGGCCGGGCTGCGGGCCCAGGGGGTGCCCATCGACGGCGTGGGGTTCCAGATGCACATCAGCGACCCGGACGACTTCAACTCGGCCAGGCTGGCCGGGGAGATGGCCAGGTTCAACCGGCTGGGCCTGGCGGTCGCCGTCACCGAGATGGACGTGTGGCTGCGCCCGCCCGGCGCCGGGCCCATGCTCGACGAGGAAGCCGGCATCTTCCGCGGCGCTCTTGCCGACTGTCGATCGGCTGCCGATTGCCACACCTTCGTCACATGGGGCTTCACCGACCGGTACTCGTGGGTGTCCGAGACGTCCCCGCCCGACGGCTGGGCGCTTCCGTTCGACTCCAACTACGCGCCGAAACCGGCAGTGGGTGCCATCGAGGCCGCCCTGCGCTGAGCCCCCCTCGCTGCCCGACCCGATACCAGGCGGCGAACACTCACAGCCCGCTCTCAGCTTCGTTCCAGCGCTCGTTGATGTGGGGCTGCGAACCTCCCGGCGGAGAGGCGGGCCCGCCGCGCCCCGACAGGCCGGCCGGCCACGCCGGAGGAAGGAACGACAGTGGACCCGAGTTCAGGTGGGGCGGATCAGGGTCTGACCGCCGCGGAGCCCGCAACCGAGGTCCTGCCCCGTTCGCCCGGGCCCGAAGGGGGTTGGGCCGGCGCCGTCGCCCCCGCCGCCGCGCCCGCCGGTCGGGGCCGGTTCGGCCGTCTCCGCCATCCCGGCCGCAAGGGGTGGGCCCTGCTCGCTGCCCTGGTGGTTCTCGCCGGCGCCGGCGCCGCCTACGCCGCCACCCGTGGCAGTGGCGCTTCCAACTACCGGCTGGTCGCCGCCTCCTACGGCACCGTCCGCCAGACGATCGGCGCGACCGGCACGATCGAGGCGGTCGCCGAGGCTGATCTCACCTTCGGCACATCCGGTCGGGTGGCCACGGTCAAAGTGGCGGTCGGCGACCATGTGGTCGGCGGCCAGGTGCTGGCGACTCTCGATTCCGCCAGCCTCCAGGCCCAAGTCGACCAGGCCCAGGCGAGCCTGGACAGTGCCCAGGCCAAGCTGGCCACCGACGAGCAGGGTCCCACGGCCCAGACCCTCGCCAGCGCAGAAGGTTCGATCACCTCGGCGCAGAACTCCGTCGCCCAGGACCAGCGCAGCCTCTCCGACACCCAGGCCTCCAACCAGCTGGCCCTGAGCCAGGCGCAGCAGTCGGTGCAGAACGCCAACACCACTCTCTCCCAGGACGACAACCAGCTCCAGGGTGACGAGGCGACGCTGTCGGCCGACCAGCAGAAGGAGTCAAACGACTGTCAAGGGGATGCCTCGGCCGGTGCCGGCGGATCCTCCTCGAGCTCGGCAAACAGCGCGGGGTCTTCGGGTGGGTCCACCGGGACGTCGGCCGCCTGCTCGGCCGACGAGCAGAAGGTGGCCCAGGACCAGCAGAAGGTCACCTCCGACCAGCAGACGGTGGCCAAGGACCAGTCGGCCCTGCAGTCTGCGCAGCAGGCGCTCACCTCGACCGAGGTCAAGAACCAGCAGTCACTCGACCAGGCCGAGGCCCAGCTGACTGCGGCCAACACCCAGCTGGCTAACGCCCAGGCCTCCCTCACCGCCTTGCAGCAGGGTGTCACCCCAGCCCAGATCGAGTCGGACCGGGCGTCAGTGGCCGCGGCCCAGGCGTCGCTGGCCAACGCCCAGGACGGCCTCGACCAGGCCACGCTGGTGTCGCCGATCGGCGGCACCGTCGCGTCCGTGAACATCTCCCCGGGGCAGACGTCGGGCGGCGGCTCGTCGGGCGGGTCCAGTAGCGGCTCGTCGTCGGGGGCCTCGGGCTCCGGCTCTGTCGGCGCCTCGGGTGGCTCGTCCGCTTCCTCGTCCAGCTCCACGGGGTCGAGTGCCACCGCCTCATCGGCGGCTTCGGCCGCCATCGTCGTGATCAGCCCCGGGGCCTACGACGTGGCGACCTCGGTCAGCGACACCCAGGTCGGCGAGTTGAGGGTGGGGGACCAGGCCGTCATTACGCCCGACGGCGCCACGACGCCGGTCTACGGCACGGTCAGCCAGATCGGTCTGCTGGCGACCCAGAGCAGCGGGGTGGCGACCTATCCCGTCACCGTGGCCGTCACCGGTAGCCCCTCCGGCCTGTTCGCCGGCTCGAGTGCCCAGGTGTCGATCATCGTCAGCCAGCGCACCAACGTGCTCGCCGTGCCGACCAGCGCCGTGCACACCGTGGGCACCCGCAGCTTCGTCTACGAGCTTCAAGGCGGCAGTGAGGTCGCCCATTCGGTGACGGTCGGGGCCGTCAGTGGAGGCCTGACCGAGATCGTGTCCGGACTGTCGGCCGGCGACGAGGTCGTGGTGGCCAATCTGCGGGCGACCCTGCCCACCGGCACCGGGGCGGGCACCGGCCGGGGCTTCGGTGGTGGCGGCTTCGGTGGGGGCGGCTTCGGTGGGGGCGGCTTCGGTGGGGGCGGCTTCGGCGGGGGCGGCTTCGGCGGCGGCACCTTCCGCGGTGGCGGTGGCGGTGGCGGTGGGTGATCCCGACGCACCAGCTGGGGAGCTGCGGCAGGCCGTCGATTCGGGGCCGGCGCCCACCCGCGACCTGCCCTCCTCCAATGGGAGCCGTCGGCCCATCGTCGAGCTGGTTGACGTGCGCAAGACCTACCGCACCGGCTCGCTGTCGGTCGAGGCGCTGCGCGGGATCAACCTGCGCATCAACGAGGGCGAGTTCGTCGCCCTCATGGGCCCCTCGGGGTCGGGCAAGTCCACCCTCATGCACATCCTCGGCTGTCTCGACGTGCCCACCAGCGGCGTCTTCCGCCTGTCGGGTGAGGACGTGAGCCACATGTCCGAGTTGGAGCTGGCCCACATCCGCAACCGGCGCATCGGGTTCGTCTTCCAGCAGTTCAACCTGCTCCCGAGCCTCACGGCCTGGCGCAACGTCGAGCTGCCCCTCACCTACGCCGGAGTCGGCAAAGCCGAGCGTCGGGCCCGGGCCTTCGAGGCTCTGGCTCGGGTGGGCCTCGCCGACCGGGTCGAGCACCGCCCCGGGGAGCTGTCAGGCGGCCAGCAGCAACGCGTCGCCGTGGCCAGGGCCCTGGTCACCGACCCCGCGGTGGTGCTGGCCGACGAGCCAACCGGCAACCTCGACTCCTCGTCGAGCGAGGAGATCCTCGGCCTGTTTGAGGAGCTGCACCGCACGGGACGCACGATCGTGCTCATTACCCACGAGGCCGACGTCGGCGCCCACGCCCACCGGATGGTGCGCATCCGCGACGGCCGCATTCAGGAAGCCGGGATGGAGACGCCATGAGCTGGTCCGAGACCGTCCTCACCGGCATGTCGGCGATCGCCTCGCACCGCCTGCGCTCGGCCCTAACCATGCTCGGCATCCTCATCGGCATCGCCGCCGTCATTCTCACCGTGGGCCTCGGCGAGGGCGCCCAGGCCAAGGTCAACTCGGCCATCAACTCGCTCGGCACCAATCTGCTCATCGTCACGCCCGGTAGCACAACCTCGGCGTCGGGCATCCGCGGCGGGTTGGGCTCGTCGAGCACGCTCACCATGGCGGACGCCACCGCCCTGGCCGACCGCCAAGACGTTCCGGACGTCGCGGCGGTGGCCCCGACCAGCCAGCGGGCAGCGGTGCTGACCGCCGGCTCCGCCAACTGGACCACGACCGTGGTCGGGTCGACGCCCCCGTGGCTGCAGGTAAGGGGCCGCACTCTCGCCGAGGGCGGCTTCTTCGCCTCGCCGGATGTCAGCAACGGCGCCGCCGTGGTCGTCCTCGGCCCGACCACCGCCGCCAGCCTCTTTGGCTTCCGCGATCCGGTGGGCCAGACCGTCGACATCGCCGGCCAGCCCTTCACAGTGGTCGGTGTCCTAGCGTCCGCCGGCGCCTCGGCCACCGCCAACGAAGACGACACCGCCGTGGTGCCGATCACTACCTTCCAGCAACGGGTCGCCGGTGGCGCCAACCGCACATCGGTGCAGTCGATCCTGCTGTCGGCCACCTCGAAGGACTCCCTCGGCGCCGCCTACCAGGAAGCCGACACCGAGCTGCTCAACCTGCACCACGCCACCAGTCCCCTCGCCGCCGACTTCACCATCAACTCGCAGCAGAACATCCTGTCGACGGCCACGTCGGTCAGCCACACCCTCACTGTCCTCCTCGGCGGCATCGCCGCCATCTCCCTGCTCGTGGGCGGCATCGGCGTGATGAACATCATGCTGGTGTCGGTCACCGAGCGGATCCGCGAGATCGGGCTGCGTAAGGCCCTGGGGGCCACACCCAGCATCATCCGTCGCCAGTTCATCGTCGAAGCGTCGGTGCTCGGGCTCGCCGGCGGCATCATCGGGATGCTGCTTGGACTGGCCGGAGCGGCCGGCCTGCCCCATCTCATCTCCGATCCCATCGTCGTGTCGCCCGCGGCCATGGTCGGCGCCGTTCTTGTGTCCCTGGCCATCGGCATGGCCTTCGGGGTCTACCCGGCGTCCCGGGCCGCCCGCCTCGCCCCCATCGACGCCCTGCGCAGCGAATGAGCAGCTCTCGATCTTCGATATCAAGGAGAAACTCGCCCATGTCTCGTCGTCCGCTCCGAGTCGCCACTCCCGCTCTCGTCGTGGGCGCCCTCGGCCTCGTCGCCGCCGCCTGCGGCGGGGGTAGCCCCACCGCGGCGTCGTCTCAGCAGGCGGCCGCCCGCTCGCCCCAGACCACGCCGACGACCCTGCCTGGCGCCTTCGGGCAGATCGCAGCTGTCAGCGGCGGGGGGACCAGCCTCGAGGTGCAGAATCCGCAGTCCGGACAGGTCACCGTCAACGTGAGCTCGTCGACGACCATCATCCAGCTCGTCACCGCGGCCCCGTCCGACCTGGCCGTGGGTGACTGCGTCACCGCCAACGGGCCCAAACCGACGACCGGGCCCTTCACCGCCACCGCCGTCACCATCAGCCAGCCCGGGCCCAACGGGTGCGCGAGGGGAGCGGCCAGCGCCTTCGGCGGGGGCGGCTTCGGTGGCGGCTTCGGCCGTGGATTCCGTCCGAACGGGGGGTCGACGTCACCCCGCAACCCGAACCCCGGTCGGTTCGCCAACCTCGCCATCGCCGCGGGCAAGGTGACGTCGGTCAGCGGCGCCTCTGTCGATGTCCAACCGATCACCCCGCCGTCGACGACCACGACCCGCGCCGGGCGTACCCCGCCCACCTTCGAGTCGTCCTTCACCTACGGCCCGTCCACCCGGTGGACGAAGGTCGTGACGGCCACCCCCTCGGCGTTCGCCGTCGGCCAGTGCGTGGCCGCCAACGGCCCCTCGGACAGCACCGGGGCGGTCACCGCCCAGACGATCACCATCAGGCCGGCCGGCCCCAACGGCTGCTTCGGGGGCTTCGGCGCCGGACGGAACGACAGCACCCCGGGCGCCGGTGGGTAGCCCGCGGTCGAGCCGGCGCGGGCGGCAGATGGTCGCCGGCGCCACCCTCGCCGCCACTGTCGTGCTGGGTGCGACCCCGGCGTGGGCGGCGGAGGGAACGACGGCCACCTCCGGCTCCGGGCAGTCGGCACCGGTCGGCTCGACGTTCTCCCAGCCCTTCACCGCCACGGTCGCCGGCGCGGCCAGCTGCTCGACCGTGTCGGTCACGTTCAGCGCCCCCACCAGCGGAGCCAGCGGCACCTTCCCCGGTCCGGCCACCAGCGTCGTGGTCCCCACCTCGTCCAACGGCAGTGGCGGCTGCGTGGCGACCTCGCCGGCCTTCACCGCCAACCAGACCCCCGGCTCGTACAACGTGACGGCCACCGGCACCGACACCTCGACCAACCCGGCCACGGTCAGCGGACCGGCGAACTTCTCGCTCACCAACGCCGCCGCGCCCATGGCGGCAACTGGTGGCACCCCGCAGACAACCCGGGTTGGAACGGCGTTTCCGGCGCCGTTGCAGGCGACCGTCTACAGCTCGAACAACACCCCAGCTGCCGGGGCCAGCGTCACCTTCACCGCCCCGTCCACCGGGGCGAGCGGGGTGTTCTCGACGACCAACACCAACTCGGCCACCGTCACTGCCAACGCCCAGGGCGTGGCGACCGCGCCGACCTTCACCGCCAATCAGACGGCCGGCAGCTACGTGGTCACCGCCACCTCGCCGGCCGCGCCCGGCTCCTCGGCGAACTTCAGCCTGACGAACAGCAGCGCCGGCGTGTCATCCGCCATCACCGCCACGTCGGGGTCGGGCCAGTCCGCCACCGTCGGCACGTCCTACCCCGCACCCCTGCAGGCGACCGTCCTCGACGCCAACGGCAACCCGGTGCAGGGGGCCAGCGTCGTCTTCTCGGTGGGCGGCGCCGCCGGCGGACCCGGCGCCACCTTCGCCGGTGGCGGCAGCACCGCCACCGAGGCGACCAACTCGGCCGGGGTGGCCACCTCGCCGCCGTTCACCGCCAACACCGTCGCCGGGGCCTTCACCGCTACGGCCGCCACGGCCGGGGTCCCCTCCCCGGCTGATTACACGCTCACCAACCTGGCCGGCTCCCCCGCGGCCATCACCGCCGGGTCGGGCTCGTCCCAGGCGACGCCGGCGGGCACCGCCTTTCCGGTGCCGCTGGCCGCCACCGTCACCGACGCCAACCGCAACCCGGTGCCCGGCGCCACCGTTACCTTCACCGCCCCGTCGTCGGGAGCGGGGGGCACGTTCCCCGGCCGGGTCACGTCGGTGACGGTCACCACCGACGCCTCGGGGGTGGCCGTGGCTCCCACCTTCACCGCCAACGACAACCAGGGCGGCTACATCGTCACTGCCGCGGTGGCTGGCGTCAGCCCACCCGCCGCCTTCTCGCTGGTCAACCAGGCGCCCGCCGCCGGTTCCCAGGGCTACTGGCTGGTCGCCTCCGACGGCGGGGTGTTCTCCTACGGCAACGCCGGGTTCTTCGGTTCGGCGGGGAATGTGCATCTGGCCGCGCCGATCGTCGGCATGGCGTCGACCCCGGACGGCCGGGGTTACTGGTTGGTCGCCTCCGATGGTGGGGTGTTCACCTACGGGGACGCCGGGTTCTTCGGTTCGGCGGGGAATGTCCGCCTGGCCGCGCCGATCGTCGGCATGGCGTCGACCCCGGACGGCCGGGGCTACTGGTTGGTCGCCTCCGACGGTGGGGTGTTCACCTACGGGGACGCCGGGTTCTTCGG
>JAJPHE010000151.1 GCA_021325435.1 Actinomycetota bacterium | reverse complement strand
CGCCTCAACAAGCCCATCGTCGGCATGGCCGCCACCCCAGACGGCAACGGCTACTGGCTGGTCGCATCAGACGGGGGCATCTTCACCTTCGGCGACGCCGCCTTCCAGGGATCGGCAGGAGGTCTGCCGCTGGCCCGACCCGTGGTGGGCATGGCCGCGGATCTGGTGACAGGCGGTTACTGGCTGGCCGCGTCCGACGGGGGGATCTTCACCTACGACGCCCCGTTCGCCGGCTCGGCCGGCAACCTGCCCCTCGCCGCTCCCGTCGTGGCCATCGCCGGCAAAGGCTGACCGACCCCCTAGTCACCGGCTGACGAAATGGTGTATCACCATTCGTCTATCACCGTCCGCACCTGGTGTTCCCGGACGGCGCGTCTCGCACGGGTGTACGCTCCCGGCTTGGCGGGAGGTTGCCCATGCGAAGTGGCGGAGATCGCAGGGTCGGAAGGGAACCGGCGGCAGTGGCGGGGTACCGCCCTGTTGCCGTGGTGGTCGACGACGACCCCTCGTGGCGAGAGTGGATGCAATTCCACCTCAGCCGCAACGGATGGGAAACACTCTGTGCCGAGTCGGCGGCGGCGGCGCTTCCCCTCGTCGCCGAGCACGAGCCTGATGTCGTCGTCCTCGACGAGAACATGCCCGGTGACAGCGGCAGCAAGCTGGCTTCCACCCTGCGCCAGCGTGGCTACGCCGGCCGCATGATGCTGCTGTCGGCGTCGACCGACGCCAGCCTCTACCGCCGCTGCTCGTCGCTGTCGGTGCAGTGCGTCTCAAAGCTGGCCCAGGGCTCTCTGTTCGCCATCCTCGCCGCTTGGAAGGCCGAGCTGTCCGCCGCCCATCCACCGGTCGTCATCGACCTGACCGGCGACCCCGCCGAGGCAGACGCCGGCCGCCTCCGCCGGTTCCTGCGCATCAGCCGTTAGGGCCGAGCCCGGCCGCCACCGGCTCCGGTGGTAGAGATGTCAGGGTGGGCGACTGGTTGCACACCGTCGGCATAGCCCTGGCCATCGCCCTGATCGCCACCGGGCTGGGACTCCGGGTTCGGGCCCGGCCCCGCCAGACCGTTCCTCCGGAGTCGCCGGTCTGGGACGATGTGGCCGAGCAGTGGCGTCAACGCCGGGGCGGTGGACCGGACCATTCTTGACCGTGCGGTCAAGAGACTCGTACCGTTTTCGGGCGATGGACCGGAGGTTGACCACACGAGGAGCGGAGCGGCGGCGCCAGCTGATGACCTACGCCGCCCAGCGCTTCGCCGAGAACGGCTACCACCCCACCTCCGTGGCCGAGATCGTGTCGGGCATGAACGTCGGCAAGGGCGTCTTCTACTGGTACTTCTCCTCCAAGGAGGAGCTGTTCCTCGAGATCCTCGCCGAGGCCCAGCGGGGGCTGCGCCGCCGTCAGCACCAGGTCATCGGGGACGAGCCCGACCCGGTGCGCCGCATCGAGATCGGCATTCGCGCCTCCATGGAATGGCTGGCCGAGAACCGCCACCTGTTCAGCCTGTTCCAGTTCGCGGCGTCCGAGGAGCGCTTCGCGCCCTACCTGCGCCAGGGCCAGGACGTCGCCGTCGCCGACGTCGTCCGCCACGTCAAGGACGGCATCGTCGCCGGTCGGGTGCGAGACACCGACCCGCTGGTGATCACCCACGCCATCCTCGGGGTGATCAACCACCTGGCCCGCACCTTCATCTTCGAGCGGGGCGAGTCGCCCGCCGAGGTGGCCGACGCCGCCGTCGCCTTCTGCCTCGAAGGCCTGCTGGGCGCCGGCGTCCGGGTGGGCTGACCTACAGCTTGGTCAACGCCCGCTTCAGGCTGCGCACGCCCTGGGCGATGCGCTGCTCGTTCTCGATCAGGGCGAAGCGCACGTAGCCGTCACCGCCGGGCCCGAACCCGATGCCCGGGGACGTGGCCACGTCGGCTTCGGTGACCAAAAGCTTGGAGAACTCGAGCGACCCCATCTCGCGGTAGGGCTCGGGCACCGGGGCCCACACGAACATGGTCCCCCGCGGCTTGGGCATCTCCCAGCCGATCCGGCTGAGCCCGTCGCAGAGGGCGTCGCGACGCGACTGGTAGATCTCGTTGACCAGCTTCGGGTAGTCGGGCGCCTCGTTCATGGCGACGATGGCCGCGATCTGGATGGGCTGGAACGTCCCGTAGTCGAGGTAGCTCTTGAGCTTGATGAGGGCCTGGACCAGCTGGGCGTTGCCGACCATGAACGCCACCCGCCACCCGGCCATCGAGAAGGACTTGGTGAGGGTGTAGAACTCCACCGCCACGTCATTGGCCCCCGGCACCTGCAGGATCGACGGAGGCTGGTAGCCGTCGAACGCCGTGTCCGAATAGGCGAAGTCGTGCACCAGGACCACGTCGTGCTCGCGGGCGAAGTCGACGATGCGGCGCATCCACGCCAGGTCGACGCAGGCGGTGGTCGGGTTGTGCGGGAACGACAGGACGATGACCCGGGGCTTGGGCCAGGCGTTCTCCCACGCCTCCATCAGGTTGCCGAAGAAGGTTTCCTCAGCGGGGGCGTCGTCCTGGCCCACCCCGAGGGGCACCTGGCGCACGTCGGCACCGGCGAACAGCGGGGCGTAGATGTGGATGGGATACGACGGCGACGGGACGAGGGCGGTGTCGCCGGGGCCGACCAGCACCCACATCAGATGGGAAAGCCCTTCCTTGGCGCCGATGGTCGTCACCACCTCGCGGTCGGGGTCGACCTCGACACCGAAGCGGCGCAGGTAGAGGTCGGCCACCGCCCGGCGCAGCTTGGGGATGCCGGCGCTGGAGGAGTACCGGTGGTTACGGGGGTTGTGGGCGGCTTCGGCCAGCTTCTCGACGGCCACGTCCGGTGACGGGATGTCGGGGTTGCCGAAACCGAGGTCGATCACGTCGCGGCCAGCCCGGCGGGCCTGCAGCTTCAGGTCGTTGATGACCGTGAAAACGTACGGGGGAAGGCCGTTGATGCGACGGAACTCCATGGCGCGAGGTTAGTGCCGGCTTCTCACCGCCCCGACGGCTTTAGCCGCCGGACGGAAGCGACCTGGCCGCGGTGGCGACGTCGTCAAGGGAGTCGGGCCAGGCGCACACCACCCAGCTGGCTCCGGCGCCGGCCAGCTCCCCCATGCGGCTGGCCATGGCCCGGGGTCCTCCCGGAAGGGGCCCACCCCAGGTCACCTCGAGCTCATCCTCGGCTTCGACGGCGGCCACGCCGGTGTTCCACACGTTGACCGCCGCCCCGACCTCGGCTGCCACCGCCCGGGTGCCGGGAGCCACCGAGGCTCCTGCTCCGATCCACACGGGGATCCCGTCGGAGCACAGACGTCCGGCGCAGTCGCGCAGCGATTGCCGGCGCAGGTCGGCCGGAGGGTAAGGCACGCCGTAGGCGAGGTTCTCTTCGGCCGACAGCCGGTCCCCCGTGCCGAGACCGGCGATCAGCCGCCCGTCGCAGATGTCGGCCACCGACCGGAGCTGGTCGACCAGCAGCTCGTCGGGCACCAGGCCGATGCGCATGACCAGGGTGCCGATGGCGATGCTGGTGGTGGCGGCGGCCAGGGCGCCCAGCACCGGGGCGGCGGAGATGATCGGCCGGTCGGGGCTGCCCATGGGCCACAGATGGTCGAAGACGAACACGCCGTCGAGGCCCAGCTCCTCCGCCTGCCGGGCGGCGGCCAAGGCGGTGTCCGCCTCGTGGCGGAACTGCGGCAGGGTGACGCCGACCTTCACCATCTCACCTCAGCATCCGGGCCAGGGCGGCGGCCCCGATCGCTCCGGCCCGCTCCCCGAGCAGGGCCGCCTCCAGCCGCACCGGCGGGCGTAGGTCGGGCGCCTCGACCATGGCCGAGAAGTGGCGGCGGGCGGCGCCGAGGAGGAGGTCGGCGGTGACCACCAGCCCGCCGCCCACCACGATCACCTCGGGGTCGAAGGCGTTGGCCAGGTTGGCCAGGCCGACGGCGAGCCACCACGCGAACCGGTCGAGGACCTCGACGGCCTCGGCGTCGCCTTCGGCCGCGGCGGTGGTGACGTGCTCACCCCGCACCGCTTCGGCGTCGCCCCCGGCCAGCTCGATCATCCGGGCCCCCCGCCCGGCGTGGGCGGCCTCCCGCCCGAGCCGGGCCAGGCCGGTGCCCGAGGCGTAACGCTCCCAGCATCCGCTGCGCCCGCATCCGCAAAGGGGGCCGTGGGGGTCGACGACCATGTGGCCGATCTCCCCGGCGAACCCGTTGGCCCCCCGCACCACCTCGCCGCTGACGACGAGGCCTCCACCGATGCCGGTTCCGAGGGTGACCACGATGGCGTCGGTCGCCCCCCGGGCGGCGCCGTGGGCGTGCTCACCGGAGCCGGCGCAGGTGGCGTCGTTGTCCACCACCACCGGACGGCCTCCGAGGGCGGCGGACAGCCCGGCCCGCACTTCGAGGTTGCGCACGCCGGGCAGGTTGGGGGCGAAGCGGATCCGCCCGTCGCGGTCGATGAGGCCGGGGGCGCCCACCCCTACCGGCAGGGCTTCGCCGACCTCGGCCTGGAGGAAGCGGGCGACTCCGGCCAGGGCGTCGAGGATCGCCGGGCCGCCCCGCGGGGTGGGCACCCGGTGCTCGGCGACCACCTTTCCCTCGCCGTCGAGAACCACGCCGAGGAGCTTGGTGCCGCCGAGGTCGATTCCGATGGCCGCCGACAAGGCCAGCTCAGGAGAGCCTGATGCGCTCGACGCCCGAGCGGTGCGGGGGCGCCTCGGGCTCCTCGGCAGCGGGCGTCCCACCGGGCCGGGGAGCGGAGGCGAAGAGGCGGCCCAGTTCGGCCAGGCTGGCGACCAGGTTGGTCAGGTGCTCGGGCTCCGAAACCACCTCTTCGACCACGTCGAGAGCGGCGCGGGCCGCGCCGACGAGCTCGAGCATGGCCGAGCGCAGGTGGGCCAGGGCGTCGCGCGCTCGTTCGTCAGGCTCGCTCATTCCGTTCCTCTCTGAAAGCGGATCTGCAGTGCCCCGTCGGTGATGGTGGCTGCGGTCACCTGCCGACGGCGAAGGCTGTCGGGCAGCGTCACCGCCCTGCGGTAGGGGCCGACCCGCACGAGGAGCTCGTCCTCCCGCCGTCCGATCTCGAGATCGTCGCGGTCGACGAACGGCAACGGCACCACGAGGACCCGCTCGCCGCCGTCCGCCTCGACCCGGATAGCGGGTCCGGAGTGCATGAGGGCAGCGGGGTCGCACTCACCGTAGAGGTCGTTGGCGAAATCGGACAGCAGGGCCCGACCGACCAGCTCCTCAGGGGCGAGCTCGGCCCGCAGCACCGGCAGCGGGGCGAAGCTCTCCTCGATGGAGGCCAAGTGGTCGGCGTGGGCAGCCTTCCAGGCCTTGAACCACGGGTCGGCCACCGCTTCGGGCAGCAGGCGGTTGGCCACCACCGCGTCGACGTGGTAGCCGAACAGGCTCAGGTACGTCGCCGTGCGCTTGGCCTCGGCGATCACCATCTTCTCGGGGTTGACGACCAACCGGATGCTCGTCCGCTCCCCGTCGGACAACAGGTCGCGCACCCCGCCCAACCGCTCGTACAGCCGCATGGCGGCGTCGAACACCCCGTCACCGGCCACCGGCATGGATGTGACCCGGCTGACCACCGGGCGGAAGAGGCGCACAAGGCGACGCTCGACGGGGAAGACCCGCTCCATGTACCAAGTCAGCACGTCGGGGAGGGACAGCAGCCGGATGGTCTCGGCCGTCGGGGCGCAGTCGACCACCACCACGTCGTACTGGCCGGACGAGGCGAGGGTGTTGATGTCGGACAGGGCGAACAGCTCGTCCAGGCCCGGGAGGACGGCGAGCTCCTCGGCCTCGACGGCGGCCAGGCCGGCCCAGTCGAACAAGGAGACCATGTACTCCTGGACCTCGCCCCACACCTCCTCGAGCCGCTCGGTCGAGTCGAGCTGCTGGCCCCACAGCCCCTCGGACAGCTGGCGGGGGGTGCCGTCGAGGTGACGGTCCATGGCGTCGGCCAGGGAGTGGGCCGGATCGGTCGAGACCACGATCGTGCGCCGGCCGCTCTCGGCGCAACGGATCGCCGTCGCCGCCGCCACCGTGGTCTTGCCGACTCCCCCCTTGCCGGTGAAGAGCAGGACCCTCACTGGGTGAGGCTGGCGCCCCGCCCTTCGACCCGGGCCTTGAGCTGGCGCAGAGCAGTGCCGATGATCCGGCTCTCGGCCCGGCGCTTGACGAAGCCGGGGATCGGCACCCGCAGCTCGACATCGAGGGTGTAGGTCACCTCGGTGTCACCGGCACCGGACTGCTCGAACACGTAGGCCCCGTCGTAACGGTTGGTGATGTCACCCCGGGTCTGGGCCCAGGTGAGGGAGCGGGGCGCGTCGGAGTAGTCGTACTCCAAGGTGATCGTCGTGCTCCGCCCGAACGCCGCCGCCCGGAAGATGACGGTCCTCGCCCGGCCCTCTGGGTCGCGCTCGACGATCTGGACGTCTTTGATGTCCGACGCCCAGTCCGGGTAGCGCTCGAAGTCGGTCACCACCTCGAAGCACTGCTCGGGCGTGGCCCTGATCGTCAGCCGTTGCGTGGTGTGCTCGGCCACTTGCCTTCCTTGCTCCTGACGGTCGGCGAAGAGTAGCAAGCGCCCCTGGTCAGCCCGGTCCTGGCCGCCCCCGGGGGGTCACCCCCCTGCCGCAGCCAGGGCCTGCCCGAGGCGCTCGGCCAGCCGGTCGTAGGAGAAGTCGGCCTCCGCCCGCCGCCGCGAAGCCACCGACATGCGGGCCCGCAGCGGCCCGTCGGTGAGGATCCGTTCGATGGCGGCGGCAACAGCGGCGTCGTCGTCGGGACGGTGCACGACCAGGCCGGTCTCGCCGTCGACGACCGCCTCCGCCGCTCCCCCGCTGGCCCCCGCCACCTGGGGGACACCGCACGCGGCCGCCTCGAGGAACACGATGCCGAAGCCCTCCTGCTCGAGCCCCAGCCACCGGTTGCGGCACAGCATGGCGAAGACGTCGGCGCAGCCGTAGAGGGCGGCCAGGTCGGCGTCCGCCACCGCTCCGAGCATGACCACGGGCGCGCCGGTGGACCCGACCAGCCGGTCGAGGCGTTGCCGATCGCGGCCCGACCCGGCGATGGCCACCATCAGGCCCGGAAGGCGCTCCTTCAGCTTGGCTGCCGCCCTGATCAGTACGTCCATCCCTTTGCGGGGCACCAGCCGGCTGACGCTGAGCACGAGATCGGCATCCGGGGGCAGGCCGAAGCGCTGCCGGGCCTGGCGCCGGGCGGCGTCGTCGAGCGGCTTGAAGCGATCGGGGTCGACTCCGGGCGGCACGATGGTCACCGGGGGCATCCCCCGACCGGCGGCCCGGCGACCCTCGTCGGCCGGGTAGCCGCCCGCCGCCACCACCAGGACGGCACGGCGCAGCACCCATCCCAGCAGGGCCCCGCTCACCGGCAGGCGGCCCGGCACCGTCACCTCCGCCCCGTGCAGGACCACGGCGTAACGGACGCCGAGGCGGGGGGCGACCAGCCCGAGCGGTAGGGCCGGGTCGACGACCACCAGGTCGGCGCCGGCACGCAGGACGGCGTCGCCCACGGCCCTCGCCAGCGCCGGGGTCGGGAGCAGTTGGGCGGTGGGGACCCGTTCGATGCGGAAGGGCTGCTCCGCATCGAAGGCAGCGGCGTCAGGGTGGGCGGTGGTCAGCACGCTGAAGCTGTCAGGCGGCAGCCGACGCCACAGCTCCCAGAGATATGACTGGATGCCGCCGAGCTTGGGGGGGAAGTCGTTGGTCACCAGCAGGTGGCTCAAGCGCGGCCCCCAGCCCGGAGGCCGACGATGACCGGTGCGACACCGACTCGACTGGCGGCGATCTCCTCGACCACCTCCGGGTCGGACTCGGCCGCGGCCACGGCATCGACGAGATCGGTGCGACCGAGCGCCGACGCCGCCCAAACCGCGTGGCCCCGCAGGAGCGGGTCCGGATCGGCGAGGGCCCCCCGCAGGGCATTGACCACCCGGGTGTCTGCCGGGTCCCCGCAGTTGCCCAGGGCGACCAGGGCGTTGCGTCTGAGGTAGCGGGGCTGGCGGCGGGGGACGTACCACCGGCCGAACCGGTGCATCAGTTCGTCGTCCGCCATGGCCAACAGCTCGACCAGGTCCACCCACGGCTCGGCGTCGTCGCCGGCCGGCGGGGCGGGATGGTGGCGGTCCTCGCGCCGGTTCGGCGGGCACACCTCCTGGCATTCGTCGCAGCCGTAGATACGGTTGCCGAGCGCCCGCCGGTACTGGCGGGGGAACCAGCCCGGGGCCTCGAGCAACCAGGCCAGGCAGCGGCGGGCGTCGAGCACCCCCGGAGCGACGAGCGCCCCGGTGGGGCAGCCGGAAAGGCACCGGGTGCACGACCCGCACCCGTCGGCAACCGGTGCCGGCGCCGGCGGCAGCGGCGCGTCGGTGACAACCGAGCCGAGGATGAACCAGGAGCCCCGCCCGGGCAGGAGCAGCAGCGTGTTCTTCCCGTACCAGCCGAGCCCGGCCCGGTAGGCGGCCTCGCGGTCGACCAGGGCGTTGTCATCGACCAGGGCCCGGGCCGCCCAACCGTGGGCGATCAGCCGGTCCGCCACCGCCCCCAGCGCCCGGCGCAGCACGGCGTATTCGTCGGCCCACGAGTACCGGGCCACCTGGCCCCACGGGCCGGGGGGCGCCTCCTCGGCCGACCGTCGGTAACCACGGGCCCCCACCACCAGGGACCGGGCCCCGGGGAGGCTCCGGGCCGGGTCAGTGGAGCGGGCGGGGTTGCCGTAGGTGAAGTGCATGCCGCCGTGGAGACCCGCCGCCTTGCGCTCCTCGAGGTGACGCCGGGTGTCTTCGAACGGGCTGGCCGGGGCGAAGCCGACGGCATCGAGGCCGGAGCGCCGGCCGAGCTCGGAGAGCTCCTCGGGCGACACCACGGCTCCGGCCACCACCCCGGCATGGTAGGGGCGGCGGGCCTAACGGCCGGAGCGGCGGGCGGCCTTGAGCGGTCGGGCCTTGCGGGCGGTCGCCTTGCCGGCCGACGCGGCTTTCTTGGTGGCGGCCGTCCTGGTGGTGCTCTTCTTGGCCGCGGCCTTCTTCGCCGGCGCCCGCTTCGTCGTGGTCTTGGTGGTCGTGGTCCTCCGGGCGGTCGCCTTGCGCGCCGGGGCCTTCCGCGCCGGGGCCTTCCGAGTTGTCGCCTTGCGGGCAGTCGCCTTGCCGGTGGCCGCCGACTTCCGAGATCGCGCCGGCCGGCGAGCCCTCGACCTGCGGCTGCCCCGGCTCCGAGCCGGCTTCGTCTCGGGCTCGCCGTCGGAGGAGAGGTCCTCTTCAGGGAGCGGCCGGCGCCGCACCCGGGCGCTGTCGACGTAGCCGAGCTCGCTGGCGAGCCGGTTGCGTGGCACCACTGACCCGGTGCTGGTGTCGAGCTCCCACTCGGCCTCCTGTGTCCGCTTACGGGAGACGTAGGCGAGCTTCAGGATCCAGTTGGTGCCGTCGAGGGTGTAGGCGGTCCAACCATCGAGGTCGGGCGAGTAGGCGACGCCCTTGTCGTGGAGGTTGGCCCGCACCGACTCTCCGAGCGGCAACGCCGACATGCCCCGGCGCGATTTGGTCACCAAGGCGTGAGCCATATCGAGGATGCGGGTCTGCTCGGCCAGTACCGGAGCGGCGAAGCGCTCCACCCATTCCTCGTCGACTCCCGCCGACTCGGCGACCTGGGTGATGGTGTGACCGGACCGGAGCCGGGCCTGCATCTCGCGGGGCGTGAGCCGGCTCTCCGGACGACTGACCCGGAGGCGGGGGACGCGCACCGGGCGGGAAGGCTCGCTCCCGTTGTCGCTCGGCGCCGCCTGTCGCAGTCGGGCCGCCTGTTCGATCGACTCGATCAGGCTGTCGTCCATGCGCACGACGAAGCTGCCGGACTTGGCCCCCTTGCGGGTGCTGAAGATAAGCCCGTCCAGCTCGGTGGTGATGCCGACGAGGTGCAACTGCTGCACGGGCGCCCCCCGGGCGCGGCCCGCCCTTCGGGCCTACTTGCACGCGGACGGTACCAGTGGCCCATTACCGAGCGGTGGATGGGGAGACTTCGGCCTACCCGGTGTGATGGACCTGGTCGCCGCCTCGAGGGACGTGGCGCAGCTCCGGCACCAGGCCGGCGCCGGCAAGGAGCCGCACGGCCCGCGCCTCCTCCACGTCGATCACCACAGCGTCGTCCGGATCGCGCCCGGCGATGAAGCTGACCACGCAGTCGTCGCAGGCCTCGGTGTCGCGCATCAAGCAGTCGCTGCAGCTGATGGTGAAGGTCGGACCTGAGGGGAAGTCGGCCGCCACGTTGCCTCCTTGTTCGTCGTCAGCGCCATCCTGCCCGGAGGCTGTGACAGCGATACCAGGCGAGCTCAGCGCCGGAGGACGGCGGCCAGCTGCGTCGTGGTGATGACGTTGCCGCCCTGCCGCTCAGCGCCGCGCCGGACCCGCCGGTCGTCGGAGGCCACCACCACCGGTTGGGTCGCCGGCAGGGTCCCGACGGTGGCGATGATCACGTCGTCGGCCTCGACGTCGGCCGGCGAGAAGGACGCCTTCACCGCCGAGCGCGGGGCGGTGATCTGCGTGCCGGCCGCCTCGGAGCCGTCGAAGACCACCCGCACGTCCGCACCGGTGCGGGCGGCCATCTCCGCCAGAGCGTCGACCAGTCGTTGGCGCTGCTGGCCCACCGCCAGATCGGGCCATAGGGCCATCGACGCGTTGTATCCGTCCACCAGGACGACGACGCCGGGCGACCGCACCAGGGCCTCGGCCGCCTCGGCGCTGTCGTCGAGGACGCCCGGCGGCAGCGGCAGCGGCGCCCGCTGAGGAGTGGCCTGCGCCCGGCGCCGGCGCCCGGCGGGCTTCGACGGGCCTCGGGGGCGGGCCAACCCCTCGATGTCCGAGACGGCTCGGTCCAGACCAGCGGCGGCGTCGAGCAAACGGGTTACCGCGGCGGACAAGGCCTCGGGGTCGTTCCGGTCGCCGCCTTCGATCTCGGCGGCGCGGGCGAGCGCCGCCTCGGCCCGGTCCTGGTGCTGGCGCGCCCGGCGCTCAGCCGAATCGACGGCGGAAAGAGCGGAGGCGAGGCGTCGCCTGGTGTCTTCGAGCTCCTTTTCGGCGTGGCGGCGCCGGCGGCGCTCTTCCGCCAGCTCCGAGCCGAGCCGGGTCGCCTTCTCGCGTTCGGCGGCCAACGACTTCTCCGCCCGACCCCGGGCGGCGTCGGCGCGCTGGCGGCCCTCCTCGGCGCTGCGGACCCGCCGGGACAGGTCGCGATCGGCCCGGCCCACCCTCTCCTGGTCGTCGTCTGCATCGTCCCCTGGGGAGGCTTCCGCCACGAGAGTGGCCAGCTCCGCCCGCCACCCCTCGGGCCGGGTGAGGAACAGCCAGCTGGCCCGACCGACGGCGTCCTCAGTGGCGGCGCCGGCGACCCTTTGCCGGAAGCCATCGTCGCTGTCGAGCTCCCTGCGCACCGCTTCCAACGCCGCCGCCGGCAGCCGGGCGAAACCCAGGAAGCGCTTCAAGCCTCGGGGCGCCGGCTGGGGAGGGGTGGCCGCTTCGCCCTTCTTGGCGACCTTCAGGGCCAGTTCGAGGGCCGGGCGGACGGCCCCCGCGATGGTCGGCGCCGGACCGCTCAGCCCTCGGCCTCCTCCAGGGACCGCACCGACTGGCCCGAGCCGCACCAGCGGCACTGCACGTCCTCGACCACCTCGGAGAGGACCTCCTCGTCCTCCACCTTCAGGTCGCCGCCGACGGTGAAGTGGTGGAAGGCGCGAGTGCGACGAGTGGTAGTTACGTCGAAGCGCGTCAGGTTGCCGCAGGCGTCACAGCGGTACCGAGTTGCGGCCACCGGCCGAGGCTACCCTCGCCCCGATGAACCCCCGGGTGAAGGCGGTCCACGACCTGTCGGTCGCCGACGCCCGCGAGAACGCCGGCCTGCACGACTACGACGGCGTGGTGCAGGACCTCTCCCCCGCCGCGGTGGCGGCCGGGCTGCGGGCGCTGGGGGACGGACCCAAGGAGCCCGACCCGCACGACGAGGCTCACCTGGCCGCCACCGAGGCCGGCCTCCGCGTCGCCTACGGGGACGCTGCTCAGCACCGCACCAACCCGATGGTCCACATCGGCAACCTCGACCTGGCCTGCTACGACCGCGAGTACGCGCCCGCCGCTGAGCGCGAGGAGGCCCGGCGCCGCCACCTGGCCGGGTGGCCCGACGCCATCGACGCGACGGTGGAGGCGCTCGACTCGGTGCCGGGCCCGGTGGCCCGGGCCTCGCTGCCCGCCGCCCAGGGACTGGCGGCCGGGTTGTCGCCCGGCGATCCGGCGACCGACGCCGCCCTGGCCGCCCACCAGAGGCTGGTGGACCACCTGGGCCGGGCTGCTGCCGGCCCGGACGATGTCGCCCTGGGTGGAGCTGTGCTGGCCCGGCTGATGGGCGAGCCCGAGGCGACCAGCGTCGACCTCGGGCGGCTGGCGACCCAGGCTCAGAACGAATCGGTCCGGCTGCGCTCGATGCTCGATTCCGCTTGTGAGCAGTTGGCCCCGGGGACGCCCACCGCTGACGTCGTCGAGGGGCTCGTCAGAGACCATCCCGGTCCGGGGGGAATCGAAGTGGCGGCCCGCCAGCTCATCGACGAGGCCAGCGCCTTCACCGCCGAGCACGACCTCATGCCCCCGATCGACGGGGTCTGCCTCGTCGGCCCGGCGCCTGAGTCGCGTCGCTGGGCCATGGCCATGATGGCCTGGGCCGCTCCCTATGAGGCCGACGCCCCCTCGTGGTACCACGTGACGCCACCCGACCCGTCGTGGAGCCCCGAAGAGCAGGAGGACTGGCTGGCGGCGTTCAGCCACACGACGCTGCCGGCGATCACCGTCCACGAGGTCACCCCGGGCCACTTCGCCCACGGCCGCATCCTCCGGCGGGTCCGGGGTGACGTGCGCCGCAGTCTCTTCTCCTTCGCCTTCGTCGAAGGGTGGGCCCACTACGCCGAGGAGCTGATGCTCGAGGAGGGCTTCCGCGCCGAGGACCCCCGCTTCCGAGCCGGCGTCTGCCTCGAGGCGCTGGTGCGAGTCGTTCGCCTGCAGGTGGCCATCGGCCTGCACACCGAGGCCATAACCATGCCGGAGGCGGTGCGGGCCTTCGAGGACCACGCCTACCTCAAGGGCCCGGCGGCCCGGGCCGAGGCGGAGCGGGCCACCTTCGACCCCACCTACGGCCGCTACACGTGGGGCAAGCTCGCCATCCTCGCCCTGCGCGACGAGGCCCAGGCGGCGTGGGGCCGGCGCTACTCCCACCGGCGTTTCCACGAGGCGCTTCTGGCGCTGGGCTCGCCGCCCCTCGGCCTCATCGGCAACGCCCTCGGCGAGCAGGCTCCTTAGAGGCCGCGCGGATAGGCGCTAGGCGGGGGACCATCCACCGGTCGTCGGTTTGGCCCAACTGAGATGTCGGGTTCTCACCCAATCCCGACGACTCAGTGGAGG
>JAJPHE010000057.1 GCA_021325435.1 Actinomycetota bacterium | reverse complement strand
GATCCCTCGGCGAGCTGGAGCGGCTGTACACCGACGAGCGCGAGGCCGAATGGGTGGAATTCCGCGCCGAGTGCGACAAGGCGCTGGCTGAGCTGCGCTCGGAGTTCACCAAGGAGAAGTTCACCCTGGCCGAGCTGGACGAGGAGGAGCACAACGTCGACCGGCTGCGCCGCTGGTATCGGGACCTGCGCGCCAAGGACATCTTCGGGGCCCCCTCGGCAGCCGACGCAGAGGTGCAACTCAAAGCATGCGCCGAGCTGCTCGAGGACTTCGCCGAACAGGTCTACCAGGCTCGCCGGCGGCCATGATCGCCGCGGCGGCGGAGCGGTGGCGGCGGGGACGCTGGCCGCTGTATGGCGCCGGGTTCGTCACCGCTTTCGGAGCCCACGCGGTTGCCGCCAATCTGGGTGGCTACGCCACCAGCCATCACAGCTCGCTATGGGAGCTGGGCCTGCTCCTGGGCGTCTACGACGGCGCCGAGGTGGTACTCAAGCCGGTCTTTGGGGCGGTGGTCGATCGTCGCGGCGCCAAGCCGGTCATGCTGGCCGGGCTGGTGGCCTTCGCGCTGGCCTCGGGCGCCTTCGCGCTGGCCGGCAGCCCGCATTGGCTGGGGGTCGCCCGTCTCGCCCAGGGGTGCGCCGCTGCCGCCTTCTCGCCGGCCGCGGGGGCGGCGGTCGCCGGGCTGGGCGGCCAGAAGCGTGCCGGCCGGCTCTTCGGCGGCTACGGCGGGGCCAAGAGTGTCGGCTACCTGCTCGGACCGCTAATCGGCGGGGCGGTGGTGGCTGCATCCGGCTACCGGCTGCTGTTCGCGCTAACCGGCGCCGTCGCCCTGGCCGCCGCAATCGGCGTGGCGGCGCTGGTCCCCTCTCTCACCCCGGCTACCCGCCGTCAGCGGGCCGGCGTGGCCGCCCTGATCACCCAGATCCGCCAGCCGGCCTTCCTGCAGCCGGTATTGCTCCTCGCAGCGGGCACCGCGGCGCTCAGCGCCGGTATCGGGTTCCTGCCCCTCCTGGGAGTGCGCCACCATCTCAGCCCGGCGGCCACCGGCGCCCTGGTCTCTCTCATGGCCGCCACTGCCGCGGTCATCCAACCCTGGGCCGGCCGCCGTCACGATGACGGCCAGCTGCCCCGATCGGCTTCGAGCCTGGCCCTGCTTGCTACGGCCGCGGGTTTCGCCCTGGCCGTCGCCTATCCCGGCCCCGGCGGCCTGGCCGCAGCGGCGCTGCTCGTCGGAGCCGGCGTCGCGGTGGTCACCCCGGTCGCCTTCTCCCGGCTGGCGGCGAGCGCTCCACCGGACCGGCTGGGCCGCACCATGGGCGCCGCCGAAGTGGGGCGCGAACTGGGCGACGCCGGCGGCCCGGTCCTAGTCGGCGCCTTCGGCCCGCTCGGCCTGGGCGCGGGACTGGCCGCCCTCGCCGCCGCGTTGGTCGCCTGCGCCGGGCTCAGCGCCCCCCGGCTCGGCCGCCCCTCGCTGCGATCTACCAAAGTCGCCGAGCAGAGAGCCGGTCTGTGAACGTCCACCACCTGCTCAACCAATACGGCTACGCCGCCGTGTTCGCCGTTGTCGGCGCCGAAAGCCTCGGGATCCCCCTGCCCGGCGAGACCATCCTCATCGCCGCCGCGCTCTACGCCGGCTCCACCCACAAGCTCTCGGTGTGGGCGATTTTCGTCGTCGCTGCTACCGCGGCCATAACCGGTGACAACATCGGGTTTTGGATCGGCAACAAGGGCGGCTACCGGCTCCTGCACCGCTACGGCCGCTACATCCGCGCCGACGACACCAAGATAAAGATCGGCCGGCTCATATTCGACCGCCACGGGGGGAAGGTGGTTTTCTTCGGCCGGTTCGTATCCGTGCTACGCACGTACGCGGCGTTTCTCTCCGGGACACTCAAAATGCGCTGGCGGCGGTTCCTGCCCTACAACGCCTCCGGCGGGATCGTCTGGGCCGCCATCTACAGCTTCGTCCCCTACGCCATCGGCAACACCATTAACAAAGCGTCCAAACCCGTAGACATCGGCCTCGGTGTTGTCGCGGCGGCGATCGTTGCTGTCGGCATCTGGGTGATCCGCCGCCAAGCCGGCCGGCTTGCCGTCCAAGCCGAAGCCGCCTACCCCGGACCGCTACCGCGGCGGTAGCGTCGGGCCAGCCAGTTATGGGTGCGACGGCGGTCACCGCGGCAGCACTCGGAACAAGAGCGCCGGCGAGCGCTGTACGGCAGTAACAGGTGAAGCACCGACCCGGCCCGTGAAAAGGATTCGTGATGGAGATCGGCTGGGCTGAGCGTGGTTGCGCTATCGAGCGCGGGATCCGCGTTGCCGCATGCGGCTCGGCTGACTGCTGCTGTTCACACCTGCCGACCCTCGACACGCCCGCCGTTCATTCTCCCGAGCTCCGATCCAACTCGGAATCCCCCGCGGATGGATCAGCCGGCCCGCCACAGGGGTCGCACCCAACCCACGAACGGACCCGGCTAACGACTGGCTCAGCTCGCGGGTGATGGTCAGCAAGACACCGGTTATGGACAGCGGTTCGTACGCGCCCGCGACGCAGCTCCGGCTCCCCAACCCATGCCTGGTCGGGCGGGCAACAAGTCGCTGATTCGTATGGACGCAGATCATCGGGGGTGAATCGCCCTGGATCCGGTGGAGGCTGTTGTTAGGCCACCTCCTCACCGTTGGGGAAGGTGGTTGTGACACGATAGAGGGCTTCGTGTTCGATGGGTGGCAGGTAGCCGATGGAGCTGTGAAGCCGGGCCGTGTTGTACCACTGGACCCCCTCGGCGGTGGCCCGCTCGACTTCGCGTAGGCCGGTCCATGAGTGGGGGTTCTGGCCGATGACCTCGGTTTTGTACAAGCCGATCGTTGACTCCATCAAGGCGTTGTCCAGGGCGTCACCGACACTGCCAATACTTCCTGTGATGCCGGCGTCGATCAGCGCTTCGGTGAAGGCCAGCGATGTGTACTGGTCTGCGATCCGGCGTCGGAGTGGAAAACCATCCCGGTGGCGGTGAAGGCCACGTTGGTGCGCCGGCGGATGAACAGGGCCTGCTCGAGCGCGGAGAGCACCAGCGGGGGTGGTCTTGGTCGATGTGACCCTCCAGCCTAGGATCCGACGGGAGAACACGTCGGTGACGAAGCTGACGTAGACGAACCCGACCAGGGTCCACACGTAGGTGAAATCGGCTACCCACCACTGGTCCGGCCGGACCGGTGTGTCCCACTGGCGTTTGCACAGGTCGGGGTGACGGGCTGCGGCCGGGTCACCCTTGGTGGTCACTGTCTTGTGTTTTCCCCTTGTCACCCCGGCGATTCCGGCGATACGCATGAGCCGGGCGACCTGGTCGCGGCCGATGTCGATGCCCGCCCGCCGAGCTGCCGCGTGCAGCTTGTCGACCCCGTATATCGACCGGTTGGTCCGCCACAGGTCGACCAGGCGGTTGGCCATATGAGCGTCGTCCCAGTCGGCTTGTGAGACCCGCTGGCGGGCGGTGTGGGCGTAATAGGTGCTCGGGGCGATCTTGATGTCGTGCTCGGAGAGCACCCGGCAGATCGGCTCGACCCCGAAGCGGTCCTTGTAGGCGTCGATGTGAGCGCCGATCAGGAAAGTCTGCGGTCGAGCTCCGCCGCCGCGAAAAACGCGGACGCCGTCTTGAGGATCTCGTTCGCCCGACGCAGCTCGGCGACCTCCTTCTTCAGCCGGGCGATCTCGGCGTGCTCCTCGCCAGTTGTGCCCGGCCGGACCCCGGAGTCCACCTCGACCCGCTCGATCCAGCCCCGCAGCGTGCCGGCGTTGACGTCCAACAACTCACCCACTCGACGGCGGGACTCGATGGCCGACTCGCCCGGATGATCACGGCGTCGCTCCTCATAGAACCGGACCGCCCGATCACGGGTCTCTTGGTCGTACTTCCTCTGTCAACCCATAGCTCAGTCTCCTTGCGAGATCAGAGCCTCCGGTGGATCCAGGGTGGTTCAGGGGTGACGAGAGTCGAACCGCCGGTTCGCCCCACAAGACTCCGGAGAAACCACCCCTCAGACATCGGACGCGGTGGCCATGCTGCCGGCTCGGTGCGCCGTCTTATCCCGCTCGTCCAGGCGATTCGGTCGAGCCCGGTCGCCTCGCAAGCAAGATCGGCGCGCCGCCTCGTCAGCTATTCTTCCCCCGAGAACCGCTCCCAGGCGGCCTGTTTGCTGGTGCCAAGCGCATCGCCGACCTCGGTCCAGGAGCAACCGGCGTCCCTCGCCCTGCGAACTTGGTCCCGCAAGACCTTGTCGAGCGCCCTCTCTACCCCACGCGCCTCCCGGATCCCCTCAAGTGGATGCTGGCCCCAGTCACCAACTAGACGAACCCGAGTCGACCGTCCGTGACCGAGGATGCGCACGCGCTTCTCGGAGCCAACCATCCAGCCCTCCTTGCGTCAAGGTTTCCTGACGATTTTACGACGTGATCAGCGCCTTCGCCTTACCTGTGCGTGCCGAGAATGTCATCCGTCGCCTGTGAGCTGGACTTTGACGGCTGGCCCCGGGCGCGGAGAGCATCCGAGACCGTGACGCTGTCGTTCCTCTACCGAGTGTACTGCCGCGTCCTCCAACTGATCCGCCTCATCGCTCGCAAAGAGACGGACCT
Organism: Actinomycetota bacterium; assembly: GCA_021325435.1. Classification (GTDB taxonomy): domain Bacteria; phylum Actinomycetota; class Acidimicrobiia; order Acidimicrobiales; family JAJPHE01; genus JAJPHE01. Next base: position 1,390 of record JAJPHE010000057.1, on the reverse strand, counting down.
CGCGATCGAGGTCGTCGTGCTGCGCCACGAGGTGGCAGTGCTGCGGCGCCAGGTGCACCGACCCGCGCTGGAACCGGCAGATCGAGCGCTGCTGGCGGGACTCGCACGACTGCTCCCCCGCCAGCGTCTCGAGCACCTCTTCGTCCAGCCGTCGACCCTGCTGCCCTGGCACCGCGACCTTGTCGCCAAACGCTGGACCTACCCGCACGGCGGCCCAGGTCGACCGGCTATCGCCAAGGGAACCACCGCCCTCGTGCTGCGGTTGGCGAAGGAGAATCCCCAGTGGGGCTACCGCCGCATCCACGGCGAACTGGCCACCATGGGCGTCGTCATCGCCCCCTCGAGCGTCTGGGCGCTCTTGAAGCGCCACGGCATCGATCCCTCACCGCGCAGGTCAGGGCCGACCTGGGCCGCGTTCCTCGCCACCCAAGCGAAGGGATTGATGGCGTGCGATTTCTTCCATGTCGACACCGTCCTTCTCCGTAGGCTCTACGTGCTCGTGTTCATCCACCACGACACGCGACGTGTGCGAATCACCGGCATCACGACCAACCCAGACGCCAGCTGGGTCACCCAACAGGCCCGCAACCTCTCGATGGACCTCACCGACCAGGCGAACGCGCTCAGGTTCCTCATCCGCGATCGCGACACCAAGTACACCGCCTCCTTCGACGCCGTCTTCGCCGCCGAGGGCATTAGGGTCATCAAGACCCCGGTCCAGGCTCCTCGGGCGAACGCCATCTGCGAGCGCGTGATCGGCACCATCCGGCGCGATCGACCGGATGCTCATCCTCGGCCGCCGGCACTTGGAGGCCGCACTCACCGAGTACGTCGAGCACTACAACTCGCACCGGCCCCACCGCTCCCTGGACCAGCGTGAGCCCTCAGCGCTCGACACGCCTCCCGCGCTGATCGGCGATATCGACCTCGCCCAGCTACGAAGAACCGACCGCCTGGGCGGCCTCCTCCAGCGAGTACCGGATGGTCGCCTGAGATGGGCGGACGGGGTTCTCGGCACCCACAGGACGAGTCGCCGGCCCGGATCCCCGACCAGCCGCAAGCACGCTGCGTCTCGCAGGAGGCGCGCGAAGTCAAGTTTACTGTCGCTCAGGGTGATCAGGACGTGCAACGTCCCGTGAGTAGGGCGGTGCATGTGGCGCGCCATGGGGCTGCGTATGCAGCCGAACGGCCGTTCGGGCGGCCCAGCGCGAACTCGCTGGTCACCGGCCGCCCACCCCGCCGCCACCTGCCCTATGCAATCTCGGGCAAACCTGATAGGCGGTCGAGAAAAACGCCCGAGAAACGCTGTCCAGCGGTTCGAGAAACTGCTGGTCAGCGGCCTGCGCGTACGCAACGTGGCGCGCAAAACCAGAACTATTAGTGGCGGGGG
>JAJPHE010000001.1 GCA_021325435.1 Actinomycetota bacterium | reverse complement strand
GCCACCAGCGAACGCAAGAGCAGAGCGAGGACTGTGAAGATCCCGGCGATGAGCACGGCGGCGATGACCCGGAAGTCGTGGTTGCCGATGGTCTGCATGTCGGAGAAGAATGTGGCCGGCCCTCCGATGTACATCTGGGCGCCGGCTAGGGCCGAGCCGGCCATGGCGTCGTCGACCTTGGCGTCGAGGTCGCGTACCACGGCGAGCCCCTTGGGGGAGTACGGGTCGGAGGTGAGGGTAATGGCCACGCGGGTTGAATGCCCATCGCCGCCTTGGAAGAACGCCAGTGGGCCGCCGTCGACAAGCTGCGGGTAGCGGTGGAGCAGGCCGGCGTTGAAGCGCAGTCCCCCCGGTGAGTCGATGGCGTTGAGCAGCGGGGTGATATCGACTTTGTTCGGGTTGACGCCTAGGTCGTTGATGCTGCCCAGGTCGGCGACGGTGGCCGAGGTGAGCGGCGCCCCGGTGGGCTGGGTGACCGAGCGGACCTGGGCGATGTCAGGCTGCGTCTTGAGATAGTCGGTCAAATGGTCGACGGCTGTCAGTGATGGACCGGTGAGGATCGGTCCGGGCGTGTCGATCACCACATAGACGGGGGCGACCGTCCCGGCGGGATAGTGGTCGGCGATGGCGGCGTAACCGGCGCGGGCGTCAGCGCTGGCCGGCAGTTCGTTGACCAGGTCGAAGTTCTGGTGGTACCAGCCGATCCCCGCGGCGCTCAGCTCGAGCAGGATCACCCCGGCCAGGAGGATCTCGACAGGATGGCCCCGAACGGTGGAGGCCAGGCGCTCCCAGCGGCTCGGGCCCCGGCCGGGCTCGTCAAGGCGGGTCGGGCGCAACGGCCCGGGCCAGAACAGCCGGCCGCCGGCCACCTCCAGCAGGGCGGGGGTCAGGGTGAGGGCGGCGGCCACGGTGACCGCGATGGCGATCCCGATGGCTGGCCCCATGGTGCGGTAGAGGCCGAACCGGGCTGTCAGCATCGACATGAACCCGACGATCACCGTCGCCCCCGAGGCGGCGACGACCACCCCGACTACCCGCATGCTGCGTCGCAAGGTTTGCGATGCCTGGTCACCGGATTGGAGGTCTTCTCGGTAGCGCGACACTATGAACAGGCAGTAGTCCGTGCCGGCACCGAAGACCATCACGATCAGGAAGGTGTCGACCAGGCTGGCCACCTTGAACCCGTGGGCGGCCATGATCGCGATCAGGCCGCGCGCCACCAGATAAGCGGCTCCGATCGTGACCAGCGGGACCAGCGGGGCCAGCGCGGAGCGGTAGACCAAGAACAGGATGGCCAGCACCAGGACGACGGTGATCAAAGCGGCGCGGGCGAACGAGGAGACCAGGCTTGTGGCCTGGTCGGCGGCCAGGCCGGCGATGCCGCTTAGATGATGCGCCAACCCGGTCGGGGCGCCCGCCAGCTGGTGACGGAGCACGGCCACCGTGGCGTTGTTGGCGGTGCTGAACGGCGACGACCCGAACCCGACGACCACCAGGTCAGCCCGGCCGTCGCGGGCCCGAAGCTCTGACGCCAGCAGAGGATCGGTGGTGTCGGATTGCACCGAGGTGATCTGACCCCGCCAACTTGGCGCCTTCAGACCGGTCACCCACCGGGCTATCCAGGCGTCGTCAGCCGCGCTCAACCTGCCGGCCCGGGAGAAGACCACGATCCCCGAATCCAAAGTCGGGTCGCCCGGGTACAGACGTTGCAACACCCGATCGGCCTGCTGGGAAGGCGCCGACGCCGGCAGGAAAGCCGTCTCGTTCTGCACCCCGACCTTCTCCAACGAGGGAGCGAACAACACCGCCAGCACCGCCGCGCCCAGCCAGGACACGATCACCCAGCGGGCGTAGCGGGCGGTCAAGCGACCCAGCCAGTCGAACATCAGGCGGCCAGACCTCCGAACACGAACGCGATCACCTGCTCGGCCATCCGCTCCGCGTCCAGGTCGTGGCCGGCCAGGACGTGGCGTAACCCGACCATGGTGGCCGCCCCGAAGATGGCCATGGCCGTGGTGGCCGGATCCTCCGAGCATCGCAGCGAACCGTCCGCCCCGCCCTCCCCCAAGAGTTGTTCGACCGGGGCGTAATAGGCGTTCGCCAACGCCTCGACCAGCTCGGGCAGACGGGCCGCCCGGCCCAGATCGGCGATGAACGCCCGCCACACCGCCGGGCGTTCGGCCATCACCCGCAGCTGGGCCCGCATCACCTCGCGTAGCCGGTCAGCGGCTGTCCCATCGGTATCGACGGCAATGGCCACCGCGTCAGCCACCTCGGCCAACAGGTCGCGCTGGAGGAACACCAAGATCTCCTCTTTGCCGACGAAGTAGTAGTACAGGGTGGTCTTGGGGATCCCCGTCGCCTCGGCGATGTCCTCGATCTTGGTCTGATCGAGCCCCCGCTCGGCGATGAGCTCGGCGGCCTTGGGCAGCTTGACCGCGATCGATGTCGGAACCGGACGCATAAGCAGACCTCGTCTTTCCTCACCGCAACAACTGGGACTCAAAAACTATGTGGGACTCGAAGTACAATATTACAGACCGTACTTGCGATCCGGCCCAGTATTTTATACTCTTCATACCATATGAGCGAGAGGCGGCTATTCGGGAAACAGCCCCAACGCCGCAGCGGCGCCGGGCCACGCCCGCCCGCGGCCGCCCCCACCCGCGCCGACCAGGTCCGAGTCGACGCTCAAGACACGGTGACAGTCCTGATCGACCTGGGCGAAGCCCGCGCCCTGCTCGCCCTGGCGGCTACGGCCGGCCCCGAACTGGCCGTCCCCGGGGTCGCCCGCCACGGGGACCAGTGGACCGCCCAAGTACCCCCATGCGACGACACCCGCCCTCAGCCGGGCGCGGCTACCGCGCTGATCGAACAGCTGGTACGGGGCGCCTGCCGAAACGCCGTGCTCCTCGATACGCCCCGAATCGACGGATACAGCCAAGGCCGGCCAATCCTGGCCACCGCCGCCATCGCCGCCGATCTCAACGACTCCCAAGCCACTCACCTGTCCAGGGCCATCGCCGGGGCCGCCCAGCTCGACCACGCCCTCCTCGCCCGAGGCCTCACCGGCGGCGAGAGTCGCGCCAGCATCCGATCGGCGCAGACCGTGCTCCGACCATGGCAATCAACGTCCTTCGAGGACCTACCGATCGCCGGACTGCTCGACACCGCCGCCCGTCTAATACCTGGCTGCCACGCCACGCTCGTCGCCGTATTCGCCGATCTGTTCCGCCGCCGGCTTCTGCTAGCCAATCAGGTCGCACCCGGCGTCGCTGCTGTCCCCAACCCCCGACGGCTCCAACGACTGCTGGCACCCGACGCCGGCGGAGCACCCGACGGCTATACCTGAGCTCCGACCCGGGTGAACCGAACCACACACCAATGACCGCCTCGGACCTCCCGACCGGTCAATGCCGCCGGCGGCGACCCACCCGCATCGCGTTCGCCGCATTCACCGGGATGGGACTGACATGCGCGCTTCTGGCCGCCGCCAACCTCCCTGCCGCCTGGTACGCCGAGCGTGACGCCGCGTCGTTCACCAACGGATGCGCCCACCTCCGCGGCACCACCGTCACCCTCGGCGCCTTCGCCGTTCCTCGGGCCGCCACCGGAAGCGTTCACGGCGTACGAGGCCACATCGATCAGGCATCGATAGGCGGCCTACGCATCGACGACATAATCGCCGACATACCCGCTGCCACCTTCTCCGCCTGGCGCCTCGCGCTCGGATCGCACCGTATCGACCTCCGCCAGGCTCGCATCACCGCCACCGTCACACCAACCGATCTGACCGACTTCCTGCAAGCCAAAGGATTCCCGGTCACCGTTCGCTTCGACCCGTCACAGCCGATCATCCTCGTCAGCGTCGACCTCATCCCCCTCCAACTACCCCTCGCCGTCAGCGTCGACAACGGTGCCGTCGCCGTCGAGGCCGACCCAGGCCCACGCAGCCTGACCCACAACCACGTCAGCCGGCTAATACGCCTACCGGGCGTCAACGTCACCGACATCGGAGTCGCTCACAACACTCTCATCGTGCACGCCACCTTGAGCGGCAACCCAGCAACACCGACCTGTGCCCTTCAGCAATCCCTCACCACGGTCGGGCTGATCCCGGGACTGCTCGGACACTTGCGTAACCCTGGCCCCGCCCGCCCGGCCTGCCCACAGTGTCCTGTACGGGCCGATTGCCGGCATGGCGCCGACAACTTAGTAGCTTAGAGCGCTGGGCCGGACTCAGCGACGGGCATGTCCAGCAAGCGGTGCAGATCGGACACCAACTTCGGACGACGACGCTACAGGGCTCGGACAATCTCGTATGTCGGCATCGTGAGGCCGGCCAACCTGAGCGTGTCCCAGAAGGCGCCGGCCCACGCCTGCGCCCATGCCGGATAGGTGTGACGCGGGGAACTTGGGTCGATCCGTAGGCGTAGGGTAACGCCCCAAAAGGCTCGGCCGAGATGTCCCCTATCGGGCAGACTCCTCTCTCTGCCGTTCATCGCTGATCCCAGAGCTTGCCGGCAGCACTCGTCGTGGGTCGGTGGCGACTCCCTGGCGACTGATTGGGCCGGCAAGCTGCGTGTCGGACCCGGCGACAAGGGCGGTCAGTCGGCGGCGCGCCCGGGACCGGCGCATCTTCTCCGCGGCTGACAAGGGCTTTCCGGATAGGCCGCAGTCATCCAACGATGACAAGATCGCTCGACGCTCGGTTTCGGAAAGCAGGGCGAGATTCTTGATCGCCGCCGCGATGGCGAGCCGTTCTTCAACCTCTCTCGCGGGATCGGACCCGCCGGTACGTTCGGGAGCGTCGCCGGGGGATACTCGGGCCTCCCGGCGCCATTGAGCTTGCACCTCGTGCCACGCGACCTTCACCGCCCAGTTGACGCACCCATCGAGGCTGTCGAAACCCTCGGCACGGCGCAGGGCTCGTTCCGCTGCCGTCTGGATGGCGTCATCGATGATTGACGCCGGCGCCCGCCGGCTTCGCAGCACATTCCGCACCCGTCTGGCCACCCCGGGCCACGCGTCGTCCCAGGTCAGCGGCCAATTTCGCTCCGGAGCTAAATTTTCTGTTACCGCGGGGCGGCTGGATCTTTGTATAGGTGATGGGCAAGGTGCGCCGGCCGAGACACGAGGTCCAGCCCGAGTCGTCGCACGTCCTCCCCAGCAGCGCGGCGCCTAGCTTCTCGGCGCCGCTCAGCCGACCGGACGACGGTTTCCGGGCCCCCCGGGGTTGTTCCGCTCCGTGCGCGCCGTTCTACCCATTGGGGAGCTTTAGCACTCTCTGGGAGGAGATTCCCATTGTCGACACTCCGGACCCGCGTACCCTGTGCCATGACCCGGTTCCGTCACCCGGCCTGGCCCCTCCGGTGGGTGGCAGCCAGCCTGGTGCTGGTGGCCCTGGTGGCGGCCGGCTGCGGCAGCTCAGCTCCCGGGGGCCGGCGTACCGCCGACTCGACAACGACCACCACCCTCAACCCGACCGCGGCGGCGGTTCTAGCCGCCTACAGAGCTGGCTGGGCGGCGTTCGAGCATGCCGGGTTGACGTCGAACATCTTCGATCCGATGCTTACTGCGACGATGGTGGACCCGCTTCTGCAGCAGGTGCGGCGGAACCTGGCCGGCGATCAGGTCAACGGGATCGTTGCTCGCGGGACGTTCGTTCTTCACCCACATCTTCAGACACTGACATCGACGACTGCCACTGTCGTCGATTGCGCGTACAGCACGTCGATCTTGGTCTACGCGAAGACCGGGAAGCCGGTGCCCCCCATAACGAAGCCGGAATACGACGGAGTCGAGTCCACCCTCGTATTGGTGGGCTCGGCGTGGAGGGTCTCTCAACAGTCGCTCACCGAAGGGCACTGCGCCCCCGGCTACTGATACTCTTCGGGACGGCGGCTTTCTGCCTGTTCTCGAATACCGCTGCTTGGGCAGACGATTCCGGCGGGCAGTACCGGACACCGTCTGCGACAGGTTCCGTAGGTGCCGGCGGGATCCAAGTCGGCGCCGGCTACGGTGGCTCGACAGCAACGGGGGCGCCGTCGTCTGACGCTGCTACCCAAGGTGCCGGGGTCTTGGCGTCGACACCGGGGTGTGGGACCACGAACGTCGTGTTGCCTCCAGCTGATCAAGCGGTAATGGGACCGGGCGGCCCTACACCAGGCGTCTGGGAGGTGCCGGACTGTCATGGGACCGGTACCTGGGCGGCGTTCTGGGTGCCGACCGGGCCAGCGGCGGCGCCACAGGTCAGTCCGGCGGTCCTTGCTCAGCAGGCGAGGTCCGAGTTGCCGTTGCCAGCACCGGCGATCGAGATGGCTCCGCCGACCGATCGGGATCAGTTGGTGAACGTGAGCAGCTGGTTGTGGGTGGATCCTGCGGTGTGGAGGTCGTTGTCGGCGACGGCGACCGCTGGTCCGGTGTCGGCGACTGCTACGGCCGCCCCGTCGGAGGTGGTGTGGCAGATGGGCGACGGCCACACAATCACATGCGCCGGTCCGGGCGTCCCCTACGACTCGTCGAACCCGACCGCCACGACTTACTGCTCTTATACGTGGCCGGCGAGCTCGGCGGGCCAGCCGGGCGGCGTCTACCGGGTGACCGCGACGGTCTACTACCAGGCGTCATGGTCGGCGTCGGGCGCGCCGGGCGGCGGGAACTTTGGGTTGGTGGCGGGACCGGCTTCGACGGTGGCGGTGCGGGTGGCGGAGTCCCAGGCGATCAACAACGAGCCGGGTTCGTGATGCAAGGAGGATGTCGATGTCAACGTTGACCGAGCGGGCCCCGACCAACGGGAAAACCCCTACCGCGCCTGTCCGGGCCAAGGCGGCACCCTCGCCGGTGGCGCGCCGCCGGCAGGTCCCGTGGATCGTGGCCGGGGTGGTGCTGGTGGTGGGCTGCGCCCTGGCCTTCGGGCTGGCGTCTTTGCGGGCCACCGGTGGGGAGGAGGTTTTGGCCGTGGCGGTACCGGTGCCGGCCGGCCAACCCATCTCTGCGGCCGACCTGCGGGCGGTGCGGGTTTCCCCGGCCGCCGGTCTGCAGCCGGTGGCGGCCACCGCGGAGGCGACCATGCTGGGCCGCCCCGCCGCGGTGGCGCTGGTGCCGGGCACGTTGCTCACCGCGGGCGACGTGGGGACTGCGTCGGCGGCTGATGCGGGCACGGCGGTGGTGGCCATGGCGCTTAAGGCCGGCGCCTACCCGCCCAGCCTCGGTCCGGGGGCGCACGTTGAGGTTGTGCCTGTAGCTACCACCACGTCGGGGCCGACCACGCCGCTGACCGGGCAGCTCCGCCCAGTAGGGGCGGTGGTGATCGGCGTAGAGGCGGCACCGTCGGGGTCGAGCGCCGACGCGGTGGTGAGCCTGCAGGTCGACCCATCCGATGCCACTGAAGTGGCGCAGCTCGGCGCGGCCGGCCAGGCCGTGCTGGTCCAACTGCCGGCCGGCAGCGCGCAAGGGGGATCGGGCCGGTGACTGTTGTGGCGGTCGGCTCGGTCCGCTCCTGCGGGGTGACGACCATGGCCGCCGGGCTGGCCATGGTGTGGCCCCACCAGGCCCGCCGGGTGTTGATCGAGGCGGACCCGGCTGGCGGCACGCTGGCAGCGGCTGGCGGGTTGGCGGCCGAGCCGGGCCTGGTGAGCCTGGCCGCGGCGGCCCGACGCCAGCCGGACCCGGCGCTGGTGTTCGACCACGCCCAGGAGCTGCCCGACGCCACACCGGTGGTGGCCGCCCCCGCCCCGGCCGAGCAGGCCCGCTCAGCCCTGGGAATGCTCGAACCGCTTCTGGGCCGCCTCGGGGAGTTGGACGGGCTGGTGCTGGTCGACTGCGGCCGCCTCGACCACGCCAGGCCGGGCTCGCCGATCTTCGAGACCGCTGACCTGGCCGTGCTGGCGTGCCGGCCGCAGCTGGCGGACCTAAACGCCCTGGCCGCCTTCCTCCAGCCCGACGAACGCAGCGGGCGCCGGCCGGTGGTGGTGCTGGTCGGCCCGGGCCCGTACCCGCCGGGCGAGATCTCCGACACCCTGGGACTGGAGGTGGCCGGGTGCCTGCCGTGGGACCCCGACGCCGCGGGCGGCTTGGCGACCTCCGCGCCTTCATCGCGTCGGCTGACCCGCACCGCCCTGGTGCGGGCGCTTCGCAGCGTGGCCGACGACCTGGCAGGGCGCCTGCCCCCAGGGCCGTCCATTGGTTCGGACGTTCCGGCGGGCCCGGCGGTGATGGTGGAGGTCGGACGGTGAGCGCGGGAACGGTGGGGGAGGGGCTGCGGGTCCGGGTGCTGGCTGGCCTGGGGGAACGCCAGCGGGCCAACGAGGCGGCCGGCCGGCCCGGGCCGGGGCCGGTGGACGAGCAGGCCTTGGGCCGCCAGCTGATCGCCGAGGCCCTCGACGCCGACGCCCGCGCCGCCCTGGCCGACGGCCGGCCGGCCCGGACCCCGGCCGAGGACGACGTGCTGGCCCAGGAGGTGTTCGACTCGCTGTTCCGCCTCGGCCAACTGCAACGCCTGCTGGACGACCCGTCGATCGAAAACATCAACGCCAACGGCGCCGACAGTGTCTGGGTGCGCTACGCCGATGGACGCCGGGAGCAGGCGGAGCCGATCGCCGGCTCCGACGACGAGCTGGTGGACCTGGTCCGGGGCGTCGGCGCCCGCCTGGGGTTGGGGGAACGCCGCTTCGACCTGAGCTCTCCCCGCCTGTCGATGCAGCTGCCGGACGGGTCGCGGTTGTTCGCGGTGATGGCGGTGTGCGCCCGCCCGTCTGTGTCGATCCGCCGGCACCGCTATTTGAAGGTGACCTGCGACGACCTGGTCGGCATGGCCACCATCGACGTTGCCCTGCGGGAGTTTTTGCGCTGTTTGATGTTGGCCCGCAAGTCCTGCGTGATCTGCGGTGGGACCGGGGCGGGCAAGACCACCCTGCTGCGTGCCATGGCGGCGGACATCCCGCCGTGGGAGCGGCTCGTCACCATAGAGGACTCCCTCGAGCTCGGCTTGGACCGCTATCCGGACCTTCACCCCGACGTGGTCGCCCTGGAAGCCCGGGAGGCGAACCTGGAAGGCGAGGGTGGCATCACCCTGGCCGAGCTGGTCCGCTGGGCGCTGCGCCTGTCGCCGGACCGGGTGATCGTCGGCGAAGCCCGCGGCGAAGAAGTCCTCGCTCTACTCAACGCCATGTCGCAGGGTACCGACGGGTCGATGACCACCATCCACGCCTCCTCCTCCAAAGGGGCGTTCTCCAAGCTGGCCACCTACGCCGTGCAGGCCCCCGAACGACTGCCGCTGGAGGCCACCAACTTGCTGGTGGCCAACGCGGTGGACTTCGTGATCCACCTGGCCCAAGACCCGACCGGGCGAAGGTTCGTGTCCTCGGTGCGGGAGGTGACCGACGCCGATGGGCCGATGGTGGTCTCCAACGAGGTATTCTGCCCCGGACCGGACGGCCGCGCCGTACCCGGCGCCCCGTTGCGCACCGAGACATTGGATCAGTTGGTGGAGGTCGGTTTCGACCCCGACCTGTTGGACCGTCCGGGCGGATGGTGGCAGCCGTGACCGGCCTCGGGATCCTTCTCGGGGCCGGCGCCGGCCTCGGCATCGTCCTGGTAGCCCTCGGCGTGCGCGGCAGCGAATCCCGGCCCGAGCGACTCCGGCTGTCGCCTGGGCGGCTGGAGGGCCACACCGGCCGGATCGCCATCGCCGTCGGGGCAGGGGTGCTGGTGGGGGCGGTGACGGGCTGGCCGGTGGCGGCTCTGGTGGCCGGCGCCGGGTGTTGGGCGGTCCCCAAGCTGCTCGGCGACGGCAAGGAGCACGCCGCGGTGATCGCGAAGGTGGAGGCGGTCGCCGGGTGGGCGGAGATGCTCAGAGACACCATGGCCGGCGCGGCGGGGTTGGAGCAGGCCATCGCCGCCTCCGCCCCGGTCGCCCCCGCCCCGATCCGCCAAGAAGTCGTATCGCTGGCGGCCCGGCTGGAGCGCGACCGGCTCGGGGTCGCCCTGCGAGGCTTCGCCGACGACCTGTCGGACCCGACCGCCGATCTGGTCGTCGCCGCACTGTTGTTGGCCGGCGAGCATCAGGCAGGCCGCCTCGGCGAGCTGCTGGGAACGTTGGCTGTCTCCGCTCGCGACCAGGCCACCATGCGCCTGCGGGTGGAGGCGGGCCGGGCCCGCACCCGCACCTCGGTCAGGGTCATCGTGGGGATCACCTCCGGTCTGGCCCTGTTCCTGGCAGTCCTTAACCACGGGTATCTCGCCCCCTACGCCAGCCCGCTCGGACAGCTGGTCTTGTTGGCCGTCGGCGGCTTGTTCGCGGCAGGGTTCGTATGGATGGCGGCCATGACCCGCCCGCAGCGCCCGGCCCGACTATTGCGGGCCACTGACCGGCCGGTGGGGGTGACCCGATGATCGCCGCCCTCGTCTTGGGCGCCGGTGCCGGTGCCGGGCTGCTGCTGGTGGCCCGGGGGATCGCCCCGCCCCGCCCGTCGCTGGCCGAAGCCTTGGCCCAGCTGCGCCGGGTACCCCAGCCCGCCCCTGTCGTCACGGCCGGGGAGGCCGGCGGGTTCGCATCCCGCCTCGGCGCACCTCTCGCCGAGCTGCTGGTCCGGGCCGGCGCGGGAACGCTGGTGTGGGGGCGGGTGCGCCGCGACCTGGCCGTGCTGGGCCGAAGCCCCGAGCGTCACCTGGCCGAGAAAGCCACCCTGGCCGTGTTCGGCCTCGTGTTGGCCCCAGCTTGCGCCACGTTGGCCGCTCTGGCCGGCCTCGCCATACCACTGGCCCTGCCCGCGTGGGCGGCCCTGGCGTGCGCCGCGTCCGGCTTCTTCCTCCCCGACCTCGGCATCCACGCCGACGCCGAGGGCCGCCGGGGGGACTTCCGCCACGCCCTGTCCAGCTTCTTGGACCTGGTCGTGATCGCCCTGGCCGGCGGCGGCGGGGTGGAGACCGCCCTGGCCGACGCCGCCGGGATCGGTGAGGGCTGGGCGTTCGACCAACTCCGCCGGGCCCTCGCCCAGGCCCGCCTGGCCCGCACCAGCCCCTGGACCGCTATGGAGCAGCTCGGATTCGAACTGGGAGTAGCCGAACTCGGGGAGCTGGCCGCCAGCGTCGGCCTGGCCGGCACCGAGGGCGCCAAGGTCCGCTCGTCCTTGGCCGCCAAAGCCGTCTCGCTGCGCTCCCATCAGCTGGCCGAAGCGGAGACCGCCGCTCAGGCGGCCACCGAGCGGATGAGCCTGCCAGTGGTGCTGCTCTTCGCCGGGTTCTTGTGCTTCATCGGCTTCCCGGCCATCGAAAGAGTCATGGCCGGCATCTGAAACCCAAAGAGAGAGGAAAGCCCATGTACGCCCAACCCGTCACCCGCCGTAACCGGCAAGGAGGGGAGCAGTGATGTTCGAGATAGAGGTCATCGCCCGCATGATCCGCTTGCTTCGCGCCCGGCTGGCCGAGGCGCACGCCGAGCCCGACGCCGGCTACTCCACCGAAGCCGTGGTGGTGATCGCCCTGCTGGTGGCCATGGCCGTCACCGCCGTCGGGATCATCGCCGTCAAGGTCATCGCCGCCGCCAACCACATCTCCACCAGCTAACGACAGCCACCCATCCCATGACGGACCGAGGCCAGCCAGGAGAAAAACGCGACGAGCGAGGCTCTGCTTCAGCCGAGCTGGTCGTCGCCACCCCGCTCCTGCTGCTGTTGATCCTGGCCGTGGTGCAGTTCGCCTTGTGGCAGCACGCCACCCACGTCGCCCAGACCGTCGCCCAACAAGGCCTCGCTGCCGAGCGCGTGCAGGGCGGCGACGGCCAGGTCGCCGCCAGCCAGGCCACCCGGCTGCTCTCCCAGCTCGGTTCCGGGGTCCTGGTCCACCCCAACGTCACCGCCACCCGTGCCGCGGACATCACCACCGTGGTCGTGACCGGCCACGCCGAGGGCATCCTGCCGTTCCTGTCGCTGCCGGTCCGATCGGTAGCCAGCGGGCCCACCGAACGCTGGACCACCCCCAGCGCAGGAGGGGCCGGACAATGACCAGACCCAGAAGTGCCATTCGATCGGAGGACGGGTCGGCGACCGCAGAGCTGGTCATCCTCACCCCGCTGCTCATCCTGTTCCTGCTACTGGTCGTCGCCTTCGGACGCCTGGCCGGCGCCCGCGGCGACGTCGACGGCGCCGCCGCCCAAGCCGCCCGTGCCGCCTCCATCGCCCGCGACCCCACATCTGCCACCGCGGCGGCCACCCAGGCCGCCCAGGCCGCGCTCGGCTCCGAGCACGTCACCTGCGCCCACCTCACCGTCGCCGTCGACACCACCAGCTTCACCGCCGGAGGCAACGTGGCTGTGACCGTCACCTGCGCCGTCACCCTCTCCGACCTCACCGGGCTGCACCTTCCCGCCTCCGAAACCATTGCGGAGCGCTTCGTCGAACCCCTCGACCGCTACCGGGCCACCACACCATGACCCGCCCATCGCAACCACGGCGCGGCGAGGAGGGGATGGTCACCGCCTTCGTCGTCATCTTCACCCTCGCCCTGCTCCTCCTGGCCGGGCTGGTCATAGACGGCGGGCTCACCCTCGCAGCGCGGGTCAAAGCCATAGACGAAGCCCAAGCCGCCGCCCGCGCCGGGGCTCAGGCCATCAACCTGCCCCTGTTCCGCTCCACAGGGCAGGTCACCCTCGATCCCGACCAAGCCCAAACCGCGGCGCGTGCCTACCTGGCCGCAACCGGCAATCCCGGCACCGTCACCGTCGACGGCGACCAAGTCACCGTCGCCGTCACGATCACCCAACCAATGCAGATACTCGGCCTCGCCGGCATCGGGCATCTGACCGTCACCGGCCACGGCAGCGCTGTCGCCGAGCACGGCGTCAACGCTCCGGAGGCCGCCCCATGAACCGCGCGGCGGTCATCACCAAAGGACTCGCCGCCCTCATCCTCCTCGCCGCCCTGGCCGCCGGCATCCCCTGGGCGCTGTGGCACTTCATCGGCTGGCCCCTCCCGCACCGCCTTCCCGGCTGGCACCAACTCTCCGCCGACCTCACCCAGCACGGCATCGCGGATACCACCCGGCTCAAAGCGCTCGCCTGCGTGGTCTGGCTGGCCTGGGCAGTGCTGGTCGCCTCCCTCGCGGTCGAGATCCCAGCCACCATCCGCGGCCGCGCCGCCCGGATCGCCGTCGGGGGACCGCTCCAGCCGATGGTCGCCCAGCTGCTGGCCGCGGTCGCCATCGCCGCCCTGTCGATGACCCCCCGTCCCACCGCCAGCGGCCCCCAGCCGTTGGCGGCCGCCCTTGGGGCCGGCCGGTCAGCCCGACCGGTGCCGGCCATGGCCCTCGCTGTGGAGGCCACGCCCGCCACGATCACCCCGCTTGCCACGATCACCACGCCTGCGCTCATTGACAGTGGCGGGCCATCCTCCCCGCAGCCTCCCGGTGCCGCCGCCCAGCCGCTGCGCAGCTACGTGGTGGCCCGCAACGACACCCTTTGGGGTATCGCCGAGCGCGAGTTGGGCGACCCGCTGCGCTGGCGGGACATCTACGCCCTCAACCAGGACCGGCCCCAGCCCGGGGGCACCCGCCTCGTCGACCCGCACTGGATCGACCCAGGCTGGACTCTCCTTCTCCCCGACGCGCCGGCCACCGCGGCCGTCCCACCACCAGCCATGCCGGCACCGACGCCTCAGCCGCCGACCACCACACCGCCGGCCCCGGAACCCGCGACAGTTGAGCCTCCAGCCGCCAGCCGGGTCTCACCATCCGCGCCGGCGCCGCCCGGCCCGACCGAAGCCGCCGGCATCCATGACAGCCCCGCCATCCCGCCAGCCGCCGCCGCCACTCCGGCAACGGTGAGCCTGCCCAGCGGATCGATCGTCGGCGGCACCTTCGCCGCCGGAGTGCTTGCCACCATCGCCATCGGCCGGCTGCGCCGCCGCCACGGCTACCGGCCGTGCCCGCCCGAACCCGGCCGGGCCCTCACCCCGCCGCCCCTCGGGGCGACAATCCGGCGCCTGGCGGCCGGGCTCGCGTCCCCCGACGGCGACGACCCGCCCCCCATCGCCGATCCCACCTCGACGCTTGATAAGCGAAATCAACGGTCTGATGTGATCGAGATCGGCGAGCACGACGCCGCCACCGTCTCCCTAGACCTGGCAGACCTGTCGGGCGTCGCCCTGTGCGGCGACGCGGCGGGTGAGGTAGCCCGAGCCTGGGCCACCTCCCTGTTGAGCGGCGCCGGGCCGCTGGCCGCCGAAGTGGTGGCCACGGCCACGACTATGGAACGGCTCTTCCCCGGCGTCGAAGACGTCGCCGGCCTGCGGTCCACCGAGGACACGGCTCAGCTGACCCGCCTGCTCGAAGCCGAGATCGTCACCCGCACCCGCAAACTGGTGGCCACAGGAGCCGGCGACGCGGCCGCCTACCGCCAGGCCAACCCGGCCGAGCCGCTCCCCGCCCTGCTCGTCTACCTCGACGCGCTGGCACCGACCGACGCCCCCCGTCTCGTCCCCACCGTGAAGTCGTGCGCCCGGCTCGGTATCGCCGTCGTCTTCCTGGCCGACGTCGAAGCCGCCCCGATCCGGCTGCGCCTCCAAGGCCGTCTCGTACGCGCCACCGAGCCGGCTGACCAGACCGGCAAGTTCGTCGGTACCCGGCTGTTCGGCCTGCAAGCCGAAGAAGCCGTCGACGTCCTACGAGCGCTCGCCTCTGCGGAGTTCCGGCCCACCAGCGAAGACAACCCCGAATGGACCGAGGTCATCGAGCGGATGGAACAGCCACCGCCCGAACCCCAACCCTGGCCAGACCAGCCCGCCGCCGGGGCAGGGAGCCTGACGGCTCCGGTGCGGGTGCGGGCCCTCGGGCCGCTGACCATAACCGTCTCGGGGCGGGTCATCGCCCGTGGCCTTCGCAGCGTCGCCAAAGAGCTCCTCGTCTACTACCTGCTGCGCCCCGAAGGAGCCACCGTCGAAGAGGCCGTCGATCACCTCTGGCCCGACACCGACCCCAAGCTGGTCCACCGCCAGTTCTGGACCGCCGCGTCGAACCTGCGCACCATGCTTCGCGACGGGGCCGAGGCGGAATCGAAGATCCTCGACCTGGCCGGCGACGTCTACCGCCTCGACCCCGCCGTGGTCTGCGCCGACCTGTGGGACTTCGAAGCCGCGCTCGCCGACGCCGCCCGGGCAGGCGACGACACGGTCGGCACCGAGGCTTTGCGGCGCGCAGTCGACGCCTACGGCGGGGATCTCGCCCAAGGCGCCGGGTGGATCTGGATCGAAGCATCACGCGAAGACCTGCACCGCCGGGCCGTCGACGCCCATCTCGGCCTCGCCGAGCTCGAACAAGGCGTCGGCCACCCGGCCGGCGCCGAGGCCGTCTTGGCCCGGGTAATCGAGATCGACCGCTACGCCGAAGAGCCCTACCGGCGGCTCATGGCCCTCCAAGCCGCCCGGGGCGACACCGACGCCGTCAAAGCGACCTGGCGGCAGTTGCAGCGCCGCCTGGTAGAGATCGACCTCGACCCCGACCCGGCCACCGCCCGCCTCTACCGCCGCCTGGTCAGCGGCGACCTCGACCAGCGCGCCGGCGGTCAGTAGGGAAGCTCGTCGGGCCGGCACCCCCGGTAGTCGGGCGGAGGCAACACCCGCAGCCGGACCGCCGCGATGGTCGTCCCGCCGCCGAGGAGAACCCGGGCGATGCGGTGCATCCCGTCCATCACCCTCCCGTCGGGACCGACGATGATCGGATACGACAAGTCCACCTCGCCCACCAGGCGCATGTGCTCGACCACCTTGCGCACCGTCGGCCGCTGCAATGCGTCGAACCAGTACACCGAGTCGATCTCGCCGATCTCGTCGAGACGCACCTCCTCCACCGGCAGTCCTTCGCACAGCTCGACCAAGTGGTCCACGTCCCACGCGTCGAGGCCGTCTTGGCCGGGCCAGAAGTGGTACTGCCTTCGCACCCGTCCAGTCTCCACCACAGCGCCAATCCTGCCGGGGCGGGCCTATCCTTTGGATGCCATGGCTGTCTACGAGTACCTCTGCCGGGTCTGCGACACCCGCTTCGAAGCCCGCCGGCCCATGTCCGACGCCGCCGCACCCATTGAATGCCCCGCCGGTCACGGGGACACCGCCCGGCTGCTGTCGGTGTTCGCCTCGATCGGAGCCTCTACGTCAGGCCAGTCGCCGTCAACATCAGTAGCCTCAGCGGGCGGTGGATGCGGGCCACGCTGCGCCTGCGCCCATGGCTGAGCCGCCGGTACAGGACCAGGTCAACCTGGTCGTCTCCGACATGGAGGCGACCGTCGCCTTTTACCGCCGACTCGGCCTGACCATCCCCGACACGGATCCCGAATGGCAGGGCCACCATCGAAACGCCCGCCTGCCGGGAGGCATCGACCTGGACTTCGACAGCGTCGCCTTCGCCCGCCGCTCGGACAAGGGTTGGCGGGGCGGGACGGGGGTCCTCGGGTTCAAGGTCGACGGCCGGGAACGGGTCGACGAGATCTACGCCGATCTCACCGGTGCCGGATATGCGGGCCAGCAGGAGCCATACGACGCCTTCTGGGGCGCCCGCTACGCGGTGGTCGAGGATCCCGACGGCAACCCGGTCGGGATCATGAGCCCGATCGACCCCGATCGTCGGAGCAACCCGGGCTTCCCGTGACGGCTAAGCCGGTCGAACGGGTCCGCCGGATGTGTCTCAAGTTGCCGGAGGCGTACGAGGAGGAGACCTGGGGGGAGGCGACCTTCCGGGTCCGCAAGAGGATCTTCGCCATGGCCGGCGCCCACGACCAGGCCAAGCCCGCGGTGTCGGTCAATGCACGCCGGGAGGACCAGCAGGCACTGCTTACCCGTGAGGCCGTTGGTTGACCAGGCGTGCCGTTGGCAACCAAACCCTTGCCGTCCACCCTGACCGTCACAGCCCCGTCCTAGCCTTTACGTAAGCCCGAATCCACCGAGTCTCCTGGTGTGGAGGGGGTTGGGGGTTTGATGGTCGCTGCTGGGGGGCGGGGGGCGGCTGCTGGCGGCAGTTTGGGCGTGGGAGGTCTG
>JAJPHE010000063.1 GCA_021325435.1 Actinomycetota bacterium | reverse complement strand
GGAGACAACCCTGCCAACCACCGGCCCCCAAAGCAAGCATCCTCGGGTCGGTAGGGTTGACCCACCACGCCCGAGTAGCTCAGTTGGTCAGAGCACCCGCCTTGTAAGCGGGTGGTCGTCGGTTCGAATCCGACCTCGGGCTCGCTGACTGGCGGGGGAACATCGGAGTTCCACGCCACGTTCCTGTATATTCGCAACTGCGAATGTAGAGGAGGCAGGCGGTGGCGGAGTCTTTCGACCGCAGGCTCCGCGAGGAGCTGGAGGATCTGACCGTGGGCGTGTGCCGGGCGTTGTCGGATCCCAAACGGCTGATGCTCCTCTACGCCCTCAAAGACGCCCCTCGCTCGGTGGGCGAGCTGGCCGACCTGCTCGAGGTCTCCCAGTCCAACGTCTCCCAGCACCTCGGCCTTCTGCGCGACCGGGGGTTGGTCGACACCAAGCGGGATGCCAACCGGATCATCTACACCCTCCGCTACCCCCGGGTGGTGAAGGCGATCGACCTCCTCAGGACGATCATGAATGACGAGCTGGACCGCCGACAGGCCATCAGGGCCTGAGAGGAAGCGCCATGTTCTTTCGCCAGTACGAGCTGGGATGCCTGTCCCTGTACAGCTACATGGTGGGCGACGAGACCACCGGCCGGGCCGTCGTCGTCGACCCCCAGCGCGACGTCGAGCAGTACCTGTCCGACGCATCCAGCAACGGCTTGCGCATCGAACGGGTCATCGAGACCCACTTCCACGCCGACTTCGTCTCCGGTCACCTGGAGCTGGCCCGCGCCACCGGTGCCGTCATCTCCTACGGTCCCGGCGCCGAAGCCGACTTCCCCATCGAGGTTCTGGCCGCCGGACAGCGGGTCGCCCTGGGTGAGGTGGAGTTGGAGATCCGGCACACCCCCGGGCACACGCCCGAGTCGGTTTCCGTCGTCATCTGGGAGCGGCCCGGGGACCCGTGGGGTGTGCTCACCGGCGACACCCTCTTCATCGGCGACGTCGGTCGCCCCGATCTGTTCGCCTCGGCGGGGATGTCGGCCGAGGAACTGG
Source organism: Actinomycetota bacterium (assembly GCA_021325435.1). GTDB lineage: Bacteria > Actinomycetota > Acidimicrobiia > Acidimicrobiales > JAJPHE01 > JAJPHE01. The sequence goes on along the minus strand of JAJPHE010000063.1, from coordinate 7,075 downwards.
CCCGCAGCCTGTTCCGTTCGCTGCACAGTCAGCTGCTGACCCTGCCTGACTCCACCCGGGTGTTCCCCGCCCACGGGGCGGGGTCAGCGTGCGGCCGGGCCATGTCTTCGGCTCCCAGTTCGACGATCGGCGAGCAGCGACGGACCAACTACGCCCTGCGACCGATGAGCGAGGATGACTTCGTCGCCGCCGTAACCCGTCACCAGCCGGTGGCTCCGGCGTACTTCGGTTTTGCCGCCGACACCAACCGCCACCGCCACGACCTGCTCCCCGAGCACGTCGAGGGGGTGGCGCTGACAGTCGATCAGGTGGTCGACCACTTGAGCGCGGGTGGAGCCGTCATCGACGGTCGTTCCCCCCAGGCCTTTGCCTCCGGGTCGCTCCGCGGCTCCATCAACGTGCCCCTCGACGGGCGCTTCGCCGAGTACGCGGGTGACGTCGTGCGACCCGGCCAACCCATAGCTCTGGTGACGGACCCCGGCCGGGAGGCAGAGGCGCGGACCCGTCTGTCACGCATCGGCTTCGACACTGTCATCGGGCACCTTCCCGACATCGAGCGGGCCCTGGCCGAGAACCCCGGTCTGGCCGCTCGGGCCGACCGGATCGCCGCCCTCGACCTCGCCGAGTGGGCAACGGACCACGACGTCCAGCTGGTCGACGTCCGCAACCCGGCTGAGACGGAGGCCGGGTCCATCGCCGGGGCGTCGGTGGTGCCGCTGGCCCGGCTCCTCGAGGGCCTCTCGGGTCTCGACGGTGAACGCCCGACGGTCGTCTTCTGCGCGTCGGGCCACCGCTCGTCGGTCGCCGCTTCGACGCTGCGTGCCCAGGGCTTCTCGCAGGTGGCTGACGTCCTGGGTGGATTCGAGGCGTGGGTGGCGGCAGGACTTCCGGTCACCGCCCCGAGCTGACCGGCGTGCGGGTACTCCTCGCCTCGCCGTTGGGCTTCCTCATCGGGCTGTCCCTCGGAGCGCTGGGCGCCGGCGGCTCGGTGCTGGCGGTTCCGGCTCTCGTCTACGCCGCCGGCCAAGGAGCGCGGGACGCGACGACAACGAGCCTCCTCGTCGTCGGCGTCTCGGCCGCGGTGGGGATGATGGCTCACCACCGAGCCGGCCGGGTACGCCTCGGCACCGGCACGGTCTTCGGTGTGGTGGGGATCGCCGGCTCGGTCTTGGGCAGCGCCGTCAACCGCCACCTGGATCCGAACGTCCTGCTGCTCAGCTTCAGCGTCCTGGTGGCGGTGGCCGCCTGGCGGATGGTCGTCGGCTGCCCGACGTGCACCCGGGTGGGAGAAGAGCGGGCCCTGCTCGGGCGGGGGGAGCCATCCGGTCGGGCGGGTGTCGTCCTCCTGGGGCGGCGGGTGGGAGTGGCTGACGCCCTGGCGGTGGCGGCGGCCGGAACGGGCATCGGCTTCCTGACCGGGCTGTTCGGCGTCGGAGGGGGGTTCGTGATCGTCCCCGCCCTCACCCTCCTGCTCCGCCTGAACATGCCCGAAGCCATCGGCACCTCCCTCCTGGTGATCGTCATCAACTCGGCCAGCGCCCTGGCGACCCGGCTCGCCACCACCTCGGTCGACTGGGCTGTCGCCCTCCCCTTCACCGCCGCCGCCGTCGCCGGAGTGCTGGTGGGCAAGCAGGTCGGGCTGCGCCTGGACCCGCAGCAGAGCCTGCGATGGTTCGCCGGACTGCTGGCGGCGGTGGCCCTCTACACCGCGGTCCGCGCCGTTACCGGCCTATGAGGTCGGCGTCATACGCTCGTACGCCGTGAGGTACGCCGACGGCCCCAGCGTCGAGGTCGAGACCCACGTCGACGCCCCACCGGCGGTGGTGTGGGCCCTGATCAGCGACGTGACCGTGCCCGCCCTCTTCTCCAGCGAGCTCCAGGAGGTCACCCCCGTCGACGCCACGACCTTCCGGGGCCGTAACCGCCACCCGGCGGCGGGCGAGTGGGAGACGACCTGCACGATCGTGACCAACGAGCCGGAGGCGACCTTCGAGTGGGCGGTCGGCGACCCGGACAACCCCTCGGCCCGGTGGCGCTTCTCCATGGAGCGGGACGCCACCGGCACCCGGCTGAGGCAGTGGATGCGCCTGGGCCCGGCTCCGTCCGGGCTGACCCGTGCCATCGCGGCCATGCCCGACAAGGAGGAGCGCATCGTCGCCCGGCGCGTCGAGGAGCACCGGGTGAACATGGAGGCCACCGTGGAGGGCATCCGCCGCCTGGCCGAGGAGAGGGCGGCGGGCGGCGACCGGTGACGTCCCGCCCGCTCTGACGGCGGCGGCCCCCGGTCGGTAGCGTCAGGCTGGAATGGGCGTCTCCCCTCCGGTCCACCTTCACCAGCTGCTGACGGCGTGGCCGCTGCGCTCCTGGGCGACCGACGTGGCCCTCGCCTTCCAGCTGGCGGCGGCGGTGCTCTACGGCTGGGGCGTGCGCCGGCTGGCCGCCCGGGGGAGGCGCTGGCCGGCGTGGCGGGCCATCAGCTTCGGCGCCGGATTGCTCGTCACCGTTCTGGTGGTGGACTCGGGTTTCGCCTCCTACGACACCTCGGTGTTCACCGTCCACGTCATCCAGCACCTGGTGCTGATGATGGTGGCCCCGCCCCTGCTGGCCCTGGGCGGGCCGGTGACGCTGGCTCTACAGGCCTCGAAGCGACCGACGCAGACCCGGATCCTGCGCCTCCTCCACGCCCGGCCCCTGGCCGTGCTCACCATGCCGCTGGTCGCCGCCGGCCTCTACTACTCGGCGATGTACGTCGACCTGGGCAGCTCCTTCTACCGGTTGGGGTTGGTCCACCCGCTGGTCCACGACGTCACCCATCTGGTGATGTTCACCCTCGGCTACCTGTACTGGTGGAGCGTTCTCGGCGTGGACCGCACCAGCCGCCAGCTGCCCCTCCCCCTCCGCCTGGCCGGCCTCGTGGTGGGCATGCCGTTCGAGGCTTTCCTGGGGATCGCCCTGCTCAGCAGCCGCTCGTCCATCGCCCCCCAGCACACCCTCTCCGACACCCACACCGGCGGGGGCGCCTTCTGGGTGCTGGCCATGGTGATCACCGGCGCCGGCGCCGCCGTGCTCATCGGCCAGTGGATGCGCCAGGAGGAGCGCCGGGCCGCCCGCGACGACCGCCGTCCCACGCCCGAGACCAGCGACACCTGGGTGGCGGCGTGGACGGCCCGCACCGGTTCGCCGCCTCCGACCGTCACCAACAAGCCGGCCGGCTGATTCACTCGTAGGTTGTGGCAGTGGAGGGAGGGCCGCGGTGATACTCGAGCGACTTGAGGTGGACCGAGCCGAGCTGCGTCAGCGCACCGGCTGGGAGGTCAAACCGGAAGGGGCCTGTCGGGGTGACGTGTGCGTCCCGCTGCCGGCCGACGCCGTAACGCCCGAGGGTGCCCTCGACGCCCGGGTCCTCGCTCAGCGGCTCGGCATGCCGCTCGTCTCCGACGCCGAGCACGGCCTGTGGGCGCTGGGACCGGCCTCGGTCACGGGACGGTCGCTGGACACGGCCGTGGCGCCCGAGCTGGTGCTGCCCGACCTCGACGGGCGCCCGTTCGACCTGTCCTCGCTGCTGGGCCGCAAGGTCGTCCTGGTGGCGTGGGCGTCATGGTGAGGCTGTCGCGACGACCTGCCCGTGTGGCAGGAGCTGCGCAGCGAGCTTCATCCGGCCGGCGTGGAGATCGTCAGCGTCTCGCTCGACCTCGGCGGCAGCGAGGCGGCCCGGCCTTGGGTTGAAGCGGCCGGCGCCCAGCATCCGTCCCTCATCGACCAGGCCCACGTGACCGACGAGCTGTTCGGATTCGTGAACGTGCCCAACGCCGTCTGGATCGACGAGGAGGGTGTCATCGTCCGGCCCGCCCATGCCGCCCACGTGAAGCAGTCTCCGCTGCGGGAGATGGAGGTCCCCGAAGGGCTGGGGCGGATCGGCGAGATGCTCGTCGAGGTGAAGAAGATCAAGGCCGACCCGGAGACCTACGTCGCCGCCCTGCGCGACTGGGCCGCCCACGGGGCCGCCAGCACCTGGGCCCTGTCACCCGACGAGGTGGTGGCCCGCAGCCGGCCCCGGCCGGCCACCCACGCCGAGGCGGCCGCCTCCTTCGAGCTGGGCCAGCACCTGTGGCGGGCCGGCGACCACGAATCCGCCGTGGGGTGGTTCCGCCGGGCCCACTCGCTCCACCCCGACAACTGGACGTACAAGCGGCAGGCTTGGTCGCTGGCGTCCACCCCGCCCGGGGAGGCCTCAGACCTGATCCAGGGGCCGACCGACCTGTACGAGGGGAACTGGCTCGACGACGTCCGCCAGGTGGGCGCCGAGAACTACTACGAGCCCTTCGAGCCCTGACTCCGGGAGGTGGGGGCGGCGGCGGCGCCGAAGACAATGGACGCAGGTCGTCCAGTTCGTCGGGTCGCGGAGGCCAGGTGCCGCCTTCTTTTCGTCGTGGGTTGTTGGCCGCCGTGGCGCTGCTCATGGTGTCGGCCGGCGTGGCCCGGGCCGCCGGGTCCCAGGGGTCGGCGGCCCTGAACCCGGAGCTGCCCGCCTCCGTGGTGGCGGCCAGCTTCGCCCCCGGGAGCCGGTGGACGCCCGAGCGGGCCGTGTACGGGACGACCTCCCAGAACGACGTGCCGGTGACCATGAGCGACGGCACCGTGCTGCGGGCGAACATCATCTACCCGACCGACCCACGAACCGGGAGGGTGGCGGCCGGGCCGTTCCCTGTCCTTCTGACCCAGACCCCCTACGGCAAGGGCAGCGGCGGCTCCAGCGCGCCCGGCAGCGCCGAGCAACCCAGCGCCGGGGCGTCCACCGGCGGAGCCAACAACTACCTGGCCCAGCGGGGCTTCATTGAAGTGGTCGCCGACGTCAGAGGCACCGGTGACTCGGGCGGAAGCTGGGGGATCTTCGACCCCGTCCAGACCACCGACAGCATCACCCTCGTCAACTGGGCGGCCCGACTACCTCACTCGAACGGCCGGGTTGGCACCTACGGGCCGTCCTACCTCGGGATCAACCAGCTGTTCCTGGCCGGCAGCATCGGCCCGGGATCACCGCTGAAGGCGATCTTCCCCATGGTCGCCGCCAACGACATCTACCGCGACACGTCGTTCATGGGCGGGTTGATCGACAGCGAGTTCGACGAGGCCTACCTCGGGCTGACCGGCGGGGCGAACACGGCCTACCCGTTGACGGACGCGGCCGGCAACCCCCCGGGCAGCGCTGGCGGCGCCGGTCAGGTCGCCGGGGTGGAGGCCGACCACGCCGGCGGCACGGCCAGCTACCACGTCGGCTTCTCGGCCTCCACCCTGGCCGGTGGGCCGACCGCCTACGAGGGCCAGTACTGGCTGGCCCGCGACCCAGGCAGCCTGCTCGGCGCCATCGTGGCCAACGGCATCCCCGCCTATCTGGTCGGCGGCGAGTTCGACCTGTTCCAGAGAGGCGAGCCGCTCAACTACGCCGGCCTCCAGAACGCCTTCGATCACCGACCGGTCGGTGCGCCCATGGCCCCCGGCCAGCCCGTCACCGGCCGCTACCAGCTGGTCGACGGACCGTGGGAGCACCTCAACGGCTCCTCCGTCGACGTCGACGTGCTCGAGCTGGCCTGGTTCGACCAGTGGCTCAAGGGCGAGGACACCGGCATCGGGTCGACGCCCACCCCGCTGCACTCCTACGACCTGGGCGCCTCGCGCTGGGACGAGACCACGGCCTACCCGTTCGTCGGATCCCACCCCCAGCGCCTCTACCTCGGGGGCGGGAAGCTGACGACGACCGCCCCGACGCGGGTCTCGGGGGGCTCGGACACCCTCGCCTGGACGGGCAGCGGCAGCCCGTGCGGCCGCCCCGTCGACCAGTGGTCGATGGGCGCGCTGTCGATCCCGTCCGCCTCGGTGGGGGTGGCCGCCCCCTGCGCCTCCAACGACGCCCCCTCGGCCGACGACCCCGCCACTTCCATCTCCTACACGTCGGCGCCCCTGACCCGCCCGGAGCGGATCGCCGGGCCGAGCGCAGCCACTCTCTACGCCTCGGCCACCACCACCGACACCGAGTGGGTGGTCGAGCTCGAAGACGTGGCGCCCGACGGCACCGCCGTCCCCCTGACCGAAGGCGCCCTGCTCGGGTCGCTGCGGGCCGTGGACCCCACCCGCAGCTGGGCCGCCGGCGACGGCGGCTACCTCCTCCCGTACCACCCGTACACGCAGGGCTCGGACCGGCCCGTCGCCCCCGGCCAGCTCACCCGATACGACATCGAGATCTTCCCGACGTTCGCCACCGTGCCGGCCGGGCACTCGATCCGGCTGACGGTCAGCACCGCCGACAGCCCGCACCTCAGCCCCACGACCCCGGAGGGGGCCAACCTGGCCGGCGGCGTCTACACCCTCGAGCGGACCCCTGCCGCCCCCTCCTACCTCGAGCTCGACGTCCAGCCGGGCAGCTGAGGCCAGCGGTCACACCTGGGCCAGGTCCCTCGCCGTGGCCTCGCACTTGCGTCGTAAGGCGGTCAGCTTCTTGGCGGCGCCGACCGTCAGGGCCGGATCGCCACAGACCCGGAACGCCAGACCGATGAGGTGGCGGCTGAACAGCAGCTCCGGCAGGCGGTCACGCTCGTCGTCGGTGAGCGACACCACCCGGGCGTAGCCCTTCATGAAGGGGGCGGCGGCCCATCCCGACCGGAGCACGAGCGTCATCGACGCCAGCCGGGGGCCGCGCCCGGCGGACGTCCAGTCCACCAGTACCGGCCCCTCGGCGGTCACGATCATGTTCTTGGGAACAGGGTCGGGGTGTACGAACCCCTCAGGCAGGCCGTCTCCCCCATAAGCGACGGCCACCGACGCCCGTAGGGCGTCCAGGGCGGGGGCGGCCCCGTCGGGCACCCGGGCCTCGATCGAGTCGAGCCAGGTCCCCACGGCCCGAAGCTCGTCGGCCAGCGTCCCCTCGGCGAAGTGGTGCAGGGCTCCGGCGGGCCGGTCAGCGCCGGGAGGCACCTCTAAGTGACTGTCGCGATTGTTTCCCCAGCGCGATCACGCGGTCGTAGGCCGGGTCAGTCGCCGCAGGAGATAGCGGCTGTGGGCAGCCCAGATGAAGCCCTCG
>JAJPHE010000034.1 GCA_021325435.1 Actinomycetota bacterium | reverse complement strand
TTCGAGATGCGGATCCACAAGCGGCTGCTCGACATCGTCGAGCACACCCCGAAGACCGTCGACTCCCTCCAGCGGCTGGACCTGCCCGCCGGCGTTGACATCGAGATAAAGATCCAGAGCGCTTAGCTTCCGCCCCTCGGGGCGGAAGCGTGGATGGGGCGCAGGCCTAGGATCGGGTGGTGGCGCCCGAGGCCCTGGTGCTGATCGACCGTCACGTGGCGGGGCGCTACGCCGACGCCACGGTGGAGGCCCTCCACCACGCCGCCGGCCATCTGGGCGTCGATCTTGCGGTTCGTGAGATCCCCACCGCTGCCGTCGAGCGGTCCCTCCTGGCCGCCCCCCAGCGTGGCGTCGTTGTCGGCCCGGGCAGCCCCTACGAAAACCCGGAGGGGGTCCTCGGGTTGATTCGGGACGCCCGCGAGCGCGGTGTCCCCCTGGTCGGGACCTGAGGCGGCTTCCAGCACGTGCTCGTCGAGCACGCCCGCCACGTCCTGCAGATCTCCGACGCCGTCCATGCCGAGTACGGCGTCCCGGGCGTCGAGGTCGTTACCGCGCTCGGATGTTCACTCGACGGGGTGGACGTCGAGCTGGCCATTCGGCCGGGCACGCTGCTCGCTGGCCTTCACGGTGGTGCCCGCACCCTCACGGAGCGGACAACCTGCAACTACGGCCTCAACCCGGCGTTCCAGGCGGAGATCGACGCTTCCGGACTGGCCATCAGCGCCACCGACGACACCACCGAGGCTCGAGCGGTCGAGCGTGGCGACCATCCGTTCTTCCTGGCCACCCTGTACCAGCCGCAGCTGGCCTCCACCCCGGCGCGCCCCCACCCGGTCTTCGTCGGCCTGGTCGCCGCCTTGTTGGGAGGGTAGGCAGCTCGCTTCCGGGGGCCCGCCCTGGCCCCCGGGACGGGCCGGCGGGGCCGCTGTTATAGTTGGCGGGCCCGGTGGAGGGTCGCCCCGCCTCCGGATCCCTACTGGCAAATCGACGTTCGTGGCCGCCCGGGCTTTCGGGGACGCCACGGCACAACCTGACGAGCGCTCCGCTCGGGCTCGCCCGGGCGGAGCCTCCGCGTGTGGGCCGGCTGACGCCGCCTGGAAGTGGGCCTCGAGAGAAATGGCAACCAAAGCGATCGTGGGCGAGAAGCTGGGGATGACCCAGGTCTGGGACGACCAGCACCGGGCCATCCCGGTGACGGTCGTGCGCGTCTCACCGGTCAGGGTGGTCCAGGTCAAGACGCCGGAGCGCGACGGTTACGCCGCCCTCCAGGTCACCTACGGGACCCGGCGCCGGTCGACGGTCAACAAGCCCGAGCAGGGCCACCTGGCCCGGGCCGGCGTCGAGCCCGGCCGGCGGCTGGTCGAGCTGCGCCTGGCCGACGTCAGCGGCTACGAGGTGGGACAGGAGCTGCGGGCCGACCTGCTGGCCCCCGGCGAGCGGATCGACGTGACGGCGGTGAGCAAGGGCCGGGGCTTCGCCGGCACCATGAAGCGCCACAACTTCAAGGGCCAGGGCGCCTCCCACGGCAACCACAAGAAGCACCGGGCCCCGGGCGCCGTGGGCGCCTGCGCCACCCCGGCCCGGGTGTTCAAGGGCACCCGCATGGCCGGCCGGATGGGCGGCGAGAAGGTCACCACCCTGGGGCTGCAGGTCGTGCAGGCCGACCCCGAGCGCAACCTGCTGCTGCTGAAGGGCGCGGTGCCCGGCCCTCGCGGCGGGCTGGTGCTCATCCGCGACGCGGTGAAGGGGGCCAAGTGAGCGCCACTGACGCCGCTGGGCGCGCCCACCAGGTGGACGTGCGCCGGGCCGACGGAGCCGCGGCCGGCAAGGTCGACCTCGACCCGAGCGTGTTCGGCATCGAGCCCAACGTCGGGGTCATGCACCAGGTCGTCACGGCCCAGCTGGCCGCGGCCCGGGCCGGCACCCAGAGCACCAAGACCCGCGCCGAGGTGAGCGGCGGCGGGGCCAAGCCGTGGCGCCAGAAGGGCACCGGCCGGGCCCGGCAGGGCTCCACCCGGGCGCCCCACTGGGCCGGCGGCGGCGTGGCCCTGGGGCCCAAGCCCCGCGACTACCGCCAGCGCACCCCCAAGAAGATGGTGGCCCTGGCCCTGCGCTCGGCCCTGTCCGACCGGGCCGCCGAGGGTCGGGTGGCCGTCGTCGAGTCCTGGGGCTTCGAGGTGCCCAAGACCAAGGACGCCCTGGCCGCCCTGGCCACCCTCGGCATCGAGGGTCGGGTCCTGGTGGTCCTCTCCCACGACGACGACGTCGCCGCCCTGTCCTTCCGCAACATCGTCGAGGTGCAGGTCATCGACTCCGGCGAGCTCAACGCCTACGACGTGTTGTGCAACGACTGGGTCGTGTTCACCTCGGCCAGCCTCCCGGGCGCCTCCGGCACGGCGCCGGCGGGCGGCTCGGGTCCGGCCCCCGCGGCAGCCCCGGCTGGGGTCACCTCCGCCGGGGAGGCGGCAGTGGCCGCCGCCGCCGAGGCCGTCGCCGCTCAGGCGGCCGCGGCCCAGCCCACCCCGGCACCGGAGCCGGATCCGGTCAGCGCCGATCCCACCCCGGCGCCCGGCGACGCCCGGGCCCTGATCAACGAGGCGGTGGGGGCGGCCGCCCCGGCCCCGGCGGCGGCGCCGGCGCCCGACGAGCCAGCACCGGCCGAGGAGGCCGCCGAGGAGCCGACCCCCGAACCGCAGGCTTCGGCCACCGCCGTGCCGCCCGAGTTGAACGAGGACTTCTTCAGCCGGGGGCCGGGGCGGGGCCGGTCGGGCGGCCGCGGCGGTGAAGGGAGCCAGGAGTGAGCGATCCCCGCGACGTCATCCTCCGCCCCGTGGTGTCGGAGAAGTCCTACGCCCTGCTCGACCAGGGGGTCTACGTCTTCGTGGTGCACCCCGACGCCAACCGCACCCAGATCCGCCAGGCGGTCGAGTCGATCTTCAGCGTCCGGGTGGCCAAGGTGAACACCCTCAACCGCAAGGGGAAGCGCAAGCGCAACCGGCGGGCCGCCACCTTCGGCCGCCGTCCCGACACCAAGCGAGCCATCGTCACCCTGGCGGGCGGCGACCGGATCGAACTGTTCGAGAGCTAGAGGACGAGCGATGCCCCTCCGCAAGCGCAAGCCGACCAGCCCCGGGCGCCGGTTCCAGACCGTCTCGGACTTCGCCGAGATCACCCGCGACCGCCCCGAGAAGACCCTCCTGCAGCCCAAGCCGGGCACCGGCGGGCGCAACAGCTACGGCCGCAAGACCGCCCGTCACCGGGGCGGCGGTCACAAGCAGCGCTACCGCATCGTCGACTTCAAGCGCGACAAGGACGGCATCCCCGCCAAGGTGGCGGCCATCGAATACGACCCCAACCGCAACGCCCGCATCGCCCTGCTCCACTACTACGACGGCGAGAAGCGCTACATCCTGGCCCCGGCCCGGGTGCAGGTCGGCGACGTCCTGCAGAGCGGGCACGGCTCGGACATCCGGCCGGGCAACGCCCTGCCGCTGCGGTACATCCCGGTCGGCTCGCTGGTCCACAACGTCGAGCTCAAGCCGGGCGCCGGCGGCAAGATCGCCCGGGGGGCCGGAATGTCGGTGCAGCTGGTCGCCAAGGAGGGCGACTACGCCACCCTGCGCCTGCCCTCCACCGAGATGCGCCGGGTGCCCATCGACTGCCGGGGCACCCTCGGCGAGGTCGGCAACCCCGAGGCCGAGCTGGTGTCGATCGGCAAGGCCGGCCGCAACCGGTGGAAGGGCGTCCGCCCCCAGACCCGGGGCGTGGCCATGAACCCGGTCGACCACCCCCTCGGCGGCGGCGAGGGCAAGAGCTCCGGCGGCCGCCACCCGGTGTCGCCGTGGGGCAAGCCCGAGGGCCGCACCCGGGCCCGCCACAAGGAATCCGACAAGCTCATCATCCGGCGCCGCCGTACCCGCGGCGCCAGGCGGTAGGAGTAGCCGATGCCCCGCAGCCTGAAGAAGGGCCCGTTCGTGGACGACCACCTGCTCAAGAAGGTGGACGACCTGAACAGCCGCAACGAGAAGCGGGTGGTGAAGACGTGGTCGCGCCGCTCCACGATCATCCCCGACATGGTCGGCCACACCATCGCCGTCCACGACGGGCGCAAGCACGTGCCCGTGTACATCACCGAGTCGATGGTCGGGCACAAGCTCGGCGAGTTCGCCCCCACCCGCACGTTCCGCTACCACGCCGGCCAGGAGAGGGCGGGTAGGCGCTGATGACCGGTCTCAAGACCAACGAGCGGCTCGGCACCCGGGCGGTGCTGCGCTACTGCCGCATGTCGGCCTACAAGGCCCGCGAGGTCCTCGACCTCATCCGCGGCCTCGACGCCGCACGCGCCGCCGAGGTGCTGCGCTACAGCGAGCGCGACGCCGCCCACGTGATCGGCAAGCTGCTGGCGTCGGCCGTGGCCAACGCCGAGAACAACGACGGCATGGACCCCGAGGAGCTGTACGTGTCGGCGTGCTACGCCGACGAGGGCACCACCATGAAGCGCTGGCGGCCCCGGGCGCGGGGCCGGGCCACCCGGATCCGCAAGCGGACCTGCCACATCACCGTCATCGTCAGCCGCCTGCCCGACGAGCGCCTCGCCCGCCTGCGGGCCGAGCGGGCCGCCGAGGTGGCCACCCGCCGGGCCCGCCGGGTCGCCGGCGCCCGCAAGGCGCAGGCCCGCGAGGAGCCGGCGGTGGACGAGGCCGGGGCCGAGGAGATCGTCCAGCAGGAGGCCCCCGCCATCGAGGCGGCCGAGCAGGAGTTCGGCGAGGGCGGCCAGGCCGAGGCCGTCGCTTCTGAGGCCGTGGCGCCCGAGGCCGGCGCCGAGGCGCCCGAGCCGGCGGAGGCCGAAGAACCCCAAGCAGTCGACACGGCCGCCCCCCAGGCGGGGGTGGAGGAGCCGGCCGAGCCGGCGGCCGAGGAGCCGGGCCAGGCCGGCGAAGAGGAGAGCAAGTAATGGGCCAGAAGGTCAACCCGTACGGGTTCCGCCTCGGGGTCACCACCGACTGGAAGTCGCGCTGGTTCACCGACCGCGACTACCAGGACTACGTGGTCGAGGACTGGAAGATCCGCCACTACCTGATGACCCAGCT
>JAJPHE010000078.1 GCA_021325435.1 Actinomycetota bacterium | reverse complement strand
TGGTCCTGGGACATCACCAAGCTGGCCGGGCCCTACAAGTGGACCTGGTACTACCTCTACGTCATCTTGGACGTGTTCAGCCGCTACGTCGTGGGCTGGCTGGTGGCCCCCCGGGAGTCGGCTCGGCTGGCCGAGGAGCTCATCGCCGGGGCCATCTTCGAACACGGGGTCGGGGCGGGCCAGCTCACCATCCACGCCGATCGGGGCAGCTCGATGACCTCCAAGACCGTCACCCAGCTGTTGGCCGACCTGGGTGTGCTCCAGAGCCACTCCCGCCCGCACGTGTCCAACGACAACCCCTACTCGGAGTCCGCCTTCAAGACCCTCAAGCACGCCCCGGCCTTCCCCCGACGCTTCAACCACATCGGCGCCGCCCGGGTCTTCTGCGGGGACTTCTTCGGCTACTACAACCTCGAGCACCGCCACTCCGGCATCGCACTGCACACCCCCTCCGACGTCCATTTCGGCCGGGCTGAGGCCGTCCGGGCTGCCCGCCAGGTGGTCCTCGACGCCGCCTACGCCGCCCATCCGGAGCGCTTCGGCCGTCCCCCGTGCGCTCCCCGGCTGCCTGAGGCAGCATGGATCAACCCTCCCGAGGAGGAGATGCCGCTGGCTGCCGTCATCTGAGCAAGCGGTGTCTCACCGGCCCTGACACCTTCCGCCGGATCCGTGGCTGTCACACCCGAGCGCGACTATCGACTCAACACTCCCGACGCCGTTCGCCGATCCGATTGGAGCCCCCGATGCAGATCAACGCGACCTTCTCGTACCAGCCCACGCCACCAGCGCCGACCCCCGCTCCGCCGCCGACACCCGTGCCGCCGCCACCGCCGGGCCCGAACCCGGGCCTTGGACTCCTGGAAGGCCTGATCGGCAGGTGGGCGGGAACCGGCTTGAACGTCATCTGGCGCCCGACGCAGCCGACGGCGGGGAGCGACCGCTTCCTTGAGATCAATGTCACGGCCGAGACCCTCGACTTCGACGTGATTCCCGGCGATATCCCCAACCGGGGACTGCTGCAAGCAGACCTGACAATGACCGGGCTGCGTTACCTCCAGCAGGTCAGCGATTCGAATCTCAACGCCGGGCTTCACGTAGAGCCTGGCCTGTGGCTCAACATCCCCGCCACCACCGACCCCTCTCTGCCTGCCACGATCGCTCGGCTGGCCACCATCCCCCATGGCACCTCGATCCTCGCCCAAGGCGTCGCCAACCCGCCCGCCGCCGGGCCGCCCGCCATCCCAGCAGCCAGCATCACCCCCTTCCCCATCGGGAACCCGGCAGCCTTGAGCCCATTCCCGGAGCAGACACTCAGCTCTCAGAGCAACTTCCGTACCAGCGGCCCGGGCCTCAACGGCGTCACCCAGGACATGCTCAACAACCCCAACAGCGTCCTCGCCGCCGCCGCGGCCGGTCTGAACATCGCATCAACGGTCGCGCTTCAAGTCTCCACCGATGACAGCACACCCGTCCTCGGCGGGGGCGTGGTCAACACCGCCTTTCTCCAAGGAGGGCCGGGCGGTCCCAACGCTGTTGCCGCCCGGGTGACCTCGACGTTCTGGCTGCAAACCACTCAAGGATCGGACAAGCCCGACCTGCTGCAGTACAGCCAGACCGTGCTGCTCAACTTCAACGGCATCACTTGGCCGCATGTGAGCGTCGCGACGCTCCGCCCAGCACCGGCTCCCTGACTGAGCGCACTGTTAACCCCGATTATTCACGCCTCTCCTTGACCTGAAGGGCGCGCATCCGCGAAGAGGCCCTCCTGCCGGGCGAAACTGCGCTTGCGAAGGCTGCAGGTAACCCAACCAGGAGGGCACTTCTCAGGTGAACGCTAACAGCGCCGCATCGGTGATTGTGGAACGGGGCGGAGAGGGTGTCGTGGCCCATGTAGGCCTGCACGCCCTGGGGACCTTCGCCGACCGGATGGGACTCGGCGCCGCCCTGTCCGGGGCTATCCCGGCCGGCGCGGTCGTCCACGACCGGGGCAAGGTGCTGGTCCAGGCCATGCTGATGCTCACCGGAGGGGGCGAGGCCTGCACCGACATCGAACGCCTCCGGGCCCAGCCCGGCCTGTTTGGCCACGTGGCCTCGGACTCCACCCTTTATCGTCTGCTGCGCTCCATCGACCCGGAGACCCTCAGCCGCTGCTGGTCAGCGGTGGCGGAGGTGAGATCTCAGGTGTGGAAGAGATCCTCGGCCACCACCGGTGTGGCCCCGGTCATCCTGGACCTGGACGCCTCCTTGGTCCAGATCCATTCCGAGAACAAGGTGGGGACGGACTCGACCTACAAGGGTGGCTTCGGCTTCTCGCCCATGTTCTGCTTCGCCGATGCCACCGGTGAGGCCCTCGGCGCCATGCTGCGCCCGGGCAACGCCACCGCCAATGACATCGCCGACCAACTGGCGGTGCTGGACCAGGCCGTGGGCCAACTGCCCGAGGCCATCGCCGCCGGGCATCGTCGCGGTGACGATCCGGGCCTGGTGCGCCGGGCGTTGCGGGTGAGGGCGGACTCGGCCGGAGGCAGTCCCCGCCTGGCCGGCGAGTTCCGGGATCGCAACATCGGCTTTTCGGTGGTGGCCCGCACCAATGCCCAGATACAGCGGGCGATCTGCGACCTCATCGACGGGACCCGGCAATGGTTCCCCGCCCTGGCCCAGGACGGCTCCGAGCGCGACGGCGCCGTGGTCACCGAGATCACGGACCTGGTGGACCTGTCGGCCTGGCCCTGGGGCACTCGGCTCATCCTGCGCCGAGAGCCCCTCCACCCCGGGGCCCAGACCAGTCTCTTTCCCGACCTGGAGTTCCGCTACTGGGGTCACTACACCGATGCGGTCGATCCCGACCCGGCCGTGCTTGACGCCGACATGCGGGCCCATGCCCACGTCGAGGACCACATCCGTCGGCTAAAGGCCTCCGGCGCCGAGCGCTTCCCCTTCGTCGACCTCGACGCCAACCGGGCCTGGCTGGGCCTGGTTTGCTTCGCGGACGCCCTGGTGCGCTGGTTCCAGCTCCTCTGTCTCTCCGGCGCCTTGGCCAAGGCCGAGCCCAAGACCCTGCGCTGGGCCCTCTGGCACAGCCCGGCCCGAGTCATCAGCAAGGCCCGCCGGCGGATCGTGCGCATCCTCGATGGTTGGCCGACTGCCCCCGAGCTCCTGGCCGCCTATGAACGCATAGCCGTGATCAGGTGAGCGGCCTTACGTCCGTCGATGTCGGCACCGCCTGGGTTCGTCGCGCTCGAAAGTCGTCTCCAGCACCCGAGACTCTCCGCATCCCGGCGCCGCGGACATCGCCGACGCCCAATCGCCAGATCCACGGATACTGCCGTGGTCTCCGCCCCTTGCAATTACCCGACAAGCGAGCCGAGTGAAGAATCGGGGTTTAATTAAATATCTGCGTCCGCTTCCAGCGAACGCATCTCGTCACTCGCGCTGTCGGTCCTAGAGGGCGCCGCCAATCCCGACACGCTCACCGTGACCGTCGGCAGCGGCTACTAAAAGCGCTTCCACGTGGTCTGGGCGGTTGCTTCCGCGGCCCTCACGGGGCCGCGCTCATGTCGAGACAGCTCCCGCTGGTGGAGTGTCGCCGCCGTCCTGCGCTATGGGCAGGTCTTCCAGTTTCGGCCGCAGCGGCCATTGGCCGCCTGAAGAGGACCGCAGGTTCCGTGAAGGGGGTTACCGGGCGGGGGAGGGTTACTCCGCCTTCTGTTCGGGACGGTCGGCCATCCAGTCTCGGAGGCTGGGAGCGGTGAGCAGTACCCGGCCCCGACCGGGCATCTGTTCCAGAACGCCGGCTTTGACGAGGTCGACCAGTTCGGTGGTGGAGTGCCCCGTGAAGCGGGCGACCTCGGCCACCGGCACCGCCGCCTGCGCGGTTCTGGGCTTGCGGCGCTCCTGGCGGGCCATCCAGGCGGCCTCGACGGAGGCCCGGCTGACGAACCGAGCGCCGCTGGTATCGGTCTCGGGGTCGACCTCAAGTTCACCCTTCTTGGCCAGCAGCCCTGCCGTGCTGGCCGCCATGCCGAGCTGGCGGGCGGCGGCGGCCAGCTTCATTGATCTCCGGTGCAGTGCCCAGGTGCGCTCTGTCTCGGCCCGCAGGGCCGCCACGGCTTCGGGGGTCAGCTCGTACTCGCCGGTGGCCGGGCGCTGCTCCAGGCCGAGGTCCAGTCGGCGGAGAAGGTGGTAGGCCTCGTGGTAGCGCAGCCCGAGAGCCTCGGCGACGTCGGGCAGCACCACCCGTCCGGCCAGCCGGTCGCGGTGGCCCCACACGTCGGAGAGGCGCACCCACCTCCGGGGCACGCCGGTGTCATCGGGGGCGACGACGGTGGGCAGGGTGCCGTCGGCCATCCACCGCCGGGCTGTGTTCGGATAGACGCCGAGCTCTTCGGCGACCCGATTCGTGTCGCAGAGCGGGTCCTCGGGATCGCCCGGCTCGACCTGCCATCCCGCCGCGGCCAGGGTGGCATCGACGTGGTCGACCCGGGAACGGAGGGGATTGTCGGGTCCCCAGCGGATCTTGCGGGTGGTGGGGACCAGGAGGCTGCCGATGGTGTTTTCGATGTTGGAGTCGAGGATGCGGGCGACCTGGCGGAGCGGGGCGACGTCGGGGTGGTCGAGGGTGTAGATGCGCCCGTAGACGTCGTCGCCAGCCCGATGCCCCATGAACCGGCGGCGGACGTGGTCGTCGAGGCCGACCGCCCAGGCCAGGTCAGTGGCGGCGCTCTTGCGCAGCAGATGGCTGGTGACGGGAAAGCCGAGATCGGCCGAGGACAGCTGTTCGGCGGCGGCGGCATCGGCCAGGGAGGTCTGGTAGTTCACGAGCCCGGCCTGGTTGGCGGCCCGGATGCCGGGCACCAGACGGGCATTGGCGTCGATGGCCCCGGTGTCGGGGTCGGTATG
>JAJPHE010000065.1 GCA_021325435.1 Actinomycetota bacterium | reverse complement strand
ATCCTCCAGGCCTCGCTCGACGCCGTCACCGCCCGGGAGGACGGGTGACCCGCCACTTCCTCGACGTCGACGACCTTTCGGCCCAGGAGCTCGAGGTCGTTCTCGACCTGGCCGAGGACAAGCCGCCGCCCGTCCTGGCCGGCCGGGGCGTCGCCCTCATCTTCGAGCACCCCTCCAACCGGACCCGCAACGCCACCGAGATGGCGGTGGTGCAGCTCGGCGGTCATCCGGTGACCATCAGCGGATCGGAGGTGGGCCTGGACAGGCGCGAGCCGGCCGAGGACGTCGCCCGGGTGCTGGCCGGGTACCACGCGGTGATCTGCGCCCGGGTGGCCCGCCACCCGACCCTCGAGCGGATGGCCGCCGCCATCGACCGGGCCGGGCAGGCGGTTCCGGTGGTCAACCTCCTGTCGGATCTGGCCCACCCGTGCCAGGCCCTGGCCGACCTGTTGACCATCCGGCAGTGCCTCGGCACCACCCGCGACGTCACCATCGCCTACGTGGGCGACGGCAACAACGTCTGCCGCTCCCTGACCAAGGCGGCGGCGCTGGCCGGCGCCCGCTGCCGGGTCGCCTCCCCGGCCGGCCACACCCTCTCGGACGCCGACCTCGACGCCGTCCGCGCCCTGGGCGGGGACCTGGTGCTGACCGACCAGCCCGCCCAAGCGGTGAAGGGAGCGGACGTCGTCTACACCGACGTGTGGACCTCGATGGGCCAGGAGGAGGAGCAGCAGGCCCGACGTGACGCCTTCGCCGGCTACACCGTCGATCGTCACCTGTTGGCCGGAGCCGGCCCCGACGCCATAGTCCTGCACTGCCTGCCCGCCCACCGGGGCGAGGAGATCGCCGCCGACGTCGTCGACGGGCCCCGGAGCCGGGTCTGGCAGCAGGCCACCAACCGGATGCACGCCGCCCGGGGCCTGTTGGCCTGGCTGATGCAGGACGGGCCCCGGTGAGAGCGGCCAAGAACCAGCGCCAGCACCGGATCTCGCGGATCCTCGAACACCGGGCGGTCACGAGCCAGGCCGAGCTGGTCGACATCCTGGCGGCCGAAGGGGTCGTCGCCACCCAGGCCACCGTGTCGCGGGACCTCGACGAGCTCGGGGCGGTGAAGGTCAGGGTGCCGGGCGGCGAGACGGTCTATGCCATCCCCGAGGTGGCCAAGGACCGGGTGGCCCCCGACGACCATCTGAAGCGGGTCCTGGGCGACTGGGTGGTCGAGGTCGGCCACTCCGCCAACCTGGTGGTGCTGCGAACGCCGCCCGGCTCGGCCCACGTCGTCGGCTCGGCCCTCGACCGGTCGGGACTGGGCGGTGTCGTCGGCACCGTGGCCGGCGACGACACCGTGCTGGTCGTGGCGGCCGAATCGCTCGGAGGAGGCCGGCTCGCCGAGCAGCTCTCGTCCCTGGCCGGCCTGAAGGATTGACCACACCCACCCTGTCCCGACCGACGACCACGCCGGCGGGCGCCAACATCGACTAGGAGCTTCCGTGCCGAAGAGGGTCGTTCTCGCCTACAGCGGCGGTCTGGACACGTCCGTGGCCGTGCGCTGGCTCATGGAGGAGATGGGCGTCGAGGTGATCGCGGTAGCCGTCGACGTCGGGCAGGGTGGTGACTTCGAAGCCATCCGCCAGCGGGCCCTGGCGGCCGGAGCCGCCGAGGCGGTGGTGGTCGACGCCAAACAGGAGTACGCCCGCGACTTCGTCGTTCCGGCCCTGCGGGCCAACGCCAAGTACGAGGGGAAGTACCCGCTGGTGTCGGCCCTGTCGCGCCCGCTGATCGTGAAGCACCTGGTGGCCGCCGCCCGCCAGCACGGGGCCGACGCCGTCTCCCACGGCTGCACGGGCAAGGGCAACGACCAGGTCCGCTTCGAGGTTTCCACCCGGGCGCTGGCCCCCGACCTCGAGGTCATCGCCCCGGTCCGCACCTGGGGGCTCACCCGTGAGCAGTCGATCGAATACGCCCAGCAGCACGGGATACCGATCACCGTCACCAAGAAGAGCCCGTACTCCATCGACCAGAACCTGTGGGGCCGCACCATCGAGTGCGGCATCCTCGAGGACCCCTGGGCTCAGCCGCCCGAAGAGGTCTTCGAGCTGACCACCCCCACGGCGTCGGACCCCGTCGAAGTGGTCATCCGCTTCGAGCAGGGCGTTCCGGTGGCTCTGGACGACAAGCCGCTGCCCCTCGACCAGCTGATCGGGGAGGTGACGAGAATCGTCGGCGGGTACGGGTGGGGCCGCCTCGACATGGTCGAGAACCGCCGGGTAGGGATCAAGAGCCGCGAGGTGTACGAGTGCCCCGGATCCCTCGCCCTCCTCATGGCCCACGCCGACCTCGAGGACCTGACCCTCGAGCGAGACCTCGCCCACGAAAAGTCCCGCCTCGAGCCGCGCTACGCCGAGCTGGTCTACGACGGGCTGTGGTACTCGCCGCTCAAGCAGGCCCTCGACGCCTTCGTCGAGAAGAGCCAGGAGTTCGTCACCGGCGAGGTGAGACTGCGCTGCGAGATGCCCGGCCGCTGCTTCGTCGCCGGGCGCCGCAGCGAGGTCGGGCTCTACGACTACTCGCTCGCCACCTACGAGGCGGCCGACGCCTTCCGCCACGCCGACGCCGACGGCTTCGTGCGCCTTTGGGGCCTCGGGGTGGAGACGTGGGCCGCCCGCCAGGCGCGGAGGAATCCGTAGGGTGGCCGACGACACGGCGGGCCGACTGCGCACGCTCTGGGGCGAGGGGCGCTTCGGCGACCAGCTGCCGGCCGACGCCCTGGTCGCCTTCACCGAGAGCCTCTCGTTCGACCGGCGGCTGGCCGGCGACGACCTGACCGCGTCGCGAGCCCACGTGCGCGGCCTCGCCCGCGCCGGCGTCCTGACCAACGAGGAGCTCGACGTGCTCCTCGCCGCCCTCGACCGGGTCGGCCAGGAGCTGGCCGACGGCACGTTCGCCTTCGCCGCCACTGACGAGGACATCCACACGGCGGTGGAGCGGCGGGTCACCGAGCTGGTCGGTTCCGTCGGCGCCAAGCTTCATACCGGGCGGAGTCGCAACGATCAGGTGGCCACCGACCTGCGCCTGTACACCAGGCGCGAGCTGACCGCCATGGCCCGACGGGTGCTCGCCCTCCAGGAGGTGCTGGGCCGCCGAGCCGAGGAGGCGGAGGACGCCTACCTACCCGGCTACACCCACATGCAGCGGGCCCAGCCGGTGCTGCTCGCCCACCATCTCCTGGCCCACGGCTGGGCGCTGGCGCGCGACGTCGACCGGCTGTGCGCCACCGTGGCCCGGCTCGACGTGAGCCCCCTCGGGGCCGGGGCCCTCGCCGGCTCGTCGCTGGCGCTCGACCCTGACGGCGTGGCCAGCGACCTCGGGTTCTCCTCGCGTTTCGAGAACTCCCTCGACGCCGTCAGCGATCGCGACTTCGTCGCCGAGGCGTTGTTCGACCTGACCCTCCTCGCCGTGCACCTGTCGCGTATCGGCGAGGAGATCGTGCTGTGGTCGACCGAGGAGTTCGGGTTCCTGCAGCTCGACGACGCCTACGCCACCGGCAGCTCGATGCTCCCCCAGAAGAAGAACCCCGACGTCGCCGAGCTGGCCCGGGGCAAGGCCGGCCGGCTGATCGGCAACCTCACCGGCCTGTTGGCGGTCCTCAAGGGCCTGCCCCTCGCCTACAACCGTGACCTGCAGGAGGACAAGGAGCCGCTGTTCGACGGCATCGACCAGGTGGGGCGGGCCATCGAGGCCATCACCGGGCTCATCTCCACCGCCACCTTCGACCTGGGCCGCATGAGGGTGGCGGCCGACACCGAGTCGAGCGCGGCGGTCGACCTGGCCGAGTGGCTGGTCGGCCGGGGGACGCCGTTCCGCGAGGCCCACTCCATCGTGGGCGCCCTGGTGCGGGCGTCGGTGGAGCGCCGGGTGCCGCTGGCCGAGCTGGTGGAGGCCCACCCGGCCCTCGGCACCGAGGCCCTCGTCCTCCTCGAGCCGGGCACGGCCGTGGCCCGGCGCACCACCCCGGGAGGAGCCGGGCCGGCCCCGGTCGCCGACCAGCTGGTCAGGTTCCGCCAGCGCCTGTCGGTCGACTCCGCCCGCCTGCCCGACTGACCCCGCGGCATGCCGCCCCGGCGCCCCCGGCCGCTGCCCCGTTCCTTCTACCGGCGTGACTCACTGGTGGTCGGGCCCGAGCTGCTCAACAAAGTGCTGGCATCGGGGGCCGTGCGGGGCCGGATCGTCGAGGTGGAGGCCTACCGGGGCGGCGAAGACCCGGCCTCCCACGCCTACCGGGGCCCGACCGCCCGCAACCGCACCATGTTCGGGCCGCCCGGGCACCTCTACGTGTACTTCACCTACGGAATGCACTGGTGCGCCAACGCCGTGTGCATGCCCGAGGGGGTGGCCCAGGCCGTGCTGCTGCGGGCCCTCGCCCCCCTGGAGGGGCTGGCAGAGATGCGGGCGGCCCGCCCCGCCGCCCGCTCGGAACGCGACCTGTGCCGGGGCCCGGCCCGCCTCTGCCAGGCCCTGGGCATCGACCGCCGCCACGACGGGGCCGACCTGGTCACCGCCGACCGCGGGGTCACGGTCCTCGACGACGGCACCCCTCCGCCCGAGGCTCCGGCGGCAGGGCCCCGGGTGGGGATCAACGTGGCGGCCGAGGTTGCCTGGCGGTGGTGGGTGCCCGACGACCCCCACGTGTCGGCCCACCGCTCCGGCGCTCGGCGTAGGCGGCCGGCGGGGGCCCGCGACCCCGCTTGACGGCCGCCGGGGCCGTGGTAAGGTTTCTCTCCGCCCTGGCGGCGCCTTGTGCGCACCCGGGGCACACCCGAGGCTTCGGCCCCCCGGCAGCTTTGCCGTGGTGTCCGGAGCCCGGCGGTGGTTCCGACGACGGCCTCTTGGGGTCGGCGTTTCCCACCGAGCAGCTCCTTGACAACGGAACAGAGAGAGCCAAAAGCCAGTGCGGGCGACCGGCTTGCCACCCAGTGGCAGGAACAGGTCGCAAAGTCAATGCACTGAGAACGGACAACGTCTGTTCTGAGTGGGGTCACGGACACGTTCCGTGACGGTCGGCCGAAGGGGTCAGTGCCCCGGAAGCCGGCTCTCCTGATCTTCCGGACGGCCCTCGGGCCGGCCGCAGATCTCGATGGAGAGTTTGATCCTGGCTCAGGACGAACGCTGGCGGCGTGCTTAACACATGCAAGTCGAACGAGGTCCAACTGGTGGCAACACCAGGGAAGACCTAGTGGCGAACGGGTGCGTAACACGTGAGCAACCTGCCCCGAAGACCGGGATAACACCGGGAAACCGGTGCTAATACCGGATACCCTCACCGGGTCGCATGGCCTGGTGAGGAAATGGATTCCGCTTCGGGAGGGGCTCGCGGCCTATCAGCTTGTTGGTGGGGTAACGGCCCACCAAGGCGTCGACGGGTAGCTGGTCTGAGAGGACGACCAGCCACACTGGGACTGAGACACGGCCCAGACTCCTACGGGAGGCAGCAGT
>JAJPHE010000026.1 GCA_021325435.1 Actinomycetota bacterium | reverse complement strand
CTGACCCTGTTCGGCGTGGCCATCCTCTTCGTCGAGCAGGACGCCCAGTTCCTCGCCGCCGTTCAGGTGATCGTGTACGCCGGCGCCATCGTGGTGCTGTTCCTGTTCGTGATCATGCTGCTCGGCGTCGACCGCCAGGAGACCCTCGGGGGCGAGCCTCTGCGGGCCCAACGCCCCCTCGCCCTCATCGTCGGCCTGGCCGGCCTGGGCGAGGTCCTCGCCCTGGCCCGGGTGCGCACCTGGGCGACGGGCGCCGCCTCTTCCGTCGGCCCCACCACCGGGCCGGGGTCCAACGTCGAGAAGCTGGCCCGATCGATCTTCACCACCTACCTGCTGCCCTTCGAGCTGACCTCGGCGCTGCTGATCATCGCCGTCATCGGCGCCGTCGTCCTCGCCCGCCGGCCGGTGCGGGGAGTGCCGCCCGAGGCGTTGCCCACCGAGGACCTCGATGTCCCCGTGGGCCCCGGCGACGGGGTCAGAGCGGTCGACGGAGAGCCGCTGGCCGATGAGGAGGTGGCGTCGCGGTGAGCCTCGACGGCTCCTACTACCTCGTCCTGGCGGCCGTGCTGTTCACCATCGGTGGCATCGGGCTGCTGGTCCGGCGCAACGTGCTGGTGATGTTCATGTGCATCGAGCTGATGCTCAACGCCGCCAACCTGACCTTCGTCACATTCAGCCGGATGCTCAACGACATCGGGGGCCAGTCGCTGGTCTTCTTCGTGCTGGTGGTGGCGGCGGCCGAGGTCGTGGTCGGCCTCGGCATCATCGTCGCCATCTTCCGTCGACGGGCGGACGCCACCGCCGACGACCTCAACGTCCTGAAGGGCTGACCGGAACATGATCCACGCCGCCCCGGCGATCCTGCTGCTGCCCCTCGTCGGCTTCGCCGTTCTCACCTTCAGCGGGCGCCGGCTGGGCGACCCCGCCGCCGGCTGGCTGGCCACCGCCGCCGTCGCCGGCTCCTTCGTGGCGTCGGTGCTGGTCTTCGCCGCCCTGGTCGGCCACGACTCGGCCCACCGCTCGGTCGAGCAGGTGTACTACCGCTGGATACCGGTCGGCGGGTTCCAGGTGAACGTCGGGGTCCTCCTCGACCCACTGTCGATCACCATGGCCCTGTTCGTCACCGGCGTGAGCACCCTCATCCACCTGTACTCCATCAGCTACATGAAGGCCGACCCCCAGTTCAGGAAGTTCTTCGTCTACCTGAACCTGTTCGTCTTCTCGATGCTCGCCCTGGTCCTGTCGAACAACTTCCTGTTCACGTTCCTCGGCTGGGAGGGGGTGGGCACCTGCTCGTATCTGCTCATCGCCTTCTGGTTCGACCGCGACACCGCCGCCAGCGCCGGCAAGAAGGCGTTCATCGTCAACCGCATCGGGGACTTCGGCTTCGTCATCGCCCTGTTCCTGATCTTCTCGCGGACCGGCACTCTCGACTACCGGGGCGTGTTCTCCCATCTGGGCGGGGTGAGCGGCGGGTGGGCGACGGCTGTGGCCCTGCTGCTGCTGGCCGGGGCGGTGGGCAAGTCGGCCCAGCTGCCGCTGTGGGTGTGGCTCCCCGACGCCATGGAGGGCCCCACCCCGGTGTCCGCCCTCATCCACGCCGCCACCATGGTCACCGCCGGCGTGTTCCTCATGACCCGGGCCTCGCCGATCCTGCACCTCACCCCGGTGAGCCTGACCATCATCGCCGCCCTCGGCGCCGTCACCGCCTTGGTGGCGGCCACGGTGGCCTGCGCCCAGGACGACATCAAACGGGTGCTGGCCTATTCGACGATCTCCCAGCTTGGCTACATGTTCCTCGGCGTGGGGGCCACCGCCTACGGGGCCGCCACCTTCCACATGGTCAGCCACGCCTTCTTCAAGGCCCTGCTCTTCCTCGCCGCCGGGTCGGTCATCCACGCCCTCAACAACGAGCAGGACATGAAGCGGATGGGGGGGCTGGCCAAGGTGCTGCCGGTGACGGCCGGCACCTTCGCCGTGGCCTGGCTGGCCATCTCGGGGATCCCGCCGTTCTGCGGGTTCTGGTCCAAAGACGCCATCCTGGGCGCCGCCTACGGAAAGAGCCCGATCCTGTGGGCCATCGGCGTGGTCACCGTGCTGCTCACCGCCTACTACATGACCCGCCTCATGGTCCTCACCTTCACCGGCCAGGCCCGCTGGGAGACCGCCCGCCCCGGGGGATCCCCGACGCCGGGCCACTCGGCGGAGCGCCCCGCCGGAGAGACCCAGGGAGGCCACGGCGACCATGCGGGCGAGCCCCACGAGGGCCCGTGGATCATGACCGTGCCGCTCATCGTGCTGGCCGGCCTGTCGGTGGTCGGTGGCCTGCTCGACCTGCCGTTCCTCAACCTCGAGTTCCTCGACCACTGGCTCGACCCGGTCGTCGGCCACCAGACCAACCTGGCCTACCAGTCGGCCGGGCTCAAGGTCGGGCTCCTGCTCGCCACCCTGGTCGTCGCCCTGTCCGGCATCGCCCTGGCCCGGGGGCTGTGGTGGCGCAACTGGCGCCGGCCCGAGCTTGAGCCGGCGCTGCTGGCCAACAACTACTACGCCGACGACTTCTACTCGCGGGTGTTCACCTCGGGCGGGGGAGCGATGTCGCGCTTCCTCGCCGCCGCCGTCGACAACCGGGTCATCGACGGGACCGTCAACGGGGTGGCCGCCCTGGCCCGGGGCGGGGGCACCGTGCTGCGACGGGCCCAGACCGGCTACGTGCGCAACTACGCCCTCGGAATCGCGGCCGGCACCGTGGTCATCCTCGGCTTCATGCTCTCGAGGGCCGGCTCGTGATACCGGTGAGCACCGCCAGCGGCGGGTTCCCATTCCCCATCCTGCCGGCGATCGTCATCGCCCCGGCCATCGCCGCCGTGCTCCTCTTCTTCCTGCCCCGGGGCCGCCCAGGGCTGGCCAAGGCGGTCGGCATCGGCGCCTCGCTGGTCACCCTCGGGCTCGCCCTGGCCATGGCCGTGCGCTTCGAGACGGGCCAGCCCGGCTACCAGTTCGTGGTCAGCCACTCGTGGATCCCGGCCTTCGGGGTGTCGTGGAAGCTCGGCGTGGACGGCATCTCCGTCTTCCTGGTGGCCGTCACCGCCGTCCTCTTCCCCGTGGCCATCGCCGGGCCCCGCACGGGCGAGGACCCGAAGGGCTACATGGCCTGGATGCTGTTGCTGGAGGCGGCCTGCCTGGGCAGCTTCCTGTCGCTCGATCTGTTCCTCTTCTTCCTGTTCTTCGAGCTGACCCTGCCCCCCATGTACATGCTGATCGGCAAGTGGGGCTTCGAGAACCGCAGCTACGCCGCCATCAAGTTCTTCATCTACACCTTCGCCGGCTCGGCCCTGATGCTCATCGCCATGCTGGCCCTGGTCTTCATCGACGCCCGCTCGACCGGCGTGGTCACCTTCGACCTGATCGCCAACACCACCGCCCAGCACGTCTCGTCCGGCATCGGGGCGGTGCTGTTCCTCGGCTTCGCCGCCGCCTTCGCCGTCAAGATCCCGGTGTTCCCCTTCCACACCTGGCTGCCCGACGCCCAGGTGGAGGCGCCCACCGGCGGGTCGATGGTCCTCGCCGGCGTGCTGTTCAACCTGGGCACCTACGGGCTGGTCCGCTTCTGCATCGAGCTGTTCCCCCGGGCGTCGGTCGACCTGGCCCCGCTGATGCTCACCCTCGGCGCCGTCGGCATCGTCTACGGCTTCCTCGTCGCCGTGGTGCAGACCGACCTCAAACGGATGATCGCCTACACCCTGGTGGCCGATCTCGGCGTCGTGGTCGTCGGCCTGTTCGGGCTGACGACGCAGGGCATCTCCGGGGGCGTGTACCAGATGGTCAACCACGGCGTGTCGATGGCCGCCATGTTCCTCCTCATCGGCATGGTCGTGGACCGCCTCGGCACCCGCCAGCTGACCGCCATGGGCGGCCTGCAGGCCCGCACCCCGATCCTGGCCGCCGTGTTCATCGTCGTAACCCTGTCGATCGTCGGCGTGCCCGGGCTCAACGGCTTCGTCGGCGAGTTCGTCATGCTCCTCGGCACCTTCCTCACCCATCGCTGGTGGGCGGTGGCGGCCGCCGTCGGCATGGTCCTTTCGGCCCTCGTCTTCCTCTGGGCCTACCAGCAGGTCTTCCACGGCCGGCCCACCGCCCACGCCGCCGGTGTGGCGGTGGCCGACCTGGGTTGGCGCGAGCTGGCGGCCGTGGCGCCCCTCGTGTTCCTGATCGTCCTGCTCGGCGTCTACCCCCGGCCGTTCTTCGAGCGGATCAACCCGTCGGCCACCCGGGTGGTGGCCCACGTGGGCCAGGTCACCGGCCAGTACCCGCCGGCGGTGGCGGAAGGAGCCCGGCCATGATCGCCGCCATCGGCGGGTTCGTCGTCCCCCACATCGAGTACACCGCCATCCTGCCGGAGCTGATCCTGCTGGGCGTGGCCATCATCGTCATGACGGTCGCCTCGCTGTCGTCGCGGCCCTTCCCGGCCGGCTTGTGGGCCGGCGTCACCGCCGCCGCCGGCGCCGCCAGCCTCGGTGCCGCCTGGTACATGTCGAACCAGGTCAACTCGCGGGGCCCCCACACCACCATCGCCGGTGCCATAGCCGTCGACGGCTACAGCGAGTTCTTCCTCGTGGTGCTGTCGATCGCCGTCATCCTCGGCGCCCTGGTCGCCGACAACTTCCTCCGGCGCGAGGGTCTCGACGGGCCCGAGTTCTACGTGCTGGCCATGGTGTCGGCCGCCGGCGCCATGTTCATGTCGGTCGCCAACGACCTGATCGTCGTGTTCCTCGGGCTCGAGACGCTTTCGATCGCCCTCTACGTGCTGGCCGGCTACAACGCCCGGCGTCGAGAGTCGCACGAGGCCGCCCTCAAGTACTTCGTGCTGGGCTCGTTCTCGTCGGCCATCTTCCTCTACGGGGTGGCCCTCACCTACGGCGCCACCGGCTCGACGAACCTGGCCCGCATCGGCGCCTTCCTCGCCGGCAACGTGCTCGTCTCCAACGGGGTGCTGCTCGGCGGCCTCGCCCTCCTCATCGTCGGCCTCGGGTTCAAGGTCGCCGCCGTGCCGTTCCACTCCTGGAGCCCCGACGTCTACCAGGGCTCACCCACGCCGGTCACCGGCTACATGGCGGCGGCGGCCAAGGCCGCCGGCTTCGCCGGGTTGCTGCGGGTGCTGTTCTCCGCCTTCGGGCTGATGCGGGCCGACTGGCAGCCGATCATCACCGTCCTCGCCGCCGTCACCCTGGTGGTGGGGGCGGTGCTGGCCGTGGTGCAGACCGACATCAAGCGCCTGCTGGCCTACTCGTCGATCAACCACGCCGGCTTCGTGCTGGTCGGCCTGGCGGCGGCGTCGGCGGCGGGGCTGTCCGGCTCGCTGTTCTACCTGCTCGTCTACACCTTCATGGTCATCGGCAGCTTCGGTGTCGTGACTCTCGTCGGGCGCACCGGCGACGCCCGCCACCGGCTGGACGACTACCGGGGCCTCGCCCGCGAGCGCCCCATCGTCGCCGCCGTGTTCGCCCTGTTGCTCCTGGCCCAGGCCGGCGTCCCGTTCACCACCGGCTTCCTGGGCAAGTTCTACGTGATCGCCGCCGCCGTCGACGCCCGCTCCTACCCCCTCGCCATCCTGGCCATCCTGTCGGCCGTCGTCGGCGCCTTCTACTACCTGCGGGTGGTGCTGCTCATGTACTCCGACCCGCTACCGGCCGCCGGCCGGGCCGAGGGCGTCGCCCTGCCGCCCGGCACGGCGCTGGTGCTCGTCCTCGCCTCGCTGTTCACCGTGGCCTTCGGCCTGGTGCCCGGGCCCATCGTCGATTTCGCCCACCGGGCCACCCTGCTCTTCTAGGACGACGCCGGCTCCTGGCTCCCGGCGCCGGAAGGCACCAGGAACCGCCCGATCAGCGGCAGCTCCCACACCGACTCGGCCCGGGCCACCGCCATGCCCACTGGCAGCAGGTGCTCGGGGGCGTCGTAGACGAGGTAGCGGGGCTGCCAGTCGGGGTCGAACTTGGCGTTGAACTTCCACAGCGACTCGATCTGCATCGACCCCGACATCCGCCGCAGGATCCAACGCTCGACCCGCTGGGCGGTGCTGTCGCCCGACTCGCCGGCCAGAACGGCCCGCATGGTGGCGAAGTTGAGCCCCAGGCCCCGCCGGCCCGTCTCCCGCAGGTGGCGGGCTGTCTCCACCACCAGGAAGTCGGTGAGCCCGTTGGGGTGGTCGCCGTCGTCGCGGCGCATGAGGTCGAGCGAGTAGCCGTCGATACCGGGGGCCGGCACGTACTGGCAGAAGGCGACCGGCGTGCCGGTCTGGTCGCGGGCCACGGCGAGGAGCAGGCCGCGGTCGTCGGGGTCGAAGGCCCGCCCCAGGGTCATCGAGAAGCCCCGCTCGACGTCTCCCCGCCGGCTCTTGGTCATCACCTCGGCCAGCTGGGCCCGCAGGGTGGCGTCGAGGTCGGCCGGGTCGTGGAAGCTGATGGTGTAGCCGTACTTGGCGATCCGGTTGACGGCCTGACGCAGGCTCTTGTTCTTGCCTCCCTCGAGCGACAGGCGGGTGACGTCGACCACCGCCTCGTCCCCGACGTACATGTCGTGCATGCCGGAGGCCCGGTAGGCCGGCAGCCAGTCCTCGCCCGCCCCCAGCACCGCCAGGGGCCAGGCGTGGGCGTCGACGTGACGGCGGAACGCGGCCCACACCTCGTCGCGCTCGGCCGGCGGCCCGATGGGGTCGGGCGAGACGATGCACGCCCCGCCGTAGATGGCGTAGGCCACGACGGTGTCGCCGTGGAAGAAGAAGTGCTTGTCCGAGCGGAGGGCGAAGTAGTCGAGGGTGCCCCGGCCGTGGCGGGCGAAGATCTCCCGGGCCCGCTCGAGGGAAGCCTCTGACGGGGCCATGCGGTGGACGACCGGGCGGCTCGACAGCCACAGGGCGGCGATCACCAGGGCGATGGTCACCGCCACCAGCGGCGGGGTCAGGAACTCGTCGACCCGGTGGGGCAGGGCGACCAGCCGGATGCCCACCGTCCGGCCGGCGACCGCTTCGACGGCCCGCCAGGGCGACAGCACCGCCCAGCGCCGGTTGACGGCCAGGGTCACCTCGAGGGCGGCGACGCTGACGGCGAAGGTGGCCGCCGCCCCTCCGGCCAGGGTGGCGAGTCCCCGGGCCAAGGAGGGCCGGTCCCACGCGGCGGCGAACGACCGGCGCTGCACGAGGAGAAAGGCGGCCAGGGCCACGCTGAGGGCGGCCTCCTCGAGGTCGACGCCTTTGATCAGGTGGAGGGCCGACGAGCCGGCGAGCAGGGCCAGCGACGCCGTCCACGCCTGGCGCTGACCCCGACGGATGCCCCGGGCCAAGAAGAGCAGGGCCAGGCCGACCAGCGCCACCAGGGCGTCGGCCGTCTGTGAGGCGGCCAGGGGCACCACGTCGCGCAGGATCTCCAACCGGTCGCGCAGGGGCGGGGTGACGGCGGAGACCAGGTCGACCAGGCCGACGACGGCCATCGCCGCCGCCGCCAGGCGGCGGACCCGCCGCAGCCGCAGCCCGGGGTCTGCCTCCGGCGGCCACGACTCGCCCTGGGGGAACGTCGCCACCACGGCCGGGTGGGGGTCGCGCACGGCCCGGTGGCGGGCGGCCACCCGCTCGAGCACGGTGGCGCCGGCCAGGTCGAGGCGGGCGTGCAGGAGCCGGACGTGGAGGTCGGCGCCGGCCTCCAGCTCCACCCACGACAGGAGGCGGTGGGCCAGGAAGACGCTCGGCAGCCACAGCCAGGACTGGTGCTCCTCCACCACCTCGCCGGCGGCGCCGGTGCTGGCGAAGAACCCGGCACCGAGATGGGTCAGCTCGGGGCGAAGGGTGTGGCCGGTGATCAGGCCGGCGTGGCCGGACGTGACCAGGGCCCGGGCCTCGGAACGGGCGGCGGTGTTGATGGCCGTCGCCGGCTCGCCGAGGGCGGCCCGGCGCACAGCGGCGAGGGTATGGCGGCCGAGCAGGGCCAGGGCCGCCACCACCAGCACCAGGTCGATGATGGAGGTGGCCCCGATCAGGGCCAGCCGGTGCTCCCAGCCCGACCCCCCGAGAGTGCGGCCCGGGTGGGTGACCAGGGCGTAGCTCAAGGGGAACTTGACGGCGAAAGCCACGACGAAAGGAACCAGCAGCCACCAGCCGTAGCGGGCGACCCGGCGGTAGAACAGGCGGGAGGCCAGGAAGCGGGGCAGGGCCGAGGGGTCGGTGAGCCGGTCCCGCCCGGCCAGCCACGACGCCCCGCCCAGGGCGGGCAGCACCTCGGTCAGCACGTGGTGGCCGAGCGGCGTCTCGGCCGGGTTGCGGGGATCGTCGACCTGCTGGCGGGGGTCGAAGCGCCGGCCCGACTCCACCCTCACCAGGCGGGTACCGGCCCCGGTGTCGACCCGCAGATCGACGGCGAGGGCGAGCTCGGCTCCGAGACGCGACGCCACCGCACCCGCCGCCCGGGCATCCCACGCCAGCCGGCCGTCGCGGCTGCCGGGAACGCACACCACCCTCCGACCGGCCCCGGCGGCGAAGGCGGCCACGGCGGAGGCCAGCCCCGGGTGGGCGTCGAGGGCGGCGCCGGCCCGGCCGTCGGCCAGGAGGTCGAGCAGGTTGCCGGCGATGACCAGGACGCCGGGACCTTCCCACGCCGACACGGCCTGGGCCAGTCCGGCGGTGGCCGACGTGGACGCGGTCGTGGCCTCTCCGGTCAGCAGCAGATCGCTGACCACCACCACCCTGCCGCCCACCGGGACGGAGACCTCCAGAAGGTCAGAAACCGATGAGTCCATGGGCTGCTGGAAGGCTACCGGCGCGCCCCCATTAGGCTCGGACACCGGTCACAGACGCCACTCCAAGGGGGTCAAACCACATGGCCGACACCGGCGGGGCCGCCCGCCCCGACGAAGGGGCCATCGGCGACTACTTCCTCGAGGAGCGCACCTTCCCCCCGCCCGACGGCTTCCGTCGGGGGGCGCTGGTCTCCGACGACTCGCTGCACCGGGCCGCCGACCAGGACTGGCAGGGGTTCTGGGAGGACCAGGCCCGCCAGCTCGACTGGATCGAGCCCTGGAGCAAGACACTCGAGTGGGACCTGCCGTTCGCCAAGTGGTTCGTGGGCGGCAAGCTGAACGTCTCAGCCAACTGCCTCGACCGCCACGTGGAGGCCGGGCGGGGAGACCGGGTCGCCTACCACTGGGAGGGCGAGCCGGGCGACACCCGCACCATCACCTACGCCGAGCTGCTCGACGAGGTCGCCCGCTTCGCCAACGTGCTCAAGGGCCTCGGCGTGTCGCGGGGCGACCGGGTCGCCATCTACATGCCGATGATCCCCGAGCTGCCGGTGGCCATGCTGGCCTGTGCCCGCGTCGGCGCCCCCCATTCGGTGGTGTTCGGAGGGTTCTCGGCCGACGCCCTGCGGGGCCGGATCAACGACGCCGAGGCCAAGGTGCTGATCACCGCCGACGGCGGGTACCGCCGGGGCGCGGCCGTGCCCCTCAAGGCCAACGCCGACGTCGCCATGGAGGAGGCCCCCTCCATCACCTCGGTGGTCGTGGTGCGCCGCACCGGCGGCGAGGTGACCATGGCCGCAGGCCACGACCACTGGTGGCACGACCTGATGGCCTCGGCGTCGCCCGACTGCCCCCCGGAGCCCATGGACTCCGAGGACCTTCTCTATCTCCTCTACACGTCGGGGACCACGGCCAAGCCCAAGGGCATCATGCACACGACCGGCGGCTACCTGACGCACTGCGCCTTCACCCACCGCTACGTGTTCGACCTGCACCCCGACACCGACGTCTACTGGTGTGCGGCGGACATCGGCTGGGTCACCGGGCACAGCTACATCGTCTACGGGCCGCTGGCCAACGGGGCCACCAGTGTCATGTACGAGGGCACGCCCGACCACCCCGACCGCGACCGCTGGTGGTCGATCGTCGAGCGCTACGGGGTGACCATCCTCTACACCGCCCCCACCGCCATCCGCACTTTCATGAAGTGGGGGACGAGCTATCCGGAGGCCCACGACATGTCGAGCCTGCGGCTGCTCGGGTCGGTCGGCGAGCCCATCAACCCCGAGGCGTGGGTGTGGTACTGGCGCCACATCGGCGGCGAGCGCTGCCCGGTGGTCGACACATGGTGGCAGACCGAAACCGGCGGCATCATGATCTCGCCCCTGCCCGGCACCACCGTGCTCAAGCCCGGCTCGGCCACCTTCCCCCTGCCCGGGATGGCCGCCGAGGTGGTGGACGACTCGGGCCAGCCGGTGAAGAAGGGCGGCGGCTACCTGACGCTCACCCGTCCCTGGCCCGGCATGCTGCGCGGCATCTACGGCGACCCCGAGCGCTACCAGGAGACCTACTGGAGCCGCTTCCCCGGCCGCTACTTCGCCGGGGACGGGGCCAAGCTCGACGACGAGGGCTACTTCTGGCTGCTGGGCCGGGTGGACGACGTGATGAACGTGTCCGGGCACCGGGTGTCGACCACCGAGGTGGAGTCGGCCCTGGTCGACCACCCGACCGTCGCCGAGGCCGCGGTCGTGGGCGCCAACGACGCCACCACCGGCCAGGCGATCGTCGCCTACGTGACCCTCAAGTCGGGCAATGAGCCGAGCGACGAGCACGGTGAGCTGCTCCGCCGCCACGTCGCCCAGCGGATCGGGCCCATCGCCCGGCCCAAGACGATCATCTTCACCGACGACCTGCCCAAGACCCGCAGCGGCAAGATCATGCGGCGCCTGCTGCGCGACGTGGCCGACGGGCGCGACCTCGGCGACACCACCACCCTCGCCGATCCCACCGTCGTCGAAGAGATCCGCCGGCGGGCGGCGGCCAGCCCCGGCGAGGAGTGAGCCTCTTCGATCCCGACAACTGGCGGTGGAGGCGGGGGCCGGTGTCCGGCCCCGCCGTGATCTTCGACCTCGACGGGGTGCTGTCCGACGCCGCCAGCCGCCAGCACTACATCGAGTCGGGCCGGGGTGACTGGGACGCCTTCTTCGACGCCTGCGGGGACGACCCCCTGATCGAGGAGGTGGCGGTCCTGCTCGAGCTGCTCGAGCCGAGCCTGCACACGGTGATGCTCACCGCCCGGCCCATCCGGGTCCAACCCCAGACCCTCGCCTGGCTGCACCGCTACGAGCTGCGCTGGGACCTGCTGGTGATGCGCGACTTCGGCGACTACCGCTCGGCCCGCTCCTTCAAGCAGATGACGGTGCAGGACCTGCGCCGGCGGGGGATCGAGCCCAAGCTGGCCTTCGAGGACGACCGGCGCAACCTCGAGATGTTCCGCTACGAGGGCATCCATTGCGTCTACATCCACTCCGGCTACTACGAGTAGCCCGGATGCGCCGGGAACCAAACCGGCCCCGGTAACGTTGAAGCGAGCGAGATGAGCCGCAACACCATCAAGACCTACGTCCTTCTGGCCGGTCTCGGCGGCCTGATGGTCCTCATCGGCGGGGCCATCGGCCGGGGCAGCGGAGCCGCCATCGGGCTCGTCATCGCCCTGTTGTTCACCGGGGGCTCGTACTGGTTCTCCGACACCATCGCCATCAAGGCCGCCCGGGCCGTGCCCGTCACCGAGGCCCAGATGCCCGAGTACTACAAGGTCGTGCGCGAGCTGACCGAGCGGGCCGGCATGCCCATGCCGAAGCTGTACGTCACCCCGGACCTCCAGCCCAACGCCTTCGCCACCGGGCGCAGCCCCGACCACGCCGCCGTGGCCGTCACCCAGGGGATCCTCCAGGTCCTCGACTGGGCCGAGCTGCGCGGGGTCCTGGCCCACGAGCTGTCCCACGTGCGCAACCGCGACATCCTCATCGGGTCGGTGGCCGCGGCCATCGCCATGGGCATCACCTTCATCTCCCGGATGATGTTCTGGTTCGGCGCCGGCGAGGAGGAGGGCAACGGCGTCGTCGGGCTGGTGGCCACCCTCGCCATGGCCATCCTCGCCCCCATGGCGGCGTTCCTCCTGCAGATGGCGGTCACCCGCAGCCGCGAGTACGAGGCCGACCGCTCCGGCGCCCGACTCATCGGCGACGGCGAGCCCCTCGCCCGGGCCCTGGCCAAGATCGAAGCCGGCGTGCGGGCGGTGCCGATGAACGTGCAGCCGGCCGAGGCGTCGATGTTCATCGTCAACCCCCTAAGCGGGCGGCGGGTCAACTTCTCCAGCCTGTTCATGACCCACCCGCCGACCGACGAGCGCATCGCCCGGCTGCGGGCCGGGGAGTGGCGCCAGAACGTCTGAGCCGGCCGGCCCCCGGGGGTCAGTCGCGGAAGTTCTGGAACTGCAGGGGGATGCCGAAATCCTCCGCCTTGAGGGCGGCGATCACCGCCTGCAGGTCGTCGCGCTTCTTGCCCGTCACCCGCACCTGGTCGCCCTGGGTCTGGGATGAGACGCCCTTGAGGCCCATGTCCTTGATGTGCTTGTTAATGCGCTTGGCGTGATCCGAGGAGATGCCGGCGGTCAGGTCGGCCGTCTGGCGCACCGTGGCCTTGCTGGCCTCCTCCACCTTTCCGTAGGAGAGGGACTTGAGCGACACCTCGCGACGGACCAGCTTCTCCTCCAGCACCTGGACGACGGCTTTCAGCCGGTCCTCGGTCCCCGACCGCAGGGTGATCTGGTTGCCCGCCAGCTCAATGGACGATCCGGTGTCCTTGAAGTCGAACCGGGTGGCGACCTCGCGGCTGGCCTGGTCGACCGCGTTGCGGACTTCCTGCATGTCGACCTCGGAAACCACGTCAAAACTCGGCATACCGAGACGCTATCCTCGCCCCGGCGGGTCGGTGCCCGAGCGGCCAAAGGGAGCAGACTGTAAATCTGCCGGCTCAGCCTACGGAGGTTCGAATCCTTCCCGGCCCACCAAGCCCCCGGCCCCGGCGACGCCGGGGCCACCCCTCAGCGCCGGGACGATTCGATTTCCGCGGGAAAAAGCTCCCCAAAGTTGCATGGTGAGGCGCAGGTTCTGGCAATGTCTACGCCCATGTGGCGAGCGGCGGCCGATACTGACGCGCCTTCGGCGCTGCGGCGATGGTGGGCGTCCACCGCGGCTCCTACCCTCGAGTCGGTAGGCGAGCCGGAGGCGGCCCGCCACCCCGTAGCCCTCCTCGCCCGCCCGGCCCTGCTCGGCCT
This sequence comes from Actinomycetota bacterium, assembly GCA_021325435.1. GTDB lineage: Bacteria > Actinomycetota > Acidimicrobiia > Acidimicrobiales > JAJPHE01 > JAJPHE01. The sequence continues at coordinate 3,917 of JAJPHE010000026.1, read as the reverse complement.
GGTGGCGACCATCGCCATCACCTTCGGGGCCTCGCAGGACAGCTCGGTCTTCGCCTTCAAGAGCCCGGGGGCCTGGTTCTTCGGCATCCCCTCGATGACCACGCCGCCCGGCCGGGGGCTGCTGCTGTCGCTGGTCGCCTCCTACGGGGGCATGTTCCTGCTCCTCCGGGTGTGGCTGGAGACCTGCTCGCTGCTGAGCCGCCACCCGGGCATCGCCGTGCGGGCCATCGCCGTCATGGGCTCGCTGTGGGTCATCCCGCTGCTGGTCGCCCCGCCCCTGTTCAGCAAGGACATCTACAGCTACACCGCCCAGGGGGCCATGGTCACCCACGGGATCAGCCCCTACCACCACGGGCCCTCCGCCCTGGGGCCGGGGCCCTACCTGAACTCGGTCGACCCCCTGTGGCGCAACGCCCCCGCCCCCTACGGTCCGCTCTGGCTCTCCCTCGACGGCATCGTCACCAGCGTCACCGCCCACCACGTGCTGGCCACCGTGGTCGGCCTGCGGCTGCTGGCCCTGGTGGGGGTGGTGCTGGCGGCCGCCTCCCTGCCGACCCTCGCCCGGGGGACCGGCCGCGACGCCGCCACCGTGTTCGCCCTCGGGGCCCTCAACCCCGTCGTGCTCCTCCACCTGATCGCCGGGGCCCACAACGACGCCCTCATGATCGGGCTGCTCATGGCCGGGCTGGCCCTGGCCAAGCGCAACCGGCCCGTCCTCGGCGTGATCGTGTGCACCCTGGGCGCGGCGGTGAAGGCCCCCGCCGCCCTCGGGGTCGTCTACATCGGCTGGCACTGGCTGGGCGACGGCACCCCGTGGCGCGAGCGGATGCGGCCGCTGGTGTCCGCCGGCATGCTCGCCATCGCCGTCATGGCCGTCCTGTCGGCCGCCTCCGGGCTCGGCTGGGGATGGCTCGGCGCCCTGGGCACCCCCGGGGTGGTGCGGTCGTGGACCGACCCGCCCACCGAGATCGGACTGGTGGTGGGGACCATCACCCACTTCCTCGGCCTGGGGCTCGGCGTCACCGGCGCCATCACCATCATGCGCGCCCTCGGCCTGGCGGTGTCCCTCGGCGCCTCGGTGGCCCTCCTTCTGGCCAGCGACCGCATCGGCCAGCTCAAGGCCATCGGGCTCAGCCTGCTCCTCGTGGTCGTGCTCGGTCCGGTGGTGCAGCCCTGGTACCTGGCCTGGGGGATCCTGGTGCTGGCCCCGGTGGCCTTCGGCCGCTGGCGCACCGCCCTGGTCGCCACGACCATGGTCGGCGCCTTCATCGGCTTTCCCGGCGGCACCCTGTTCCTCGGCCAGCTGGGCCGGTCCAGCCTGTGGTCGGTGGCCCTCGCCGTGGCCGTCCTGGTCGCCATACCGGCCCCGCCGATCATCGCCCGGGTCCGCCAGCTGATCGCCTACCGCCGCCCGCTCGTCATCGAGCTCGACTAGGCGTGCCGGCCCGGCGGGCCTCCACCCGTCCCCCGTCGGCCCGGGCCCTGGCCGCCGCCTCCGAGCAGGTCGCCGCCGTCGACGGGGTGATGGCCGCCCTGTACCGACGGCACGGCCCCTGCACCCTCAGCCGCCCGTCGGCCCGGCGGGGCGACCGGGGCGCCGGGCCCTACTTCTCCGCCCTGGCCGAATCGGTCCTCTACCAGCAGCTGGCCGGCTCGGCCGCCGCCGCCATCCACCGCCGCCTGCTCGACGTGGTCGGCGAGCTCACCCCCGAGGCCGTCGCCGGCGCCGGCGACGAGGCCCTGCGGGGCGCCGGCCTGTCGCGGGCCAAGGCGGCGACCATCGCCAACCTGGCCCGGGCCGTCGCCTCCGGCGAGCTCGACCTCGGGGCGGTGGCGACCTCACCCGACGACGAGGTGGTGGCCACCCTGTCGCGCCTGCCGGGCATCGGTCCGTGGACGGCCCAGATGTTCTGCATCTTCACCCTCGGCCGCCTCGACGTGTGGCCCACCACCGACTACGGGGTGCGCAAGGGGTACGCCATCGCCTACGGCCACGAGGACCTACCCGCCCCCCGGGCCCTCGCCGACCTCGGGGAGCCGTACCGCCCCTACCGCAGCGTGGCCGCCTGGTACCTGTGGCGGGCCGTCGAGTCGCCGCCGGGCTGACCGCGGCGGTCGCCGGACCGCTCAGCCGATCAGGCGCTGCATCAGCACCACGTCGAGCCAGCGGCCGAACTTGCGCCCCACCTCGCGCTCGACGCCGACGACGTCGAACCCGCACGAGCGGTGGAGGCCGATGGAGGCCTCGTGGCCGCCGACGATGCGGGCCATCACCGCGTGGAACCCGTGCGACTGGGCCAGACGCAGCAGCTCCTCGAGGACCGCCTGGCCCACCCCCCGGCCCCGCCAGTCGGGATGCACGTAGACCGAGTCCTCCACCGTCGTCGAGTAGGCGGGACGGGAGCGGTAGGGGCTGAGCGACCCGAATCCGACCACGGCCCCGGCGTCCTCGGCCACCACGGCCGGATGGGCACCCGAGTGCTCGTCCAGCCACCGGCGCTGCTCGTCAGCGTCGCGGGGGACGAGGTCGAAGGTGACCGTCGAGCCGGTCACCTCGAGGTTGTAGATGTGGCGGATCGCCTCGTCGTCGTCGTGTTTCGCCAGCCGCACCCGCACCGCGCGACCTTACGAGCGGAGACCGGGCCGGCGGAGGAGCCCGCTGACCGCCGGGTAAGATGCCGACCTTGCGGCCCGGTCGGGTCGCCCGCCCCCTTAGCTCAGTCGGCAGAGCACAGCCATGGTAAGGCTGGTGTCGTCGGTTCGATTCCGACAGGGGGCTCCCACCTCCACCGAGCTCCGCCCCGGCGTGGCGCCGACTGGCTCGGTCCCACCCCCCTCGGTAGGTTCGCCTCGGTGACCAGGACCGCGGCCCGGCTCCCCGCCGCCTTCCTCGCCGCACTGGTCGCCGCCGCCCTGCTGGCCGCCTGCGGGGACGGCCGCCCGGCGCCCCCCGCCCCGTCGGTCGGGCTCACCCAGGACCGACCCGTCGACCCGTCCGTCGCCACCGCCGCCCTCACTGACGAGGACGGCCGGCCCCTCGCCCTGGCGTCGCTGCGCGGCCACGTGGTGGTGCTCGCCTCGTTCCTCACCTCGTGCCAGGAGGTGTGCCCCCTCACCACCGGGGCGTTCCTCACCCTCCGCCACGACCTGGCCGCCGCCGGCCTCGCCCACCAGGTCGACCTGGTCGAGGTCACCGTCGACCCCGAGCGCGACGACCCCGCCCGCCTGGCCGCCTACGCCAGGCTCAGCGGCACCGACTGGCCGCTGCTCACCGCCCCCGCCCCCACCCTGGCCGCCTTCTGGCGCTTCTTCGGCGCCTACTACCAGAAGGTCCCCGAGGGGTCGCCGCCCGGGCTCGACTGGCAGACCGGCCGCCCCTACACCTACGACGTCGACCACTCGGACCTGCTGGTCGTCCTGGACGCCTCCGGCCACGAGCGCTTCGTCACCGAGGGGCTTCCCGACGTGGGGGGCCGACTCCCGGACCGGCTGCGCCGGCTGCTCGACTCCCAGGGCCTGGCCAACCTGGCCCACCCCGGCCAGGGGTCCTGGACCGCCTCCGACCTGCGCCAGGCGGTGGCCTGGGTGCTGGGGCGGCCGGTGCCGGCCGCCGGGCCGGGGGGCTAGGATCGCATGATGTAGCTCCGTCGGCGCGCGCCTGCCGGAGCCCTGGCGGCGTAGCTCAGTTGGTTAGAGCACACGGCTCATAATCGTGTGGTCGTCGGTTCGAGTCCGACCGCCGCTACCGGCCCCCCGACAGGGACGGCCAGCAACCAGACCCTCCAGCGAAGGCACACCGGGAGAATCGTGATGGCGAAGAAGAAGTTCGAGCGTTCCAAGCCGCATCTGAACGTTGGGACGATGGGTCATATTGATCATGGGAAGACGACGTTGACGGCGGCGATTACGAAGGTGTT
>JAJPHE010000107.1 GCA_021325435.1 Actinomycetota bacterium | reverse complement strand
CTGTGTTATCAATCACCCACGAGTTGACCAGCACCATCGATCAGCTCAACGGTTGACGAGAAGACCGTCGCAGACGACCTCGTTACACCACTCCGCGGCACTCAACCGGCCCGAGCCGGGCCAGGCTGGACAATCGCGCTCACCGCCAGGAGACAACTCGCGATCCCGGCGACCGCCCGCCTCCCCAGAGGGCCCATGACCGTCAGTATGTCCCAGTCCTGTCCTGGGTGTTCAGCCGCAGCGATAGGCGTGGAAGCACTCGCCTCCTGCCAGGCACCGAGCCGTCGTTAAGGCGCTGCCAGAGCACGGGGTGGCGGCGCGGCGGGGGTGCTCCGGATCGGAAGTTCGGCGCTAGCTCAGCGAAGCCTTGCCAGTCTCCGGATGCCTCGGTTTCTTGCGAGCGGCGCCGATTCGGATCAGACCACTGGCGATAGACATGACGGCAATCGCGAGAAGTAGGCCCAGCACGCCGAATAGGAACCGCTTCACGCCGGAGCCGCTCACCAGAACGAAGCCGAGAACGAACCCCAGCGTCAATACCGACCCATAGATGACAAGTACCGCCCGCATAGCTCGTCGCTGCTTCGAGCTTGAGTGACCCGTACCGGGTGCCACGTTGTTCCCAGGAACCTCGCCAGTTGTCACTGAACTGGGCGCAGGTCCCGCCTGCTTCCGGCGGCGCTCATAGGCGGTCCGAAAGGCCTCCATCTGCCTGCCGCTCACAACGGTGGACCCCACGAAGTAGCCGGCTACCAAGCCGCCCGCTAGTCCCGCAAGGATTGAGCCTGTAATGGCTCCTAAGACTGCTCCACCGGCTGCGAGAACGACGACCAGAAGAAGGGCCGTGATCTTCCCTCGGTGCATCGAGCTTTGGTAATCAACCGTCGCGACGACTGGGACGGGACCGACCCATTCACGCTGCGACCCCCCTTTGGAGCGCCACGTAAGCCGGACCGTCTCGCTCTCCGGGTCGAGCGAGTATGTGAGAGAACCCCGACCTGGCATCTGCTGGAAGCCCATCGGTAAGCGCACGTCCGACGAGGGAGGCTCCGGGGTCCATATGCTGGTGAACGGCCCAACCTTGACGGTGTATGTCCCCGTCTGCTTGAGATGTCTTACGACCCAGGCTGCCTTCGTGTGGCGGCTGCGCTGCACCATCGAGACGATACAGCGGACGTACAGCACTGCTAGTACGAGGACGACCACCACGAGCGGGAGAGACCCCAGCACACCCTCAGCCTGCCACGCCAAGGAGCTGTCTGGAGGTTCAGTCGGGTTCTGTAGCCCACCAGGGGAGGCGGCTCGTCATCAGAATGCTTGCCCACGTACCTCTTGCCTCCACGGGTAGGCGGTACCCGACCGACGCAAGCGCATATTGACGCCGGACGGGAACTTCCGTCGCCTGCGCCGCCGTCAGCGACCGACGCGCGATTCGGCGATCCAGGGCGGTCGCGGGCTCCCGGGACGCTACGTCGTTGCCACAGTGGGTGGCAGTGGTCATCACGTCAATAGATGCCGGCCGTGCGCGATCGTGCATCGTCCGGCGCCAACTCACGGAGGTTGCGGAGCATGCGGGCGTCGGTGGAGAACAGCTCCAGCTCTCCGGGCGTCACCACATGGCGGACCACGAATGCCCGCTCGTTGACCCGCCAGAGCCCCTCTCCCCGCCCCAGGTCGGGAAGCTGGGACACCTCGACCGAGGATAGCCCGAGCACCCGGCCCGCCGCCTGGGCCTCCTCGAAGGGCTCGTTGTAGAGGATGCGGGTGGCGGTGTCGCCGAGCAGTCCCTGGGCCAGCCCACGCGCCTCGGAGCCGGCGTCACCCACGGCGTCGAGATCGGACAGGCGATGCAGGACCATGAGGTTGGCGAGACCCCAGGCCCGGCTCAGCTTCCAGTGGGCCTGCATGCGGGCCAAGAGGCTCGGTTGGGCCATGAGCCTCCACGCCTCGTCGTAGACAACGAGGCGCTGTCCACCGCCGGGATCGCGAAGCGCCGCTTCCATCCACGTGCCGGCACAGGTCATGACCAGGCCGAGCAGGGTGTCCGATCCTCCTATGTGGGACAGGTCCAGGCTCACCATGGGCAGGCCGGCGTCGAAGCGCACCGTGGAGGGGCCGTCGAACAGGCCGGCCAGGTCCCCGTAGACGAGCCGGGACAGTGCGTGGGCCACCTCCCGGCCGTCGTGGCGGAGCTGGCCCAGGCTGGAGCCTCGCCAGGCCGAACCCGGTTCAAAGAGGGCGTCTACCACCGCGGGCAGGACCGGGACAGGGCCTCGCCCTGCGGCATCGGCCAGGGCGGCGTCGAGGGCGGTCCGCTCCACTGCCACCAGCGTCCGTTCCAGGGTGGCCTCGGCCAGGGCGGCGAGTAGGGCCTGGCGGCGCTGGGTCACCTGGGCCCGCCAGCTCGCCTCGTCGGCGTCGGTGGGTCGGGGTCCCTCGTCGAGGGGATTGAGCCGGGCGGGCCGGCCAACGCCGAGCTCGATCACCTGGCCCCCCAGCCCTCGGGCGACGGCGCTCCATTCGCCCTTGGGGTCCCCGGGCACGTACACCCGGCGCCCGAAGGCGACACAGCGCGCCGCTATCGACTTGCCCAGCATGGACTTGCCCCGCCCGATCTGGCCGGCCAGGAAGACGTTGGGGTTGGTGAGGACTCCGGCCTCGTACAGGACCCAGGGGTCGAAGCAGAACGCGCCCCCCGACCAGGCGTCCTGGCCGATCAGCATCCCGGCGGAGCCGAGGCCCTCCTCGGCCAGGAACGGGTAGGCCACCGCCAGGACCTCGCTCGTGGCCCGGTGCGGGGCGATGCGCAGCCGCCGCCAGGACCGCAGGCTCTCGGGGCCCGCCTCGCCCATTGCCGGCAGGTACGCCACCTCCCGCCTTCGTTGCTGCTCTGCGTTGGCCTGGGCCTGGCGGGCCAGGCCCCTTCGGCGGTGCTCGGTGGCGATGCCGGCTGCGGCGCGCCGGGCTGCCTTCATCCCGGCGCGCCGTGTCCCGGGGACGTAGCCGGCCGCGCCGAGCACGCGGGCGTCGCCCGCATCGGCGAGGGCCTGGCGGTCTGCCGTCTCGGGGGGCATCAGAACGGGCTCCGGGCCAGGGGCAGGGCCCCGCACACGAAGCCCTGGGCCTGGCGGCCGTAGAGGGGGCGTACCTCGCAGGCGGCGGCCCCCGCGGCCCGCACGATCGCCGCCCGGGCCGCCTCCAGCTCGGCCTGGGTTGGCGCCGTCACGGTGATGAGGCCACAGAACTCGACGTCGGTATGCCCGGAGATGACCGAGCGCTCCCGGGCCAGCAGGTCGGAGTACTCCTGAGCGTCGGAGAGATCGGCGACCTGGCCGATGCGGGCCTTCTGGGCCTGGTCGGCCAGGGAGGAGGCCTTCTCCTTGCGGATCTGGCGCAGGGCGGCATCCGCGGGGATGGGCCGGGTGATGATCGAGAGGCTGCGGCGCACCCCGGGGCAGAAGACGATCGGGTGCAGGAAGTCGGGGGGCACCTCCACCCGGGGCCACTCCGAGACCCACAGGACGGCGGAGAAGCCAGAGTCGTGGCGGAGGTGGTCCCAGCCCTCGGCCACGGCCATGGGCCCGGCCCGGGACAGGTTGGCGCCCGGGTCGGCCCGGGCATCGAGCACGACGTCGGGGTCATACGCGTGGCGGATGATCGAAGCCAGCTCGGCCTCCGACAGCCACTTCCCCACGGACAGCCCGACCTGGCGCAGCTGGTCGACAAGGGCCGCCATGTCCTGGCGCAACAGGCCGGCCGCACCGGCCAGCCCCCCGCCCCCGGCGCGGATCGCCCGAGCGGCACCACGCATGTCGAGGGCGATCGAGATCGTGGTTCGATGCGTCGACGAGCCCAGGCGCGCCGCGTCCAGGAGGGTCTCGTACTCGGAGTCCGCCCAGCCGCCACGGCGGGCGCCCCGGGCCCGGTACCACTCGACCAGGCCGTCGCCGGGGTCGGGCACCACCGACTCCATCACCTGAAGGGCGGACACGGACATGGAGCCGACCAGGCCCGCCTGCAGGCGTCCCCAGCGCGACACTCGCCCCGCCTGGTCGTCTCGGTCCAAGAGGGCGAAGGCGGGATGTGACACCGACACCGCCGCGGAGAGGGTGTGGCGGTGGGGATCGTGGATCATCGCCGCGCCGGAGACCGGATCCACATGCACCCGCAGGGCCGCCGCGTCCCCCGGCAAGCCCAGGGTGCCCGCCAGCCGGGGAGCGCTGGGCAGACGGGAGCGGTACCGGGTCTGCCCGGCGAGGCGGCGGGCCTCGTAGTGGGCGGCGGTGGCGGCCCATTCCACCGGGGGCCGCCCGGCCACCCGGACGAAGGCGCCGGCCACCAGGGGAGCCCAGACGAGCCCCGCAACCAGGAGTCCCGCCAGGTTGGCAGCGACGAGGCCGGCCACCGCCACCGCCGCGGCCGACCCCAGCGCCGCCAGGCGGGGCCCGGAGAAGCCGAGCAGCACACCCCGGCTGGGCCGGCGGGCGAAGCGGGCCGAGACTCGAACCGTCGGGCTGGCATCGCTCATGGGTCTGTCTCCTTCCTACGAGGCGGGCGGGGTCGGGGAGACGGGGCCGGGGGGGCCGCCTCCCACCGGCGGGCGGCGGGGCGGGGCTGGAGGCGGCGGGACCGCCGCCACCGAAGCGTCGACGCCGTCACGGGCCCGGGCGGGCGGCGGTGAGGGCGGGCCGGGCGGGAGCGGCGGGGAGGAGCCGCCCCCGCCCGTGGGGGTGGGTGGCCCGGGCGGCGGGCTCGCCTCGGGACGAGCCGGGGACCCGGTCGTCTGCCCGGGCTGCGGGCGGGCGCCGTTGCTCCCACCGGGAGCTCCGACCCGAGCGCCTGCCAGTGCCGGGGCCACCCAGGGCCTGGCCTTCTGGGCGGCGGAGTAGACGCGCTGGGCGCCGGCCGTGGAGTGGGTCGCCAGCAGGTGGAGCGACTGGGCCTGGTCGCCCACGAAGTGCACGATCCGGAGCGCCATCCAGGGGGCGAGCCCGGCCAGGGCCAGCACCAGAAGGCCCGAGACGGTCTGGGTGAGGCTCTGGGTGGCACCCGAGCCGGCCTGGCCCACGCCAGAGCTGACCATGCCGAGGCCTACCACGAAGATGACGACCAGGACGAGCTTGGCCACCACCAGGGCGGCAGTGGTCTCGATCCAGCGCCGGGCCCAGGACACCGTGACGTCGGCCACCGACCCGGCGAAGGCCAAGGGAGCGAAGACCGCGGTGACCACGATGAGCACCTTGCGCACCATGAGCGCGGCCCACACGATTACCACTGCCGCCAGCGCCCCGAGCGACAGAAGCAGGATCCCCGCCGGGTTGGCGGTGGCGGCCGTGATCGCCCCGGCGGAGAGCAGGGTGTGGCCCATCTGGGTGATCGAGCCGCCGGTGGCCACCTGGACCACGCCGGCGGAGAGGTCGTCGACGGCGCGAAGGGCCGCGTCGAGGGTGCCAATGGCCACCCCGGCGCCAAGGAATGCCACCACCAGGCCCTTGCCTGCCCGGGCCAGGCCGCCCGGGTCGCGGCGCAGGGTGGAGGTGGCGAGCTGGATGACGAACAGGCCCACCGCCACCACCCCGGCGATGGAGGCCACGATGCCCACCTCCAGCCCAAAGCCGGCCCCGCCCAGGCTCACCGCGGTGGCCGAGCCGATCTGGGCCCACAACCAGTTGATGGCCGCGTCGGCGGCCCGCCCGAAGGCCGCGGCGATGGCCCCGAAGGCATCGCCGGCCACCGCCTTGGCCACGGTCGTGACGCAGGCAGTCGGGTCGAAGGGGCAGCCCATGGCCTATCCCACCTGCCAGTCGGTCACCGACTCGGTGCCGTAGCCGTCGTGCCAGCGGGCCGAGCCCACGTAGACCACCACCGAGAAGCGCTGCACGGTCTTGGCGGGCCCGCGCTTGAGGGTCAGAAGACCCGACACGTCCTTGCCGGCCATGCGGACATCGGTCGGCTGCCAGCCCGCGGCCACCACCGCGGCCCACGACGGGTCGGTGCCCACGACCAGGTCCGACACCGACTGGCGCAGGCCGACCGCGGCGTTGGCCCGCCAAGTCGCCGGATCGGGCACGGGGCTGGGCTGGTCGGCCAGCACACCGGGGTCGAGGAGGGAGAGGTAGGCCACCTTGTCGGCCACCGAGGCGGGAAGCCCGGGGATGAGCATGGGGGCCTCCTCCGCCTGCACCCAGGCCCCGAGGGCGGCGCGAGAGCGCCGGGCGTAGTCGATGTCCAACAACCCGGTCACGAACTCGGTGGCCCAGGCCTCGGGCGTCTCGGCGACCGCCAGGGCGGGCCATCCGCCGCCAATCGCGGGGGCGGGCACCGAGACGTCCTCGGCGGCACCGATGCCGGCCCGGCCAGCCAGGGCCGAGCGGAAGGCCCGGTCGTAGCGCTCCTGGGCGGGCGTGCCCGCCGTGGCCACCGTCGTTGGCTCGTGCCAGGCCAGTCCCGCACCCGGCGATTCGGCCCGGCCCGCCTGAGCCGGTGGGGCCAACGCCTTGCTCGCCCCGGTCGGGCGGTGCTCGCCATGGGCCAGCACGGCCACGACGCTGGCCACGACGCCGGCCGTGACGACCGCCGCCGCCACCACGGACGCGACGACCCGGGGGTGACGGCGCAGCCAGCCCGCCGTGGCGACCCCCCGGGCGGCAACCCTCACAGCGTGGCTCCGGCGTGGTTGAAGAAGCTGACCAGGGCCACGGCCCCGCCGGTGAGCATGGCGGCCAGCACCGAGACCACCACACCACCCTTGGCCCGGCCCACCAGATTCACGTTGCCGGTATGGCTGCCCACCGCCCACACCGCGGCGGAGAGGACCACTCCGGCCACGGCGGCGATGAGCCCCACCGTGAGGAGTGCCCCCACGATGGTCTCCAGCTCCGCGATGCCGGGCAGGCCGGTGGAATTGGGTGAGATCTTCAAAGCCGTTCTCCTCCTTTGCGGGCCCCGAGCGAGGGTCCACCTCGCCTATCGGGACGGAGGTGGCGAATTCCGTGAGGCACTCAGCGCCCCGGGGCGGGGTCCACCACACCGTCGAGCCCCCCGCCGACGAAGTCCGACCAGGTCTGCACGGCCACGCCGTGGGCGGGGTCGATGGCCGAGACGACGAGGCCGTCACCCAGGTAGATGCCGACGTGTCCGGGCTCACCGGGGCCGGGCGGGTCGGAGCCGGGCACCAGGACCAGGTCCCCGGGCACGGCCTCGGCGGGGTCGACCGGTGCTCCCTCCTGCGCCTGGTCGACGCTGTAGTGGTCGAGTCGGACTCCCGCGGCCGCCCAGGCGAAGGCGGTGAGGCCCGAGCAGTCGAAGGCGTCGGGGCCAGCTGCGCCCCAGACATAGGCCTTGCCCAGCTCCCCCAGGGCGACCTCCACGGCTCGGGCGTGATCCGGGGGAGTGCCCGCCGGAACGGCGTAGCCGGGGGGAAGCCCGTGGGCCGCGGCCGGCCCGGCCAGGCCGGCGGCGATGCCCTGACCGCAGCCCCCCGGGGCGTTGGCGTCGGCCAGGACGCCGGTAAGGATGGCTCCGGCCACCGGCCAGGCCGCCGCGTAGTTCGATCCCGCCGGATCGGCGGAGCGCTGCACCTCCTGGGCGGCGGCCCAGGGGGCCAGGCCCGACCACCCCGGCACGGCGGTGAGCCGGCGAGTGAACATGGCCGTGGCCTGGGCGGGGTCGGACTCCTCGGCCGGGGTCCCCCACCCGAGCGCCGCTCGCTGCTGGAACAGGCCCAGGCTTCCGTCGTTGCCCGGGCGGGGCCCGAGGTTGTACAGGCCCGACTCGGCGTAGGCGGTCATGAGCGCGATGCGGGCGGCGAGCGCTGACTCGCCCGAGTCCGCCATCGCCACCGAGACCACGACCTCGGCGTTGGCCGCCTGCTCGGGAGAAAGGCCCGCCGCCGCTCCGTGCACGGCGCAGGCCTCCGACGCCGCCAGGAGGCCGGCCGCTGCCGAAGGCGTGGAGGAGTCCGCCGCCGAGCCGGCCAGCACCGAAAGTCCCAGCACCGCCCCGCCGGCGAGAAGTGCCGAGCCCACCGCCAGTGTGAGCCTCGCGCTCATACGGTCGCTGTCATGCGGGGCCCACGCCGCCCGCCTGGCCCAGCTGGGCCGGGGTGATGACTCCGATCGGGCTGTTCGGCCGGGTGGGGCCCGGTGGTGCGAACCTCGGAGGGCGCCGTCCGGGCCAGGGACAAAAGGCCGTTGCGCCACACCCGGACGGTGATCCGATCCGGCGGCGGCGGGTGGTCGGCCACGAAGAAGAGCAGGCTCGTGACCCGGCCGGTTCCCATCAGCAGCTTGCGGGTCGAGGGCGGCAGGTCGTAGAGCCAGGGGGCGTGGCGAACCAGGCGGGCCCGATGCGAGCGCAGGTACTCTAGGACGGGCCGTTCGCCGCGTCCGCGGCGGGGCCAGCTCTCCAGCAGCCCCAGCAGCTCGACCACGACCTCGACCAAGTGCCGGCGGGCGGGCTCAGCCAACTCGATTCCGGCGACGTCCTGGGCCACATCGGCCAGGGCCTCTGCCTGGGCCCGCCAGTCGCCGCCCGACAGCCCGATCATCGCCGCACCCGGGACGGATCGGGCACGAGGAGCTCGCTGTGGCCATCGCGGCGGCGCCGGTAGCGCCGGGGACGGTGCCACTCCTCGGCCCGCCTCTGCGCCAGGAGCCGCCAGGTCCGCACCAGGGCCTCCGCCGTCTCGAGGCGGAGGGGTCCGGGCTCGCAGTCCAGCCGGGCACGGGCCGTCTCAAACATCTCGCCGAGTACCACCCGTTGCTCGGGCGCCAGCAGGTGGTGCAGCGCCCAGCCCAGCGCCGCGGACTGGGTCGGGAAGCGCCGGGGGCACCAGCCGGTCCCGACGATCTGGACCAGGTCGGCCGGCGAGAAGGGGCCGCCTGCTATCAGGCGCCTCAGCACGCCCGCCGCGCCCGGCTCGGCGCAGGAGCGGCTCAACCCCGGCGCCGGGAACCAAGCGTCGAGCTGCCGGGCAGGCAGCCCGGGGATCGGTGCATCGGCCCCGGGATCGGTGCGCGCCGGCCTGGGGCCGGTGACTAGCTGTCCGGATTGCCCCATGTCGGGTGATCTAAGCATGATGCGACATCATGATCAACTGATGTGACAGCGACATGTCCCCGGGCCGCGCAGGTGTATGCCTATCGTTCGAGCAATGGATGGCCAACGGATCAGAGAGGCGGTCCGGATCGCGGCCGGCGCCGGTCACCTGGGTGTGGCCCCCGAGCGCCCGGGGGCCCTGCCCGCGGTCCTCTCTTCCGTGAACGACATCGCCGCGGCAGCCACCCACGCGCTGTCCGAGGAGGCCGGCTACGGCGAAGGCGCCCGTCTGGCCACCGCCCGCCGCGCCATGCTGGCCGCCATCCACGTCGTGGCCCAGGCCCTTCTCGAGGACCTGCCCGAACGGGTCAAGGACCTCCGGGACGAGGGGGTGACCTGGCGGGAGATAGCACAGTTGGTCGACCTCACCCCGGAGGGGGCACAGCGCCGCTTCGACCCCGTCGCCGCCGAGAAGGCCCGGGAGGCGAGCCGTCGGGCCCGGGAGCGCCAGCGGGTCGGCCGGGACGAAGGGAGCGGCACAGCCCGCAGTCCCCGGAAGCGATGACATAGCCCCCGCAGCGCCGGCACCGGCCGATCGAGTGGGCCCCGAGGATTCCGGCGCGCGATCCCCACTGGTGCGACATCGAGTCGTGGCTCCGGGTCGCCTCGGTACGGACCGCGTCGTGCCCGCGGGAGGCCCCGGCGGGCTCGGCCGGGTGGAGGGTGTCGGCGAGGGACAGAACGGCCCGCCACACGGCGCGGAGAGACGAGAGAAAGGGCGGGTCGAACACGGCCGACCTCCTGAGGGGAAAGGTGGGGGAAGGTCAGGGGGAAGTAGGAGCCGTCCCGGCGCGCCGATCGGGCTCGGTGCTGGGGCCGTGTGCGGCCGAGGGAGCCGCCACCGGCGCCATTGGCGCGCGGCCGGTTCCTGCGCAGCACTGTATGGGGGCCTTGTGACGCTCACGCCTATGGGCGGGCAAGGCGCCAGCAAGACGGGCCGACCTGTCGTACCCGGCGCCGACCCGGGGAGTCGGGGTCGTCGGTGGAGGCACTTCATGCCAGAACTAGGCCGCGCGGAGGGCCCGTACTTCGCGGGGCGAAGCGGATTTCTTCGTCCCGTCTCGTCCCACCTGGGCGTCGGCCACCACACGAGGGCCAGCATCCGGCATCGGCCTGGGACGGCGGTACCGCCCGAAAGGGACTGATGGGACGTCTCGGCTAGCCTCTGTACGTCCCGAAACGTCCCTGAAACGTCCTGGAGGCGGCGCTGGTGAGGTCCCTGTGGCGAACGAGCGCCTGAGGACGGCCCTCGGCGTCAGCGCCATGACCGTGGACGAGCTGGCGGCCAAGCTCCAGGTCGACCCCAAGACCGTCGAGCGCTGGATCAGCACCGGGCGGACCCCGCATGCCCGCCACCGCCGGGCGGCTGCCCTGTGCCTCGGCCAGGACGAAGGCTGGATCTGGCCCGACGTCGTCCCCGCCCACCGGGTCGCCGAGGCGACTCGAGCCGAACTCCTGAGCCTCTACCCCCACCGCTCCGATGCGCCAGCGCAGCTGTGGTGGAGCCTCTTCGAGGGCGCCCAGGACCAGATCGCCTACGTGGCCTACGCCGCCCTGTTCCTCTTCGAGTCCCACCCGGACCTGGTCGCCCTGCTGGCCGCTAAAGCCTCGGCCGGCTGCCAGGTGCGGCTGGCCCTCGGTGATGCCACCAGCGACGCCGTCCACCAGCGTGGAGAGGACGAGCGCTTCGGCGAGGGCATCGAGTCCCGGGTCAACCTCGCCCTCAAGCACATCGAGCCGATTAGGCAGGGCGCCGGCGTCGAAGTCCGGCTCCATGGCACGACGCTCTACAACTCGATCTACCGGTTCGACGATCAGCTGCTCGTGAACACCCACCTGTGGGGGGTCAATGCGTACGAGGCACCGCTTCTCCACCTCCGCCGGGTCGAGGGGGGCAAGCTGTTCGACTTGTACGCCGACAATCTCGAACAGATCTGGTCCACGGCGATCCCCCTGACGGAAGTCACCATCTGATGAGCCGGATCGAGCACTACAAGGATCCGAACGCACCCAAGGCCAACTCGCTGGTCCCGGCTGCAAGCGCCGTGATTCTCGATGACGACGGCCGCGTTCTACTCCACCGCCGGGCGGACAATGGCCTGTGGTCGCTTCCAGGTGGGGTCATGGAGATCGGCGAGTCGATCGGGGAGTGCATCGTGCGGGAGGTCAGAGAGGAGACAGGACTCGATATTGAGCCAACGGCGGTGATCGGGGTGTACAGCAATCCCAACCACGTGATCGAGTACGCCAATGGCGAGGTCCGCCAACAGTTCTCGGTCTGCTTTCGCTGCCGTGTCGTATCGGGCGATCTAGCCCCGAGTGAGGAATCTACGGCGCTTCGATGGATCCACGCAGCCAACCTTGGCGACGTCGATTTGCAACCCTCAATCGAAATTCGGATCAGAGACGCCCTGGAAAACCCATCCGCCGCCCGGTGGGACTAAAGCGGTCGTGATGGACGACTTGCCGTCCAAAGCAACAACGTGGACATAGGGACGCGACTCCTACGTTTCCTGGCCCCGCGGCTTGCCGCGCGATATGTGCGGGCTCTTCCGATCGTTCGGTGCGGCGTTCGTCGGAATATTGTGCTGCCCGACGGCCCGCCTTCACTACACGAGATCGCCGACTCGGGGAGCGGTCCGGCGGCCGTCCCTAGCATCGGATATCGCTCCGACTGGGGAGCTCTGTGCGGGTCGTCCTGTCGGCGTTTCCCCTGCCCCCACACGGCACCTCGGGGCGCAGGGGGCAGCGCGGTATCGAGACAGCCCGATTCGACTTATCGGGGCAGTCCGGATCCGCAGCGCGGGTGTCCGGAT
>JAJPHE010000082.1 GCA_021325435.1 Actinomycetota bacterium | reverse complement strand
CGACCTCCACTGGGTCGTCGGGTTGGGTAGCAACCCGACATCCCAGTCGGGCCAAACCGACGACCGGTGGATGGTCCCCCTGCTAGCGCCTATCCGCGCGGCCTCTTAGCGGACAAAGGTGGCTGGACGGATGGTAAGGGTCTTGCTGGCGGATGACCTGGAGGACATTCGAACCCTCCTCACCCTGGTTCTGAGAAACACCGGTGGTGTCGAGGTGGTCGGCCAGGCGGCCGACGGCGAGCAGGCCATAGCCCTGGCCCACTCCCTCCGGCCCGACGTCGTCGTGCTCGACCTCGACATGCCCGGCACCACCGGCTGGTATGCGCTGCCAGAGATCCGGCGCCGGGTGCCGACGGCCAGGGTCATCGTCTACTCGGCGGTGATCGGGGCGCAGGACGAGGAGACGCTCCTCGCCAGCGGCGCCCATGCGGTGGTGCGCAAGGACGGCTCGTCGCTGTCCACCCTCGTCGAGGCGATCTCCAGCGTGACCGACGAGCTGGAGGCCGGCTAGTCGGGCGGCGGGGACATCGCGGGGGGTGATTGGGTATGTACTCCCCGTGTCGCCCGGTGCCCGTGCCTACGAGGCGAGACCCAGCGCCCGGAGCAGGGCATCCAGGCCCTCGGACTTCTCGATGAAGTCGTTGGCCCCGGCGGCCACGGCCTCGGACGCCAGCCGGCCGTGGGAGACCGACGAGAACATGACGATGTGGGCTTCAGGCAGGACCGGACGCAGCCGGCGGATCAGCTCGATGCCGTCCATGCCGGGCATAACCGCGTCGACGACCACGGCGTCCGGCCGCCATCCGGAAACGACGCGGAGGGCCTCCTCGGCGCTGTCAGCCACCGCCAGGTCCACGTTGGGGTGGTCCAGGCCGAAGGCGGTGCGGAACAGGGTGCGGATCTCGGCGGCGTCGTCGACGACCAGCAGGCTGCTCAGCGCGGCCGGCGTCACCGGCTGGCCCGTTCGCCCGACGGCGAGGGGGGGTCGTTGACAAGATCAGCGGCCGGGTCTTCGAGCGACGATGCTCTCGAGTGGGTGTGGGCGTCGCTCATCTCATCTCCGGCCGCTCATGCGATAGTCGGTCCCGACGGCGAGATCTTGAGGACAAATCAGCCGTTCTCCACCCTCCTCGGCCGCGAGCCGTCGGCGTTGGCGGCCATGAGGATCTGCCATCTGGTGCACCCCGACGACCTGCCTGGCGGGCAGAAGGGACTGGAGTCGCCTCTGCCGGCCGGGCGGTGGGAGCTGCGCTGGCTGACCCGCGACGGCACCACCAGGTGGTGTTCGACCTCGGTGTGGTTGGTGACCGACCCGGCCGGCCAGCCGACCTTCCGCGACGAGGCCGGCCGGCCGAAGTACTGGATCCACCAGCTGGAGGACGTGTCCGACCGCCACGAGCTCACCTTCGAGCTGTCGCGGGCGGAGCGTCGCTTCTCCGCGGTGCTGGAGCGGATCAGCGACTACGCCATCTTTCGCTTGGACGCCGAGGGCAACGTGGCCAGTTGGAACGCGGGGGCCGAGCGGATCAAGGGCTACTCGGCCGAGGAGATCATCGGTCGCCACTACCGGGTGTTCTTTCCGCCCGAGGGAGTGGCGGCGGGGGCACCCGACACCAACCTCGGCCAGGCCAGAGCGAACGGTCAGGCGTCGGGTGAGGGATGGAGGCGCCGCAAGGACGGCACCAACTTCTGGGCGGCGTGGACGCTGATCGCCCTGACCGACGAGGAGGGTGAGCTCGAGGGATACCTGAAGATCACCCGCGACATGACCCCCCATTTCGAGGCGTCGGCCAGGATCGGCGAGTACGCCGGCGAGCTGGAGCGGGCCTACCAGCAGCTCAAGCAGGCCTCCAAGCTGCGCGACGACCTCCTGGCCGTGGCCCACCACGAGTTCAGGACCCCCATCACCGCCATCATCGGCTTCGCCGACGCACTTCGCTCCGGCTGGGCCCGCCTGTCCGACACCGACCGTGACACCGCCCTGGCCGCCATGGCCAGCGCCGGGCGCCGACTGGGTGGACTGCTCGACAACCTGACCACGCTGTCGTCGCTGTATTCGGAGGACTACCGGACGCCGCCCGAGCCGGTCCGCCTCGCCGGGGCCGTCATCGACGCGGCGGACATGGCAGGAGTCGACCTGGAAGGTGTGGCGGTCGACGTGGACAACTCACTAGAGGTGCTGGGCGACCCTGCCCGGGTCCGCCAGATCATCGCCAACCTCCTCACCAACGCCAGCATCTACGGCGGCGGCCCCACCGAGGTTCGTGCCGGCGTCGACCGTGCTCAGGTGGTGCTCGAGGTGGTCGACGCCGGGCCGGGGGTGCCGGCCGAGTTCGTGCCCCAACTGTTCGAACGGTTCTCCCAGGCGAGCCGGGGCGCCACCCGCACAGCCAAGGGAACCGGCCTCGGGCTGGCGGTGGTCCGCGAGCTGGCCCGGGCCTACGGCGGCGACGTCTCCTACCGCCCGAACACGCCCACCGGCGCCCGCTTCGCGGTCCGGCTACCGGCGAAGCCCTACTGAACGCTCGGCCAGCGGGCTGCTAGTCGCCCCCCGGGCAGGGGCCGACCACCGAGATGAGCGCCTCGCGCAGCTCGGGGACGGTCCGGTCCTTGGTCAGGACGGCGTCGGCCCCGAGGTCGATGAGGCTCTGCTCGTCGCTGGCGTAGACCACCATTGCCGAGTAGACGACGATCTTGCTCTCCGGGGCCCGCCGTCGGATCTCCGGAATGGCCTCCCATCCCGAGGTCCCGGGCATGTCGAGGTCGAGGATGACGGCGTCAGGGTGCAACTCGACGGCCCGGTCGATGGCCTCGGCGCCGTCGGCCGCCTCCCCGGCGACCTCCAGGCCGGTCGTGTTGCGCAGGGCCAGGGAGAGCAGCAGACGGAAGTCCCCGTTGTCGTCGGCCAGGACCAGCCTGCTGCACACGCGGGGTTCCTCCCTCTTGTCCGAAAGCTGCGCTCCTCATCGGCAGACCGGGGGGGCGCCTAAGTAGTGCACGCTGACAGACTCTGCCATCTGTCCGTCACTGATGGAAGTGACACCTGCGCCGACCGCCACTTACAGTGCTGGGCGCTGGGTCGTAGCGGCGGTAACGCCAACCTTCTCGACCCGGCGCGTGTGCCCCCGGGGGTGGTTGCAGGGCCCACCGCTGCGGACAACCGAGTCCTCCAGTGCCTCTCCGAAGGAGACACGGTGCCGTCCCTGCTTGACCTGCTGTACCGCCACGAGCTCTACCGCCGCTGGTGCGACAGCTGCCGCGCCGTCAACGGCCTGCACGCCGGGGATGTGCCCGACGAGCAGCTGCTCGACGTGCTGCTCGCCGTCGACTTGGAGACGGTGCAGCCGGAGGAGATGGCCGGCAGCGTCGGGCAGGTGATCGAGCGGATGGGTCCGCTCGGCGCCGGGCGGGCCCTGCGTCAGCTGACGGCGCTGCGGGCCGCGGTCATGGCCTGCGCACCCGAGGGCGCCAATCTCGCCGGGTTCCACACCTTTGTCGACCTGATCATGGCCGAGCTGGCCGGCTCGACGATCGAGCGGTTGAAGCAGGAGGCCGTCACCGATCCGCTCACCCGGCTGGCCAACCGCCGCCGGCTCCTCGAGGACCTGCGGCGCGAGATCGCCCGGGCCGAGCGGTCCGGCCAGCCCCTCACCCTCATGGTCATCGACGTCGACCACCTGAAGGAGACCAACGACACCGAAGGGCACGCCGCCGGCGACCGTCGCCTGGTGGATCTGGCCGACCGCCTGCGGGCCACCCTGCGCCAGGGTGACGCCGCCTACCGGGTGGGAGGCGACGAGTTCGTCCTGGTCCTCCCCGACACCCGCCCGGCCGCGCTGGCGGGCGGGGGCATGGACGGCGAGCCGGCGGTGGTGAAGCGCCTGACCGACGAGCCCGGGCCCGGCTTCAGCTGGGGTTTGGCCTGCTATCCCGCCGACGGGGTCGATCCGGACACGCTCCTGCGGGCGGCGGACTCGCGTCTCATCCGCACGCGCCAGCGCAGCCGCCGACCCAGCGAGTACCCGGTGACTTAAAGAGTTTCGTGTAATACCGCGCTGCCGGGGTTCATAGTTGTAGGCCGGCGTGGCGGAGGAAGTTGAGGCAGAGCTGGTGGTCGCTGCCGATGCGGTCGAGG
>JAJPHE010000135.1 GCA_021325435.1 Actinomycetota bacterium | reverse complement strand
TACGTGGCCCCATGAGCCTTCGAACGCGTCCGGTGGCATCGGAGTGCCGGCTCATGGCAGGCTCACTGTCCAACCACCAAGCCTCCACGGTTTGGGGGGAAGCCCATCATACACCACTCGCGCGGACTCGACCGTCCTGGCCGAGCAGCTGTCCGCACCGGGCGTCTCGGGTGATGCCCAAGAGCAGCCCCGGCGCACTCAAGGAGGCCCGCGCCCAGCTGGCCCGTCGTTGTAGCGAGAAGGACAGAGCCCGATTCGAAGCGGCGCTGGCCTACGCCCAGCGGGCCTATGGGCAGCGAGAGGACAACATCTCCTGGCTGGACAACCAGCCCTCGGGTCTCCTGCGCTACTGCGCCGTCGAGTTCGGGCGGCGTCTCGCCGAGCGCGGCGTCCTGGCTCACGCCGGCGACGCCGTGTTCCTTGAAGAACCCGAGCTGCGAGACGCCCTCGAACACTGCGGGGCAGCCGACCTCCGCCACCTCGTCGCCCGCCGGCGGTCGGAGAGAGCCTGGGTGATCGCCCACCCCGGACCCGCCTCCTACGGAAAGGACCCGGGTCCGCCCCCCGATATGGGCCCGCTGCCTCCCGCCTTGCGCAAGGCCAACGCCGCCATCATCAACCTGATGGAGCTGATGATGACCCCGAGCACGCCCCAGGACGGGGGAAGCGAGCTCCGCGGGGTCCCGGCATCCCCGGGGCGCTACTCCGGGCCGGCGCGGATCATCCGCGACGAGACCGAGTTCGCCAAGCTGCGGCCGGGAGATGTGCTGGTGGCTCCGGCCACCTCCCCGCCCTGGTCGGTGCTGTTCCTGCGCTCCGGAGCCGTGGTGACGGACGGGGGCGGGGTGCTTTCCCATACCGCGGTCATCGCCCGCGAGTACGGCATACCGGCAGTTCTCGCTACCGGGGAGGCCACCCGCCGTCTGTCGGACGGTGACCAGGTCACCGTCGATGGGTCCACCGGAGTTGTGTCGATGACTGGCGGCATCGCCATCTGACCTGCGTAGCGATCGGAGGGGACAACCTGGACGGCGTGAGCCTTGCTCACCGGCCTGGTCAGCAACGGCCGGAGCCAGAACCGCTTCATCGCTCGCGACTCGGTGGCCGCCGGCTCGGGCCGGCCGGAGTCGCCTCTCACCCAGCTACGGGCGACCATCGGCGAGCACCGGGTCCCTCCGGAATATGCGTCGATAGAGCGTTTGCGGGCAGCGGCTCTGTTTTAATACCTGACCGCGTGCTTCCACGTGCTGGAAAAGGGCGGCATGGGCAGCCCGCATGCCCGTCGGATCAACGACTGGATGGCCGCCGCCCGTCGCCGCGCGAGCTCCTAACCGGAAAGCTCGCGGCTGACGATGACGACTGACCAGCCGGAAGCCGCTCTCGGAGCGGTCCTGCTCGGCACCGGCAACCCGCTGCCCGATCCGGCCCGCGCCGGCGCCGCCACCCTCGTCCGGGCCGGGGCCCGCCGGTTCCTGGTCGACGCCGGCCGCGGGGTCTGCATGCGCCTTGCCTCCACCGGAACGCTCCCCCGTGATGCTCGACGCCGTCTTGCTGACCCACCTGCACAGCGACCACATCTGCGACCTGAACGACGTCATCACCACCCACTGGGTGATGACCACCCGGCCCACTGCGTTGGCGGTCTACGGGCCGCCGGGCACCCGCCGGGTGGTCGACGGTGCCCTGGCCATGCTGGAGCCCGACATCTCCTACCGGCTGGCCCACCACGCCGACCTCGAGTGGGAGCCCTCCGTCGACGTGCGCGAGGTCGAGCCCGGCACCGTCATTGACGACGGGACGCTGCGGGTGGTCGCGGGGGCGACCGACCACCGACCCGTCCAACCCTCGCTCGCATACCGGTTCGAACTCGAGGGTCGTGCGATGGTCGTCGCCGGCGACACCGTTCCCTGCGCCGGTCTCGACCGCCTCTGCTCAGGTGCCGACGTCTACATCCAGACGGTGCTGAGGGAGGACCTGGTGCGCATGGTGCCGATGCAACGGTTCGTCGACACCATCGACTACCACTCGACCGTGGTGCAGGCGGCCCAGACGGCGGCGCGGGCCGGGGTGGGCACCCTCGTGCTCACCCACCAGGTTCCGACGCCGGCACCCGGTTCGGAGCAGGAGTGGGTCGACATCGCCCGCCAGCACTTCGACGGGGTGATCGTGTTCGGGTCGGATCTCGACGAGATCAGCGCCTCGCCGGCCGGCTCGTGGGAGGCGTCCTAGGGCCGGCCCGCGCTCGTGGGGCTGCCGACGTAGTCGATCGAGTACTCGCCCGCCCGCTTGCCGTAGGTGAGGGCCTCGATCACCTCGCCGTTTCCGATGTAGATGGCCACGTGGCTGGGCCCGCGGTAGTAGAAGACGAGGTCTCCGGGCTGAAGCTGGGACAGGGGCACGTGGGCCACGTCGTCGTACTGGCCGTAGGTGGAGTGCGGCAGGTCCACACCCGCCGCCCGCCACGCCATCATGGTCAGCCCCGAGCAGTCGATGCCCGAGTGGGAGGTACCGCCGTTCTGGTACGGGGTGCCGATGTAGGTGCGGGCCTCGTCCACTGCCTTCTGGCCGGCACTGGAGCTGCCCGACGGATCGGTGGTGGACGTGGTCGAGGTGGTCGACGTCGACGTGGTGGTCGTGTCGGGGAACACCGCCGGCACCACCGGTCGGGGCGGGCCCGCCTGGATGTCGGCCAACACCATCACCGGTTGGTGGGTGCGAACGGCCGAGGTGGTGGATCCCATGGCCGGCAGGGCGAACCCGGTCAGACCGAGGAGCACACCTCCGATGAGGGTCAGCGGGTCACGCAGTGACCGCAGTATCCAGGTGGTGCTGAGCCGGCGGACCGGCGGAACGTGTTGCAGACGCATCTCGCGCCTCCTTGAAGGTCAGGCGACCCCGTCGGGCCTTCAGGTGTGGTGGAGTGCGGGCAACCGTCGCGATGAGCTCTCTGACGTCACGCCGGCCGATCAGGCGGCGCGGTAAGGCGGATCTCGCCATTACGAACGCAGACGGAAACCCTGCTTGGGGTGGGACTATCGGCGCCTCCAGCGCCCGGCTGCTCCGCTGGCGCGCGGCCGCGGAAGCCTGGGCGGTCCGATGGAAGCGGGTTTTGTAGCAATCCCCAGTCCCCGGCGTCCAATCCGGGCGCGGCCGGCGACACCCTTCCTACGATGCGGGGCGGACCGTTTTCGGAGGTGGACATGAAGAGCCCCGGCGGCGACGCCACCGCGTCCGACCTGATCGACCAGCGCATCGCCGAGCTCGGGGACTGGCGCGGGGAGACCTTGAGCAGGATGCGCCAACTCATCAAGGAGGCCGACCCCGACGTCGTCGAGGAGTGGAAGTGGCGAGGCACGCCGGTGTGGTCCCACGACGGGATGGTCTGCACCGGCGAGTCCTACAAGTCTGTGGTGAAGCTGACCTTCGCCAAGGGGGCGTCCCTGCCCGATCCGGCCAAGCTCTTCAACTCGAGCCTCGACGGCAACACCAGGCGTGCGATCGACATCCGTGAAGGAGAGAAAATCGACGCCCGGGCCTTCAAGGCGCTGGTCCGGGCCGCCGTCGAATTGAACTCATCGGCCAAGCCCAAGCGGGCGAAGTAGGCGAAAGCGTTACACCCCGAAGCGGGTGAGGAGCACGGCGTACTCACACCCGGCTGCCATCCCGCCGTAGCCGGCCATGTCGCGCAGGAACCGGTCGGGGTCGAAGTCGGTTCCGAGGCCGTCGATGTAGGCCCGGTGCTCGGAGAGGGATACGACGCCGTCGGCGATGGTGTCGGTCACGTCGACGAAGTGGGTGGGCTCGGCCAGGCCGGCGAGGTAGGCGCCGGTTATCCCGCTCCAGGGCGGGCCGGCGTCGGCGAACATCCACCGGTTGGCCGCGTCGCGACAGGCGTCGAGGGTGGCCAGTCCCACCGCCCGGTGGTCGGCGTGGTTGACGACGCGTTGGTCGCCCCAGGTGAGCTCGAAGTTCATCCCGAACACCACCTGAGGCCGCAGTCGGCGCAGGGCGGCGGCGATGTCGCGCCGGAGGGCGAGGCCGTATTCGACGGACCCGTCCGGGTGGCCCAGGAACTCGACGTGGTCGACGCCGACCACCGCGGCGCTGGCCCGCTGCTCCTCCTCGCGCAGCGGGCGGCACTGGGCGGGGTCGAGCGAGTCGATGCCGGCCTCGCCGCTGGTGGCCAGCACGTAGTTGACCTGCTTGCCCGCCCGGGTGAAGCGGGCCACGGCGCTGGCCATGCCGTACTCGAGGTCGTCGGGGTGGGCGACCACCGCCACGGCCCGGTCCCAGTCCTCGGGCATCGGCTGCATGTGACCCCCTCGCTCAGCTGGTGGTGGTGGTGAAGGTGACCTTCATATCCGGGGTCGCAACTGCGACCGTGCCGTACAGCGGTCAGCGACTCTTGAACGCCTCGACCAGGGCGGCGGCCTGATCGTCGCCCACCCCCCGCAGGGTGAAGCGCAGCGCCGCCGTGCTGAACACGGTGACGTCGGACCGCACCTTGTGGTCGCGGTCGATGGCGGCGGTGAGCTCGGCCTCGACGCCGGAGAGGGGAACCCCGTCCTGACGGGCCAGGACCTCGACCAGCTCCACCGCGCAGGCCGCCACGCCGCCGAGGAAGGCCTCGGCCGGGCCCAGGGCCTCGCCTGGGCAGCCGTTGCGGGCCGGACCGTCGATGACGAGATGCTGGTCGCGGGCGCTGAGCAGCACCCTCCCGAACGTGGCGGTGGAAGCGGCCCGGACCCGGTAGTCGTCGTTGGCAGGCGTAGCCACCGGCCGGCTACTGCAGCACCTTGACGCAGGAAGGCAGCTCCTGGTCGGCGTCGGCCAGGCGGTGCAGCACGGCGCCGACCGGCTCGATGGCCAGCGCTTCGTCGCCGGCGGCCTGCGCCTTGCCGTCGACGATCAGGCAGTACGGGCCCTGTGGCGGCGCGGCCCACAGCAGGGTCACGTCCGGCCGGGCCGCCACGTTCTCGGCCGTGCGCCGTCCGGCGCCGACGACGAGCGCATCGCCGTTCCACGACACCGTCACCGACACGGTGTGGGGGCAGCCGTCGGCGCCGACCGTCACGAGGAAGGCCACCGGGCCGAACTCCTGGCTCCGCTCCTTCAGCTCGGTCAACCCCACCGCGACGCTCATGGCAGCGATGCTAGGCCCGGTCGCCGTCGATGGCGGCCAGCAGCGCCTCTCCCCGGGGCGACAGCCGGTAGCCGACGGCGAGGCTCTCGGTGAGGCCCAGCGCCTTCAACCGGCGGACCCGCTGCTTGAACGGCAGCCGCTCGAGGCCGAGGGCCGGCGCCAGCTCGGTGCTGACCACGCCGGGCTGTTCGCCGATGAGGTGCAGGGCGGGCACGGCCCACGGCAGCCGGCGCACGGCGGCCACCAGCTGGGACAGCTCGTCGTCGGCGAACTCCGTGCGCTGGCGCAGGGCGAGGCGGGGGTCGTCGCCCACCCGGTGGAGCCGCACCCGGTACAGCTGCCCTTCGGCCGGCAGCCACCCCAGCGCCTCCTCCACGCTGGAGTAGCCGGCGGCGCGGGCGTCCGCATCGCCCACGTCGGCCGGCCCGATAGCCGCCACCTCGTCGATGGCGAGCAGGCCGGCCGGGCTCAGCAGGGTGCCGCCGGTCCTGACCGTCGGGCGCTTCCACCGTCGGAAGGCGACGGTGATGGTCCCGTCGGCCAGGCCGGGCCACTGCGGGCGGGGGAACAGCACGTCTCAGCGGCGCCGGCCGGCCCCGGGCACCGTCACTTCTTCGGGGGCAGCGACCGGGCGTAGGTGACCCCTTCGGCCACCCAGCGCTCCAGCTGCCGCTTGGTCCTGACCCCTTCGGTTTCGACCCGCAGCCACCCGTCCATCTGACGGCCGCGCATCTCGAAGCGATCGGCGTGGGGCCGGGCCACCAGGGCGTCGGTCTGGGCCGGGTCGCACCGCACCAGCAGGCCGCCCTGACCGCTGGCGGCGACGGCCATGTTCCCGTGGATGAGAAAGGCCAGCCCGCCGAACATCTTCTTCTCGCTGAGCCCCTTCTCGGCCGAGACCAGCTCGCGCAGCCGGTCGGCCAGGTCCTCGTCGTAGGCCATGGCCCATTCTCCCTCTGCTCAGCGGCCGGCCGCCGGAAGGGCGGCCAGCTCGGGAGCCACCGGCTCGGGACGGGGCTGGGCCACGATGACCCGCTCCAGCAGGGCGAACACGAGGGTCCCGCCGACGGCGAGCACCACCGCCCCGACCCGGAAGGCCAGGGTGTAGCCGTGGACGGCGGCCACCGCCGGGGCCACGCCGGCGTGGATCTGGCCGGAGGCGTGGCGCAGGGCAAGGGTGACCAGAGCCGACAGGCCGACGGCCCCGCCCACCTGCTGCATGGCGCTCTGCACGCCGGACGCCAATGACGAGTCCTGCCCGGTGACCTGGTGCAGGGCGGCGTTGCCGATGGCCGGGAAGCTGATGCCGGAGAAGAACCCCAGGATGACCATGCCGGGCAGGATGCCGCCCAGGTAGGAGGACTCCGGCCCGAGGCCGGCGGTCAGGACGAGCCCGACGGCGCAGCCGAAGAACCCGGTGCCGAGCAGCGTCCTGACCCCGACGCGGGGCATGAGGGCGGTGCCCAGCCCGATGCCGGCGCCGATGGTGATGCCGAACGGCAGGTAGGACAGGCCGCCGTGCAGCGGCGAGTAGTCCCGGATCTGCTGCTCGAAGAGGGTGAGCAGGAAGAAGTAGCTGAAGAACGCCGAGGAGAAGCACAGCGTCACCACGTTGGTCACCACCCGGGTGCGGTTGGCGAAGAACTCGAGGGGGATGAGCGGGTTGTCCGAGCGGCCCTCGATGGCGATCATGGCCACCAGCAGCCCCACGCCGGCGATCAGCGGCACCAGCACCGACCGGCTCCCCCACGGGTGGGTGGCCGCGTCCAGCAGCCCCCCGACCAGGCTGACCAGCCCGGCGGTGCCGGTGAGGGCCCCGGCCACCCGGGGGCGGGCGCCGTGGCGGACCATCCGGCTCTCGGAGACGAGGCGGGGAACGGCGACGAGGGCGACGGCGGCCACCGGGAGGTTGATGAGGAAGATCCACCGCCACGAGGCCAGGTCGGTGAGGGCGCCGGAGATGACCGTGCCGGTCGTGCCTCCGAGCCCGGCGATGCCGCCCCAGATGCCGAGGGCCTTGACCCGCTCGACGGGGTCGGGGAACACGAGGGCGATGAGCCCGAGCGAGGCCGGGGCGGCCAGGGCCTCGCCGGCGCCCTGGACGAAGCGGGCGGCGACCAGCATGCCGGGGTCGACGGCGGCGCCGCACACCGCCGAGGCGGCGGCGAACAGGCCGACGCCCATGAGGAAGAGCCGGCGCCGCCCGACCACGTCGGCCATCCGCCCGCCGAGGAGCAGCAGTCCGCCGGCGGCGAGGACGTAGCCGTTGACCACCCAGGCCAGCCCGGCGTGGGAGAAGCCGAGGTCGTGCTGGATGCGGGGGAGGGCGACGTTAACGACCGTCACGTCGAGCACCAGCATGAACTGGATCAGGCCCAGGACGGTGAGGGCCCTCCAGCGGCGAGGGTCGGCGGCGGAGGTCGGGTTCTCGTTCATGGCGTTCCTTTCGTCTCGTCGCGTCAGACGGCGGCGAGGGGCCCGGCTCATCGGTCCGGGTGAGGATGCGCCCGTAAACTGGCCATCTCCTGACCGCTTTTGATGGGAAGATGACCGCGTGCGAGCCGACCGCCTCGTCTCCCTGCTGCTCCTCCTGCAGCAGCGCCAGCGGGTCACCGCCGCCGAGGTGGCCGAGGAGCTGGAGGTGTCCGAGCGCACGGCCCGGCGCGACCTCGAGGCGCTGTCCGTCGCCGGTCTGCCCGTCTACGCCGAGCGGGGACGGGGCGGGGGGTGGCGGCTGTTGGGCGGGGGGCGCACCGACCTGTCCGGCCTCAGCGCCGACGAGGCCCGGGCCCTGTTCCTGGTAGCGGGGCCGGCGCCGGCCACCCCGGAGCTGAAGGCGGCGCTGCGCAAACTGGTCCGGGCCCTGCCCGAGCCGCTCCGGCAGCGGGCCGAGGCCAGCGCCTCGTCGGTCATCGTCGACCCCGGCGGCTGGGGCCAGGTGCGCCGCCACACCCGGCCGGTGCACCTCGACGCCCTGCAGGCGGCGGCGGCCGACGGCGTGCAGGTCAGGCTGGGCTACACCGACCGCGGGGGCAAGCCGAGCGTCCGGGTGGTCCATCCCCTCGGCGTGGCCATGAAGGGGACGGTCTGGTACCTGGTAGCCGGCACCGACGACGGCCTGCGCACCTTCCGGGTCAACCGGGTCAGGTCGGTGGAGCCGACGGGAGATCCGGTGGTCCGCCCCGACGGGTTCGACCTGGCCGACACCTGGCGGCACGTGGTCGACACGGTGGACCGGCTGCGGTCCCCGGCGGCGGTGTCCGGCCTCGCCGAACCGGAGCTGGTGGAGGCGCTGCGGTGGATGTTCGAGCGCCAGGTGGACGTGGGCGCCCCCGGGGCCGACGGGCGGGTGCCGGTGACGGTGAGGGGCCAGCGGGTCGAGCGCCTGGCCGCCCAGCTGGCCGGTTTCGGGCGCCGGCTGGAGATCACCGACCCGCCCGAGGCACGCCACCATCTCCTGCGGCTGGGGGAGGAGCTCACCGCCGTCTACGGCGGGCCGGGCGATAGGTTGCCGCCGTCGAGGTCGACCCAGGGGAGGTCCCGTGCCCACCGTTCAGACCGCCAGAGGACCGGTTGACTCCTCGGGGCTGGGCCAGACGCTCATGCACGAGCACGTGTTCATCCTCACCCCGGAGCTGCAGCAGAACTACCAGACGGCGTGGGGTGACGAGGAGGCGCGCGTCGCCGACGCGGTGACACGAATGAACGAGCTGAAGGCGGCCGGCATCGACTCGATCGTCGACCTGACGGTGATGGGGCTGGGGCGCTACATCCCGAGGATCAAGCGGATCGCCGAGCAGACCGAGCTCAACATCATCGTGGCCACCGGCTACTACACCTACGACGTGCTGCCCTTCGTCTTCCGCTACCGGGGCCCGGGCACCCCGTTCGGCGGCGACGACCCGCTCATCGACATGTTCGTCACCGACATCGAGCAGGGGATCGTCGGCACCGGTGTGCGGGCGGGCATCCTCAAGTGCGCCACCGACGAGCAGGGGCTGACCCCCCACGTGGAGCGGGTGCTACGGGCGGTCGCCCAGGCCCACCGGCGCACCGGCGTGCCCATCTCCACCCACACCCACGCCCACACCCGCCGCGGCCTCGAGCAGCAGAAGGTGTTCGCCGAGGAGGGGGTGGACCTGTCGCGGGTGATCATCGGCCACAGCGGCGACACCACCGACCTCGGCTACCTCGAGGAGGTCATGGCCGCCGGCTCCTACATCGGCATGGACCGCTTCGGCATCAACGCCATCCTCAGCTTCGAAGAGAGGGTGGACACCGTGGCCCGGCTGTGCGAGCGGGGCCACGCCGACAAGATGGTCCTGTCCCACGACGCCGCCTGCCACAGCGACTGGTTCGAGGACGAGATCGTGGCCGCCGTCATGCCCCAGTGGAACTACCTGCACATCACCAAGGACGTGATCCCGGCCCTCAAGGAGAAGGGCGTCACCGACGACCAGATCCGCACCATGATGGTCGACAACCCCCGCCGCATCTTCGAGACGCAGGGCGGCTACTAGACGCCGCCGGCCCGCTAGGCGCCGAGGTTGAAGGTCTCGGGGTCGGGGCCCAGCCGCCGGCCCTGATCGAGAGTGCGCAGCTGGGCCATGTGGTCGTCGGTCAGCTCGAAGTCGAACACGGCCAGGTTCTGGCGGATGCGCTCGGCGTGCACCGACTTCGGGATGGCCACGTCGCCCCGCTGCACGTGCCAGCGCAGCACCACCTGGGCCGGGCTGCGGCCGACCTCGGCCGCCACCTTCTGCACCTCGGCGTCGTCGAGCAGCCCCTTGCCCTGACCGATCGGGCCCCACGCCTCGGTGACGATGCCGTGCTCGGCGTGGAAGGCCCTCAGCTCGTCCTGGGGGAACAGCGGGTGCATCTCCACCTGGTTGACGGCGGGCACCATGTCGGTCTCGTCCAGCAGCCGGCGCAGGTGGGGAACGGCGAAGTTCGACACGCCGATGGCGCGGGCCCGTCCGTCGCCCTGCACCGTCTCGAGGGCGCGCCACGTGTCGACGTAGGCGTCCTTGGCCGGCACCGGCCAGTGGATGAGGTAGAGGTCCACGTAGTCGAGGCCCAAGCGGCCCAGGCTTCCTTCGAACGCCCGCAGGGCGCTGTCGTAACCCTGGTCGGAGTTCCACAGCTTGGTGGTGACGAACAGCTCCTCGCGGGGGACGCCGCACTCGGCGATGGCTCGGCCCACGCCCTTCTCGTTGCGGTAGGCGGCGGCGGTGTCGATGAGGCGGTAGCCGGCGTCGATGGCGGTGCGGACCGGTTCCACCACCTCGTCGGGTGGGATCTGGAAGACGCCGAAGCCGATCTGGGGCATCGCCGCCCCGGTGTTGAGGGTGACTGTTCGCACTGATTTCACTGGGCTTCGACCCTATCGACCAGGATGGACGGGTGGCGAACCGCCCACCGTTGCCCACGTTGGTGGAAGGGGATGGAAGGCCGCTCCTCCTGCTGCACGGCTTCGCCATGCAGCCGACGACCTACCTGCCTCTGGTCCGGCTGTTGGCGCCCCGGGTCCGGGTGGTGGTGCCGGCGATCTTCGCCCTGCCCGGCCGGTGGACGTTCGACGCCGCCTTGGACCTGCTGGCCGAGACCCTCGACCACTTCGGCGTCGACCGGGTGAGCCTGCTGGGCCACTCCTTCGGCGGCGGGCTGGAGCTCGGCTTCGCCGCCCGCCACCCGCACCGGGTGGTCGAGTGTGTCTTCGCCGACACCCTGGCCGTGCGCGAGCGGTTCCACCTGGCGGCCGAAGCGCTCAGCAGCCCCCTCGGCCTGGTCACCATGGCCACCCCTCCGGCCGTCACCGCCTTCGCCCGCTCCGTGCTCACCCATCCGGTGCAGCTGGCCCGGGCCGGGCTGTGGGCGTTCGCCACCGACCGCCAGGGGGACATGGCCCGGGTGGTGGAGGCCCGCATCCCCTGCCATGTGCTGTGGGCCAACCGCGACACGCTGCTGCACCGCGCCGACGGCGAGGAGTTCGCCCGCTGCCTGCGGGCCACCTTCACCGTGGCCGAGGATCCCACCGTCGACCACGACTGGATGTTCGACGACCCCGAGCTGTTCGCCGCCCACCTCGACGCCCTCGGCCTGAAGGCGTTCCGGCCGGGCAACGGCTCGGCCGGGCGCAGCCCCCGGCGGACGGCGGCGACGTAGGCGGGCCATCCAACCCGGCGTCACACCCCCGGTTCATGATTGGCCCATGACGTCCGCAACCGGAGCAATCTCCTTCGACCAGGTGAAGGCCGGCCTGGCCGACAAGGTGCGCAAGCTCCTCGCCCAGGCCGAGGATCCGGGGGCCACCCCCGAGGAGGCCCAGAGCTTCACGGCCAAGGCCCAGCAGCTGATGACCAAGTACGCCATCGACTGGGCGCTGATCACCGACGCCGACCGGATGGAGAAGGTGACCCAGGGGGGCTGGAGGATCGAAGGCCCCTACGCCGCCCACAAGGTGACCCTCGTCAACGCCATCGCCCGGGCCAACGACTGCCGGGCCGTGTACACCGACCTGGCCGGCGGGGCCAAGTTCATGGACGTCGTCGGCTACCCCGACGACGTCGACTGGGTGGAGACCCTGTTCCGCTCGCTGGAGCTGCAGCTGACGCTGGCCCTGGCCGCCGCCATGCGGGTCAAGCCCGACCGGGTCCACGGCCGCACCTACGCCGTCGGGTTCATCCAGGGCTACGTGCACGAGGTGGCCGAGCGGCTGCGGCGGGCCCGGCGCGACGCGGTAGCCGCCGCCGACGCCGAGCGGGCCCGGCAGGCCGCGGCCAGCGAGAGGCTGAACGGGGCGGGCGACGGAGGGTCGGCACCGTCGTCGGTGGCCCTGGTCCTGGTGGCCAAAGCGGCGCAGGTGGACGACGAGTACCGGGTCCGCTTCCCGGGGGCCCGGGCCGTCCACCGCTACACGCGGCTGTCGAACTGGTCGGGGTGGGACCCGGGCCGGGCCGCCGGCGCCCGGGCCAACCTGGCTCGGGGGAGCGTGGGGTCGCGCCGCTCCCTCAGCGCGTGAGATGAGCCCGGCGCTGGGCCGGTGCCAGTCGGAGCTGTACGCGGCCGAGGCCGAGTCGATCGGCCGGCGCGGCATCCGCTGGACCAAGGTGGCCGCCGCCCAGGCCCACGTCGACCGGCTGGTGGGCTCGCCCTGGTTCGCCGGGCGCTGGCCCCACTTCGTGCACTGCGCCATCGAGCGGCGGGGGCGAGGGTCGGTGTGGTCGGTGTCCCATCCCCTCGACAGCGACGGCCCCGGCGGGCTGCCGACCGAGGGGGTGATCCTCGTGGCCGACGGCGCTCTGGCCCAACCGGTGCTGCTCCACGAGCTGGCCCACCTCCTTGTACCCGAGTCGGCCGGGCACGGGCCGGCGTTCGCCGCCGTCCACCTTTCCCTGGTCCGCCACGACATGGGGTTCGACGCCTACGCCGAGTACCTGGGCTGCCTCCGGCGCCGACCGCCGTTCGCCGGGCTGGCCGCCGGCTGACCGGGGCGGCCCGACCGAGGGGAGAGGGCTAGGGGCGGAAGTGCCGGCCCAGCTCCACCATGGCGGGGGCCAGCTGGCGCCACTGCTCGGCCGGCACGCCCCGGCGCTCGGCGGGCAGGGGCTGGATGCACACGTGGTCGGCGCCCGCATCCAGGTGGGCCCGCACCCGTGCCGTCACCTGGTCCACGTCGCCCCACGCCACCAGGGCGTCGACGAAGGCGTCGGTGCCGCCGTCCTTGAGGTCGTCCTCGGAGAAGCCGAGGCGGACCATGTTGCGGACGTAGTTGGGCTGGGACAGGTAGAGCGAGGTGTAGGCCCGGCCGATCTCGCGGGCCCGGGCCGGGTCGGTCTCCAGCACCACGGCCTGCTCGGGGCACAAGAGCGGCCCCGGTCCGAGGGTCTGGCGGGCGGCGGCGGTGTGCTCCGGCACCACGAAGTAGGGGTGGGCCCCGTCGGTCTTCTCCGCCGCCAGCTTCAGCATCTTGGGGCCGAGGGCGGCCAGCACCGTGCGCACCGGCGTGCTGGGCCGCTGCGCCGTGTAGGGGGAGGCCTGGATGGCGTCGAGGTAGCGGGCCATGGCCGCCAGGGGCTGCTCGTAGCGGTGGCCGCGCAGGTCCTCGACCAGGTTCTTGTGGCTGACGCCCAGCCCGAATACCACCCGGTCGGGGAAGGCCTCGGTCAGCCCCCTCATGGCCCCGGCCATGGTCACCGCGTCGCGAGCCCAGATGTTGGCAATACCGGTCGCCCCCACCAGCCGGGTGGTCGCCGACAGGAGGAGGGCCAGGTGGACGAAGATGTCGCGCCCGGCCACCTCGCCCAGCCAGATGGCGGCGTAGCCCAACTCCTCCAGCTCGGCGGCCAGCTCGCGGGCCTGGGAGGCGGGCACGAAGTCCAGGGTGGGGGTCCAGATGCCGATCGGTCCCAGGGCCCCACGGGCGTCGTCGCTCATGACCGAGACCATAGGCGGATCCCCGGCATTGACTGGCCGGGCCGCCGGGCGCCCTATAAGGTCGGTAGGGCCCCGTCGGCCTCCCGAATTGGCCGGAAGCTCATTGGGCACAATCAGCGCACGATCGCTGTTGCATTGGATTGCGGCCGTCTATGCCGCCCCCCGTCGAGGCGGCGTGCCTGCCAGCGCCACCACACGACCTCTAGGAGGACCATTGGCCCGGGACACCACAGCAAGGCAGCGCATAGTCAGCTACCTGGCCAACCACGGCCCCCTGGAGGACAGCTCCGGCCGGGCGGCCTCGGCCCTGAAGGACGCCGTCGGCTATCCCGGCAGCCAGCTCGGCTTCAGCCAGCTGCTGGCCGCCATGGAGCGCGACGGCCAGATCGGTCGCGAGATCAAGGGCAAGCGCACCTACCGGGTGTGGACCGACACCGACGCCTCGGCGGTCGTCCCCTTCTCGGCCATCCCGGTGGCCCCCGCCCTCCACGGCGCCGGCCGCCGCGACGACGACGATTCCGACGACGGCATCGACTACGACGAGCTGGCCCAGACCCTCCTCCGCCAGGCCGCCCGGGCCGTGCTGCTCGAGCGCGACGGGGCCGCCTCCGCCTCGGCTGCCTCCCAGCGCCGCATCCGCCGGCTCGAGGTGCAGGTCACCGAGCTCGAGCGCGACCTGGCCCGCACCCGGGCCGAGCGCGACAAGGTGGCCGAGGAGCGCGACGAGCTGCGCCGCCAGCTCGACGCGGCGGTGAACAACGTCGAGGTGCTGACCGAGCGGCTGGGTTCGGCCGGCGACCGCCGGCGCGACCGCACCCGCGACCGCCTCGACGCCGAGGAGCGGGCCATCCTCGACGAGCTGACCCGCCGGCCACCTGCGTTCGGGCAGAGCGCCTGATCCTTCGGGCGGGCCACAATGGCCCATGCCCCGCAACGACCGTCTGGTGGTCGACGGCCTGGGCCGGCTGCCGCAGTTCTCCCACCTCGGGCTGACCGACGACCTCATCTTCGTATCCGGCACCCTCGGGGTCGAAGAGGGCCTCGCCCTGGCCCCGGGCGGCGTCGGCCCGGAGACGGCTCAGACCCTGCGCAACATCGAGCGCATCCTCGCCGCCGCCGGCGCCAGCTGGGACGACGTGGTGAAGGTGAGCGTGTTCCTGGCCGACATGGCCGAGTTCGCCGCCATGAACGACGCCTACAGCGGGTTCTTCCCCGGTGACCCGCCCGCCCGCATCACCGTCGGCAACGTCGGGCTGGCCCTCGGGGCCCGGGTGGAGATCGAATGCGTCGCCCGCCGGCGGCCGCCCGCTGCGGGCGGGGCCGACATCCCCCGCCGCACCGGGTTCGTGGAGCGCGACGGCGAGCGCATCTACTACGAGGTGGTGGGCGACGGCGGCGTGCCGCTGGTGCTGAGCCACGGCGCCGGCGGCAACCACGCCGTCTGGTACCAGCAGGTGGCCCCCTTCGCCGCCGATCGGGCCGTCGTCACCTGGGACCACCGCGGCTTCGGCCGCTCGACCGACACGGCCGGGCGGTCGGGGCCCGACGTGGCCGTCGGCGACCTGCTGGCCGTGCTCGACACCCTCGGCATCGAGCGGGCCGACCTGGTCGGCCAGTCGATGGGGGGCTGGACGACGGTGGGGGCGGCGCTGGCCCGCCCCGGGCTGGCCCGCAGCGTGGTGCTGGCCGACACCCTCGGCGGCTTCGTCTCCGAAGCCATAACCGCCGCCCTGGACCGGCGGTCCGGCGACGTGTTCGGCCCGTCCGACGTGCTCGGCATGCACCCGGCCCTCGGCGTGGAGTTCTCGCGCCGCCACCCCGAACGGGCCCACCTGTACCAGTCGCTCGGCCAGATGGGCAGGCCCGACCTGCCGGCCATCCTGGGCCGGTTGACGGCCACCACCCACGACGCCGCCGACGCCGCCCGCCTCACCATGCCGGTGCTGTGCGTGGTCGGCGACCGCGACCCGATCTTCCCGCCCGGCGCGGTGCGGGCCCTGGCCGACCTCCTGCCCGACGCCCGGGTGGTGGAGATCTCCGGCTGCGGGCACTCGCCGTACTTCGAGGACCCCGGGGCGTGGAACGCGGCGGTGCGCCAGTTCCTCGCCGTGGTGGAGCGGGCCGGCTCCTAGTCCGTTCCTGTCGCCGCCGGCCGGCCCGGCGGGCCGGCGATCAGACCAGCCCGGGCGGGGCGGAGTCGAGGGCGGCCACGATGGCCGCCGCCAGCCGCCGGGCCGACTCGGCGGTCAGCTCCACCGCCACCCGGGCGCCGGGGCCGGCGGCCGGGTTGAGGAAGTCGATGTTCAGGGTGTGGCCGGCGGGGGCGTGGACCGGGTGGTCGAGGTAGACCGAGGCGTCGGTGAGGCCGAACCAGCCCTCGGCCCCCTTGCCCGAGCCGTCAACCGAGAGCCGGGTGGTGGCGTAGGTGCACATCGGCTACCCCGCCAGGTGGCGGCCGAAGAAGTCCCAGATCCGGCCCCAGGCGTCCTTGGCCGCCTCCGGGCGGTAGGCGGGGCGGTCCACGGAGAAGAAGGCGTGACCGGCCCCCGGATAGGAGTGGAACTCGTGGTCCTTGCCCAGCCGGGTCAGCTCCTCGTCGAGGCGCTTCACCTCGTCGGGGGACGGGTAGGCGTCGTCCTCGCCGAACAAGCCGAGCACCGGGCACGACAGGTTGGCGGCCTGGCCGACCACCGGGGTCATCTTCACCGGCGCCCCCTCCGGGGGGGCGTCCATGACGAAGGCGCCGTAGCAGTCGACGGCGGCGTCGAGGTCCAGCCGGCAGGCGGCGAGGAACGACTGGCGGCCCCCCGAGCAGTAGCCGATGGTGGCGATCTTGCCGTTGGCGGTGGTGAGGGCCCGCAGCCACGCCGCCGCCCCGGCCACGTCGCCCACCAGGCGGTCGTCGGGGACCCCGCCGGCCGCCCGCACGGCGGCGGCGGCGTCGTCGGGGGCGGCACCGGGCGCCTCGCGGCTGTAGAGGTTGGGGCAGATGGCGTTGTACCCGTTGACGGCGAAGGTGCGGGTGATCTCCTTGGTCGACGCGTCGTAGCCGGGCATGTGGTGGATCACCACCACGCCGCCCCGGGGGCCGGGGTCGAGGGGGCGGGCGGCGTACGCCTCGATCACGTCGCCGCCGTCACCGTGGATGTTCACCGTCTCGGCCAGAACCGCGTCGTACATGGGGACCTCCCGCTCGGCTGGCCCCCTGTCTAGCGTGATGC
Source organism: Actinomycetota bacterium (assembly GCA_021325435.1). GTDB lineage: Bacteria > Actinomycetota > Acidimicrobiia > Acidimicrobiales > JAJPHE01 > JAJPHE01. Next base: position 84,536 of record JAJPHE010000135.1, on the reverse strand, counting down.
GTGTCCGGCCGTCCGGGCGCCGGCCCGCCCGTTCAGCTGCGGCCGGAGTCGGTGGCGAACACGTGGCCGCTGAGGATGCCGGCCACCCCCCGGAAGGGGCCGATGATGCGCATGCCGTCCTCGCCGATGGTGAACTCGTGGATCCGCTTGTCGTGGGCCGAGCCGCGCATCTTGAGCACGGTGAGGCCCCGGCGGACCTCGCCGTCGACCTCGGCGTAGCGCAGCAGGATGATGCTGTCGGTGAGGGCCGATACGTGGCCCTCGGTGACCGACGAGCCGCCGATGAGCGACGGGCTGGTGGCGGTGAACAGTGTGCTCAGCTGCTCGGCCTTGATGTAGGCGCTGAGCACGATGAGGAACTCGCGGAAGCCCTTGTTCGTGCCGCTGCGCTCGAGGGCCGACAGGCTGTCGATGGCGAGCCGGGCCGGGCGGAACGCCTCGATGGCCCTGGTGATCTCCACCAGGTGGTCCTCGAGGGCCGCCACCTCCGGGTAGGTGGAGATGACCTTGAGCAGCCCCTTCTCCTCCATGGCCGCGAAGTCCTTGCCCCAGCCCCGGGCGTTGCGGAAGATCTGCTCGCGGCTCTCCTCGAAGGCGAACAGCAGCGCCCGCTCGCCGTTTTCGGCGGCGCCGGCGAGGAACTCGGTGACCATCAGGGTCTTGCCGCTGCCGGTGGCGCCCGACACCAGCACGATGGAGTCGCGGAACAGCCCACCGTGGCACAGCTCGTCGAGGGCCTTGTTGCCGGAGCTGATCCGGGTGTCGGTCGAGCGGGTGGACAGGTCGAGCACCGACAGCGGGATGACGACGAGGCCCTGCCCGGGCAGCACGGTGAAGGGGTACTCGCCCTTGCGGTGCATGGCGCCGCGCATCTTCAGCACCTCGATGGTGCGCCGCCGCTTCTCGTCCTCGAGGCTGTTGCGCAGCAGGACGACGTTGTCGGCCACGAACTGCTCGAAGCCGGCGTTGAGCCGGGCGGTGGTGGCGTCGCTCTCCAATGTCATGATCGACGTCAGGCCGACCCGGCGCAGCTCCATGGCCAGCCGGCGCAGGTGGTAGCGGACCAGGGCCGGGGACTCGAGCTGCCCGAGCATCACGTTGAGCGAGTCGAGGGATATGCGCTGGGGGGCGGTGTGGTCGACGGCGTGGCCGATCTGGGCCAGCAGGGCGTCGAAGTTGTAGGGCTCCGACGACCCTTCGACGGTCACGGGCGAGCCGTCGACGAAGCGCCACAGTTCCTGGGCCTCCCACTCGGCGATGGGCCAGCCGAGGGTCTGCAGGTTGCGGCGCAGGTCGTCGGCCGACTCCTCGAAGGTGACGAACACGCCCGGCTCGCCCCGGCGGGCCCCTTCGGCGAGGAACTGGCCGGCCATGACGGTCTTGCCGCTGCCGGCCGGGCCGGTCACGAGGGTCGAGCGGCCGGCGGGGACGCCCCCCAGGGTGACCTGGTCGAAGCCCCGGATGCCGGTGAGCAGCCGGGGCATGGTGTCGGGCGCCGGCACGAACGGGTTGGCGCCGTCGGCCGTGCCGAGATCGTCGGCCAGCGTGCCCCGGGGGAAGTCGTCGACGGCGTCGGTCATCCCTGCCCCGCTCCGCTGGGCGCGGCGGCCAGCATGGTGAACCACACCGACTTGCCGGTCTCGTAGCTGTGGACCCCCCAACGGTGGGAGAGGCCCCGCAGCAGGGTCAGGCCCCGCCCGCCCAGTCCGTCCTCGGCCTGGCTGTCGGGCTGGGGGTGGGTCTCGACGAGGTCGCCCACCGACACCAGCACCTCGTCGGCCGAGCGGCTGACGCCGACCTCGAGGGCGGTGCGGGCGTGCAGGACGGCGTTGGTGACGAGCTCGCTCACCAGCAGGGCGATGGTGTCGGCCGTGTCCTCGTCGATGTCGGGCAGGTGGTCGGCCACGAACGCCCGGGCTTGCTTGGGGGCTTTGGGGTCGGGCTTCAGCTCGAGGTGCGAGCAGGCGTCAGCCGCGGGCGGCTCGAGGGCGACGCCGGCCCTGATGACTACTTCACAGCACATGGACGCCCGCGCCGTCGCGCGCCAATACGGGCGCAGCCGGCCCGCGAGCCCCTCCCACCGACCGGTGTTCTTCGATGGCGACGACCGTAGCACCGGCGCCGCTGGCCACAACTTGGCAGCTCGAGTGGGAGAGCCGGTGTCTGGACAGTGGCTCAGGCGGCGGCGGCGCAAACCCCGGGGAACGCCGGCGTGGCGGACAGCCGGCGGTCGGGCAGCACCAGCAGAGCCTGGTAGCCGGCGGCCACCACCGCGTCCACGCCGGCCTCACCGGCGGCGAGCAGGCCGGTGGCGAGGGCGTCGGCCAGGGCCAGGTCCGCCCCGACGACGGTGGCCGAGGCGACCGCGGCCGACGGTTCACCGGTGCGGGGGTCGAGCACGTGCTGGCCCCGCTCGTAGCACCCGGACGTGGCCACCGCCGCCGGCCCCTCGACCACGGCCACGATGCGGTGGGCGTCCCACGGGTCGCGTACGCCGACCCGCCAGGGCCGGCCCGGCTCGGGCGAGCCGAAGGTGACGACGTCGCCGCCGGCGTTGACCATGCCGGCGTCGACCCCGGCGTGGCGCAACCCTGCGGCGGCCTGGGCCGCCGCCCATCCCTTCACCAGGCCGGTGGGGTCCACTCCTCCGGGCATGGCCCAGGGGTCGAACCAGCCTCCGGACAGCGCCCGGGCGGTGTGGCACAGCCCGAGGACGGCCGCCACTTCGGCCGGGGCCTCGCCGAGGGTGATCTCGCCCCGGCGCAGGCGGCTCATGGGGCTGTCGGGCTTCCAGGTGCTGAACACGGCGTCGGCCCGGCGCAGCCCGGCGCCGGCCCGGGTGAGGGCCACGTGGATCTGGTCGGCGGCCATCCCTTCGACCCGCACGTCGAACGAGAACACCGTCCCCATCACTTGCTCGACCCGGCGCACGGACCTCATTGGATTCCCAGCTTGTCGAGGGCCGCCTGGAGCGACTGGGCGTAGGCCTCGCTGGTGTAGGTGGCGCCCGACACGCCGTCGATGTTGGCCGACTGGGCGCTCATGGCCTGGCTCTGCAGCATGGGGATGGCCTGCGAGTTGATCTCCTCCGAACGCGGGTCGGTGGCGTCCTCCTGGACGACGGTGATCTTGTCGATCTTCGAGCCCTGGGCCGTCACCCGCAGCTGGATGTCGCCGTAGCGGTACTGGACGAAGGTGCCGGTGGCGGTGCGGGTGGCGTTGGACGCCGACGTGGTCGGAGGGGCGGTGGTGGCGGTCGAGGCGGTGTTCGACCCGGCCGTGGTCGTCGTCGGGCCGGTGGTCGATGTGGTGCCGGTCGTCCCGGTGACGCCGAGGGCGATGCCGTGCGGGGCGTGGGTGTGGAAACCGAGGACGAGGGCGAGGCCGGCGGCGGTGGAGGTGAGGACGATGGGGGCGCGACGCATGCGGGCTCCGGATCAAAAAGCGAACTGTTCGTGGTGGATGCGGTCCTCGGGCACGCCGAGGCGGCGGGCGGCGGAGAGAATCGACGCGGTGAGGCCTTCGGGGCCGCACACGTACACGTCGCGCTCGGCCACGTCGGGCACCAGCCGGCGCAGTGCCCGGGCGTCGATGCGGGCCGTGTGACGGTCGCCGAGGATCTCGTGCAGGGCGCCGCCCCGCCGTTCGAGCAGGCCTTGCATCTCGTGGCGGAAGAGGATGTCCTCGGTGGCCGACGCCCGCACCACCACGGCTACGTCCACCGCCGGCGGCAGGTCCTCGAGGAGGGCCCGGATCGGGGTGATGCCGACGCCGGCCCCGACCAGCAGGACGCGATCGGCCCGGCGGGAGTGGTGGGTGAAGGTGCCGTAGGGGCCTTCGACCATCACCCGGGTGCCGAGAGTCAGGCCCCGCAGGGTGTCGGAGTGGTCCCCCAGGGCCTTCACCGTCACCCGCAGGTAAGGGGGGCGGGGCAGGGCGGACAGCGAGTAGGGATGGGCCTGCCACCACAACCCCTTGGTCAGGAACCGCCATTGGAAGAACTGCCCGCCGGACACGGCCAGCTTCTCGACCTTGCGCCCGGCGACGACGATCGACACCACTCCCGGCGCCTCGGGGGTGACCGACACCACCCGCAGCCCGTGGCGCAGGCTGCGGGCCACCGGCACGAGGAACCGGTAGACCACGACCAGGCCGGCGGTGGCCGCCCACATGGCCGACCACACCGCCCGGGTCAGCGGGTGGCCGACGAACGATGCGCCCGTCGCCAGCTGGTGGGAGAAGGACAAGGCGAGGGCGAGGTACACGTAGAGGTGCACCGTCCACCACGTCTCGTACCGCATGCGTCGGCGGGCGGCCCGGATCGAGGTGACCGCCGCCATCACCAGCAGCCCGAAGCCGACGGTGGTGGCGAGCACGTCGGGATAGGACGTGAGCAGGACGCCGAACTGATGCCAGGCGCCGGTCCTGGCCTGCTCGGCGTAGCCGACGGTGATGAGGACGCCGTGGGCGGTGAGCAGGTAGATGGGCCACTGGCCCAGCCGGCGGTGCCACCGCAGCAGACGGTCCTGGCCCACCGCCCGCTCCATGAACGGGATGCGGGCCACCAGCAGGACCATGATCAACAGCAGGTAGGTGCCGGTGAGACCGGCCAGCCGTCCGCCGAAGGTGGCCAGGCCGCCGGGGGCGGTCAGTGACCCGCGGGTCTCGGCCGTGATGGCGAGGCCGACCGTGGCGCCCATGCCCAGCCCGACCCCGGCGCTGGCCCAGTCCACGATCCGGTGGCTGCGGGCGACGGGATCGGGCCGGCCGTCCGGTCGCCGCTGGGGCGGGGTGTAGACGAGGGTGGCGTCCTCGGTCATGACGCTCATCGCGTCACGCGGGAGGCCCGGCGACGAAGGTGACCGAGGCGGTGTGATGGGCGCCCGACTGGTCGACCCATTCCACCCGCACGGTGTCGCCGACCTTGTGGTGCAGGATGGCGCCGCTCAACGAGGCGGCGTCGGAGATGGTCTCGCCGCCGAGGGCGACGATCACGTCGCCCGCCACCATGCCGGCGTCGGCTGCCGGGGTGCCGTCGTTGACCCCGACCACCAGGGCGCCCGAGCTGACCGGGGCGGCGCCGGCCGAGCCGTTGCCGAAGCCACCGAACCCCCCGCCGGAGTCGGAGTTGACGTCGCCCACCTCCACGCCGAGCAGGGGCCGGGGCCCGATGTGGATGTTGCCTGCGGCCTTGCCGCCGGTGATCTGGTGGGCGATGGAGACGGCCGTGTTGACCGGGATGGCATAGCCCGCATCGGACGGGGCCAGCCGGCTGCGGAACCCGCCCCCGAAGGCGGCGGCGGTGTCCATGCCTTCCACCCGCCCGTTGGCGTCGACCAGCGGCCCGCCCGAGTCACCCGACTGGATGGGGGCGTCGAACTGGATGAGGCCATGGAGCGTCTCGCCCGCCGAGATGTCGCCCCGCACGGTGATGGTCTGGTTGAGGGCGGTGATGGTGCCGGTGCTCTCCTGCGGTGTTCCGCCCTGGCCCAGGGCGTTTCCGATGGCGACCACCGGCGTGCCCACCGACAGGGAGGAGGAGTTGCCGAGCGTCGCCGTCTTCAGCCCTGACGCACCCTGGAGCTGCACCACGGCCACGTCGTCCACCACGTCGTATCCCACCACCCGCCCGGTGTAGGTGCGCCCGGCGCCCTCGACCTGAGCCGTGATGCTGTCGGCGTCCTCGATGACGTGGTTGTTGGTGAGTACCAGCCCGTTCGAAGTCAGCACGATGCCGGTGCCGGCCGCCCGCCCCCCGCCGGCGAGGGTGGTGTTGATGTCGACCACCACCGGGTCGACCTTGGCGGCCACGGCGGCGCCGTCGATGCCGGCGGTGGGCGCCACCGTCGTCGGCGTCGACCCCTGGTCGGGCGGCAGGGTCGGGAAGAACCCGCCGGCGGAGTTGCTGGTGCTGCGGTCGTGCACGGCCACGCCGATGGCGGCGCCCAGGCTGCCCGAGCCGATCACCAGCGCCACCAGGACGGCGATCACCGCGGCCTTCCGCCAGGGCGACACCGGGGCGCGGGGTTCCCCGGCCGGGGGGATCGGCGCCACGGGCGGGAAGGCCCATCCGCCGGGCGGAGGAGGTATCGGAGGCGAGGCCGGGGGCTCGTCGGGGGTGAACCACACCGGCTCGGTGGGGTCCTGCCGGCCGATCTCGACGGTCGGGGGCTCCTCGGCCCCCCCGGGGGCGTGCTCGCTGGTGGGTTCCTGTCGGGGCTCGGTTTCGTCGGGCACCGCTTCCTCCTCTTCCCGCCTCGTGGGGGTTTCGATCTCGTCGCCCGCGCCGGCGGGCCGCTCGGTAAGGACTATCGACCCCCAAGTTGTGAGCCCACTGTGCGCTTGCTGAGCCGTCTCTCAGGGCGGGGCCCCGGTCGCCGGGCGTCCATCCCCAGGGCTGGCGCCGGTACGTAACGTCCGCCGACCACGGCTTCCGGCCGGCCCTCGCCGGCCCCGGGGACCCGGCCCGGATTCACAGCCGGTCCACAGGCAGCGTTCAGCAGCCGGGGTAGGGGCTGGTCGACAATGGTGACTGGGAGGTCGCATGCCAGCCGCCACGGAGAAGCGAAGGGTCCTGGTCGTCGACGACGAGCCGTCCATCGTCGACGCCGTGGCCACGTCCCTGCGCTACGAGGGCTTTGACGTCTCCGAGGCGTCCACCGGCCGCAAGGCGCTGGCCGCGGCCCAGGAGAACCCGCCCGACCTCATCGTGCTCGACGTGATGCTCCCCGACCTCGACGGGCTGGAGGTGACCCGCCGGCTGCGTTCCGACGGCATCCGGGTGCCGGTCCTGTTCCTCACCGCCCGCGACGCGGTGGAGGACAAGGTCGCCGGCCTCACCGTCGGGGGCGACGACTACGTGACCAAGCCGTTCTCGCTGGCCGAGCTGGTGGCCCGGGTCCACGCCATCCTGCGCCGCACCGGGGCCGAGCCCGAGGACGGTTCGCTGCTGCGCTTCGCCGACGTCGAGATGGACGAGGAGGCCCACGAGGTGCGCCGGGCGGGTAACGCCATCCAGCTGACGGCCACCGAGTTCGCCCTGTTGCGCTTCTTCCTGCTGAACCCGCGCCGGGTCCTGTCGAAGTCGCAGATCCTCGACCACGTGTGGCACTACGACTTCGGCGGCGACGCCAACGTGGTCGAGACCTACGTCAGCTATCTGCGTAAGAAGCTCGACGCCCACGGGCCGTCCCTGATCCACACCATCCGCCTGGTGGGCTACGCCCTCCGGGAGCCGGCCTAGCCCGTGTCGTTGCGGGCCCGACTGCTGCTGGCCCTGGGGGCGGTGGCCCTCTTGGCACTGCTCGCCGCCGACGTGGCGACTTACTCGTCGCTGCGGTCCTTCCTCCTCTCGCGGATCGACGACAGCCTGCAGGCCACCCACATCCCCATCGAGCAGGCGCTGACCGGACGCGGCTTCGGCCCCGGCTTCGGGGGTGGCCGCATCCAGCAGGTGGCGCCGGAGACATTCGTCGACCTGCTCGGACCGGACGGGTCGAGCGTCGTCGTGCTGCCGGCCTACATGCGGGGTGGGCAGAGCTTCTCGCCCCGGCTGCCGAATCAGATCTCCGGGTTCAGCACCGCCCAGGATCCTGCTGGTGAGCCGACCGTGTACTTCGACGCCCCGTCGTCCCAGGCGGGCGGGCCCTCGTTCCGGGTGCGGGCGTCCCAGATCGCCGCCGGCTACGTGCTGGTCCTCGCCGAGCCCCTGTCGGAGACCGAGGGCACGCTGCACCGGCTGCTGGGCATCGAGCTGGCCGTCACCGCCGGCGCCCTGCTCCTCGCCGGCGTCGCCGGTTGGTGGCTCGTGCGCGTCGGCCTCCACCCGCTGGCCGACATCGAAGCGACCGCCGGGGCCATCGCCGAGGGCAAGCTCGACGAGCGGGTGCCGGGGGAGTCTGACCGCACCGAGGTGGGCCGCCTGGCCCAGTCGCTGAACGTGATGCTGGCCCGGATCCAGGACGCCTTCGCGGCGCGGGACACGACCGAAGCCGAGCTGCGCCGCTCCGAAGGACGGTTGCGCCGTTTCGTCGCCGACGCCTCCCACGAGCTGCGCACGCCGGTGGCGGCCGTGTCCGCCTACGCCGAGTTGTTCGACCGGGGCGCCGACCGCCGACCCGACGACCTGGCCCGGGTGATGACGGGCATCCGGGCCGAGACCACCCGCATGGGCCAGCTGGTCGACGATCTTCTGCTCCTGGCCCGGATGGACGAGGGCCGCCCCCTCGAACAGGCCCCCGTCGAGCTGGTCGGCGTGGCCGCCGAGGCGGTCGAGGCCGCCACCGCCGTCGGTCCCGACTGGCCGGTCCGCCTGGTGGCCGACGGGCCGGTGGAGGTGCTCGGCGACGCCGCCCGTCTGCGCCAGGTGCTCGACAACCTGCTCAGCAACGTCAGGGCCCACACCCCCCCGGGCACGCGCGCCACCGTCGCGATAACCCGCCAGGAGGAACAAGCGGTGTGCCAGGTGGAGGACGACGGCCCCGGCCTCCCTCCGGACCAGGCGGAGAAGGTGTTCGAGCGGTTCTTCCGCGCCGATCCCTCGCGGTCGCGCTCCAGCGGCGGCGCCGGCCTCGGGCTGTCGATCGTGGCCGCCATCGTGTCGGCCCACGGGGGCACGGTCGACGCCGCCCCCCGCCCCGAGGGAGGCAGCGTCTTCACCGTCCGGCTTCCGGTGAACGCCAGCGCCTGGTCCGCCGGGCCGGTGCAGCGACCCGCTTGACGGGCCGGCGGCGGGGCCGCACAGTGGGTTTGCAGCTCGTGAGGACTGGGGGGACAGCGTGAGCCTGATCGGACGTCTCAGGACGAACGACGACGCCCTGCGCAAGCGGGCGACGGCGGTGATACCCGGGGGGATGTACGGGCACCAGCACACCGCCCTTCTTCCTCCGGGATTCCCCCAGTTCTTCGAGCGGGCCGATGGCTGCCGGATCTGGGATGTCGACGGCAACGAGTACGTCGACCTGCTGTGCAGCTTCGGTCCGATCGTCGCCGGCCACCGTCATCCCAAGGTGGAGGAGGCGGCCGCCGCCCAGCTGGCCCGCGGAGACTGTCAGAACGGACCGTCGCCGGTGATGGTCGAGCTGGCCGAGCTGCTGGTCGAGCGGATCGCCCACGCCGACTGGGCCATGTTCGCCAAGAACGGCACCGACGCCACCACCATGTGCGTGACGATCGCCCGGGCGGCGACCGGACGGCGCAAGGTGCTGGTGGCGCGGGGCGCCTATCACGGGGCCGCGCCCTGGTGCAGCCCGCGCCGCGACGGCACCACGCTGGAGGACCGGGCCCACCTCATCAAGTACCGCTACAACGACCTGGCCAGCGTGGAGGAGGCCGCCGACCGGGCCGGCGACGACCTCGCTGCCGTGCTCGTCTCGCCGTTCCGCCACGACGCCGGGTTCGACCAGGAGCTGCCGGATCCCGGCTTCGCCCGTGGGGTCCGTCAGCTGTGCGACCGGACCGGCGCCGCCCTGATCCTCGACGAGGTCCGCACCGGCTTCCGGCTCAACCACGGCGGCAGCTGGGAATGGCTGGGAGTCGAGCCGGACCTGGCGGCGTGGAGCAAGGCGCTGGCCAACGGCTACCCCATCGCCGCCGTAACCGGCACCGACTCCCTGCGGGAGGCCGCCACCCGCCCCTTCGTCACCGGATCGTTCTGGTTCTCGGCCGTGCCGATGGCCGCGGCCGTGGCCAACCTGGACGTGCTGCGCGACGAGGATGGAGTGGCCCGCATGGAGCGGGCCGGCGCCCGGCTACGCCAGGGCCTGGCCGACCAGGCCTCCACCTACGGCCTCAGCATCAACCAGACCGGGCCGGTGCAGATGCCGTACCTGAGCTTCGCGGCCGACGAGGACCACGAGCGGGGATCGGTCTTCTCCGTCACCGCCCTCGAGCACGGCGCCTACCTGCACCCTGGTCACAACTGGTTCCTGTGCACCGCCCACGGGGACGAGGACATCGACCGGGTGCTTACGGCCACCGACGCCGCCTTCGCCCAGGTGCGCCGGCAGTTCGGCGACGGTTAGGGCCGGGTCGGTCCTCCCGCGGAAAAAGGCGTCACCCCACATCACCAAACGGGAGGCGATGACGCGCCCGTTGGGCAACGTCTGATTACGCCAAAACCACTGACATCACCGGGGTCTCCTGGGTTGTCACAGCCTCGGCGTACCCTCCGAGACGGAGGGACCGTTGCTGCACGTACACCGTTCGGAGAGAGCTGATCAGCTGGTCGCCGCGCTCGGGGACCTGCTCGCCCAGCCCCTCGAGGACCCGATGGCCAGCGAGGTGGTGGCCGTCCCCACCAGGGGAGTGGAGCGGTGGGTCACCCAGCGGCTGTCGCACCGGTTGGGCACCTCCGCCGATCGGGCCGACGGGGTGTGCGCCAATATCGACTTCCCCTTCCCCGGCAGCCTGGTGGGGGCGGCGACGTCACTGGCGTGCGGATTCGATCCCAAGGCGGACCCCTGGCCTCCCGAGCGTTCGGTGTGGCCCCTGCTCGAGCTGGTCGATGCCCACCTCGACGAGGCGTTCCTCGCTCCGCTGGCCGCCCACCTGCGGTCGGCCTCAGCACCGAGCGCGGAGGGTGAGGCCCGCCTGCGCCGCTTCTCGACCGTCCGCCACCTCGCCGACCTGTACGACCGCTACGGGGTCCACCGCCCCGACCTGATCCGGGCGTGGGCGAAGGGAGACCGGCAGGGGCCGCCCGACCCCCAGCAGCACTGGCAGGCGGAGCTGTGGCTACGGCTGCGCCACCGGATCGGCGAGCCCAGCCCGGCCGAGCGGTTCGAGGAGGCGTCGGTCCGGCTGGCCGAGCATCCCGAGCTGTTGGAGCTGCCGTCGCGGCTGTCCCTGTTCGGGCTGACCCGGCTGCCGTCGAGTCACCTGCGGGTCCTGGAGGCGGTGGCCGTGGCCCGCGACGTCCACCTGTTCCTCCTCCACCCGTCCGGGGCGCTGTGGGAGAAGGTCGCCGCCGCCGCCCCCCGTCCGCCCTGGGACCTGGCGCGCGACGACGATCCGACCGCCGGCCTGCCCTCCCACCCTCTGCTGCGCTCGTGGGGACGAGACGCCCGCGAGATGCAGCTGGTGCTGGCGTCCCACGGCGTCGGAGGGGGGGAGCACCGGGCGGTGACCGACGAGCCGGAGTCGCCGACGACCCTGCTCGGGTTGATCCAGGCCGACGTCCGGGCTGATCGCAGCCCGCGCGGCAAGGGGGCTCCCGATGCCGCCGGGGACGGCCGGCCCGTTCTCGACCAAACAGACAGCAGCATCCGGATCCACTCGTGCCACGGCCGGTCGCGCCAGGTCGAGGTGGTGCGCGACGCCATCCTCCACCTGCTGGCCGCCGACCCCACCCTCGAGCCCCGCGACGTCATCGTCATGTGCCCGGACATCGAGTCGTTCGCCCCGCTGGTCCAGGCGGTGTTCGGGGCGGGCGAGACCGAGGAGGAGACGACCGCCGGCGGGCTGCCCCGCCTCCGGGTGCGGCTCGCCGACCGTTCGTTGCGCCAGACCAACCCGCTGCTCGGCGTGGCCGCCCTCCTCCTCGAGCTGGCCGGCGGCCGGGTCACCGCCTCGCAGGTCCTCGACCTGGCGACCCGCGAGCCGGTGAGCCGGCGCTTCCGCTTCGACGAGGAGGACCTGTCCCAGATCGAGCGGTGGCTGGCGGGCACGGGGGTGCGCTGGGGTCTCGACGCCCAGCACCGGGCCGGATGGGGCCTGGCCCACGTCGAGGCCAACACCTGGAGCTCCGGGCTCGACCGTCTCCTCCTCGGGGTGACGATGGCCGAGGACGACCAACGGCTGTTCGGCGGGGCGCTGCCCTACGACGACGTCTCCAGCGGGTCGGTCGACCTGGCCGGACGGCTGGCGGAGCTGGTCGAGCGGCTGGCGCTCACCCTGGCCGAGCTGCAGGGACCCCTGCCGGTGGAGGGATGGGCCACCGCCCTGGCGGCGGGCGCCGAACGGCTGGCGGTCGCCGACACCGGAGACGCCTGGCAGCACGAGCAGCTGCACCGGGTGTTGGGCGAGGTGGTGGAGGAATCGGCCCGGGGGGCTGTGGACGAGTCACCACGTGGGGACGGCCCGCTCATCGACCGGGCCGAGGCGTCAGCCCTGTTGGCCGAGCGGCTGCGGGGCCGTCCCACCCGGGCCAACTTCCGCACCGGCGACCTGACCATCTGCACGCTGGTGCCGATGAGATCCGTGCCCCACCGGGTGGTGTGCCTGCTCGGGCTGGATGACGGAGTGTTCCCCCGCCACAACGAACAGGACGGCGACGACCTGCTGCTCGCCCATCCCCGCGTCGGTGACCGCGACACCCGCAGCGAGGACCGACAGCTGCTCCTCGACGCCCTGCTCGCCGCCACCGAGCATCTGGTCATCACCTACGAGGGGCGCGACCAGCGCACCAACCAGGAGCGGCCGCCGGCGGTGCCGGTCGCCGAGTTGCTCGACGTCATCGACCGCACGGTGCGCTCCGAGCGGGGCCGGCCCCGCGACGTGGTGGTGGTCCGTCACCCCCTCCAGCCGTTCGACCCCCGCAACTTCTCCGCCGGCGGGCCCGGCGGCGCCGGCCCGTGGAGCTTCGACGCGGTGAACCTCGAAGGGGCGCGGGCGCTCACCGAGGCCCGCCATCCCGCCCGGGTGTTCCTGTCGGACCCGTTGCCGCCGCTCGAGGCGCCGGTCGTTGCCCTCGAGTCGCTGGTCCGCTTCGTCGAGCATCCGGTGCGGGCCTTTCTGCGCGAGCGGCTGGGCGTCTACGCCAGCGACGTACCCGATCAACTGTGTGACTCGCTGCCGGTCGAGCTCGACGGCCTCGAGAAATGGGCCGTCGGCGACCGCCTGCTCGAGGCCCGGCTGGCCGGGGTCGACCCGGAGCGGGCCATGGCCGCCGAGCGGGGACGGGGCCTCCTGCCTCCCGGGCCGCTCGGTGACGCCGTCCTCGAGGACGTGGCGCCGGTGGTGGAGGCTCTCCTCGCCGCGGTGGAGTCGCTTCCCTGCTCCAAGGCCGACGCCGAGTCGGTGGAGGTGAACCTCGACCTGCCCGACGGGCGGTCGTTGGTCGGCACCGTGGCCGGGGTGCGCGACGGGACGATCCTGCGCTGCATCTACTCGCGCCTGGCGGCCAAGCATCAGCTGGCGGCGTGGGTCCGCTTCCTGGCCCTGGCCGCGTCGCACCCCGAGCTGGCGGCGGCGGCGGCGACGGTCGGGCGGGCGGCGAGCAACCGCAACGGGCCGCCGAAGGTGGCGGTCGCCGAGCTGGCGCCGTTCGGGGGAGGGCCGGCGCAGCGCCGGGCCGCGGCCATCGACGCCCTGGCCGCGGTCGTCGACCTCTACGACCGGGGCATGCGCCAGCCCCTGCCGTTGTACTGCGAAGCGTCGGCGGCCTGGGCCCGAGCGGTCACGGCCGGCGACGAGCCGGTGCGGCCGGCCCGGGATGCGTGGGCGTCGCGCTACAACTACGACGGCGAGGACGCCGACGCCGAGCACGTGATGGTGCTGGGCCGGGGCTTCGATTTCGACGTGGTGCTGGCCGAGCGGCCGGGGGCGGACGAGTGCGGCCCCGGCTGGGCCGAGGCGGAGAAGACCCGTTTCGGTCGGCTGGCCCGCCGGCTGTGGGACCCGCTGCTGGCCCGGCAGGACCTCCGGTGAAGACGGCCGAGCCGATGGTCCCGTTCGACGTGTGCGGCCCGTTGCCCGGCCCCGGCGTCACCGTGCTCGAAGCCAGCGCCGGCACGGGCAAGACCTTCACCATCGCCGCCCTCACCGCCCGCCTGGTCGCCGACGGAACACCCCTCGAGCACATCCTGGCTGTCACCTTCACCCGCATGGCTACGGGCGAGCTGCGCGACAGGGTGCGGGGGCGGTTGCTGAGCGCCGAGGAGGGTCTGGCCCGCTTCCTTCTCACCGGCGAGGAGCCGGCCGACGACGACGTCCTCCGCCTGCTCGCTCAAGGCTCAATCGACGTGGTGGAGACCCGCCGACGCCGGTTGGCCGACGCCCTCGCCGTGTTCGACGCCGCCACCATCACCACGACCCACGGCTTCTGCCAGCTGGTCCTGGCCGGCCTCGGCGTGTGCGGCGAGGTGGCGGCCGGGGCCACCCTGCTCGAGGACCCCCGCGACCTGGTCGACGAGGTTGTCGACGACCTCTTCGTGCGGGGGGTGCTGCAGTGGGGAGGCCTGCCGTTCGGTCGCAAGGACGCCCAGCGCATCGGGCGCCAGGCGTTCGCCAACCCCGACACGCCGCTCGACCCCGACCCGGAGCTGGATCGTTCGGACCTGCGGGGGCGGCTGGCCCGGCGCACCCGAGAGGAGGTGGCCCGCCGCCTGCTCGACGCCAACCTGCTCACCTACGACGACCTGCTGGGGCGGCTGGCCCGCACCCTCAGCGACGCCGAACGGGGCGAGGCGGCCTGCGCCCGGCTGCGCCAGCGCTACCGGGTCGTGCTCGTCGACGAGTTCCAGGACACCGACCCGATCCAGTGGCAGGTGGTGCGCCAGGCGTTCGGCACCGGGGACACGACCCTGGTTCTCATCGGCGACCCGAAGCAGGCGGTCTACGCCTTCCGCGGCGCCGACGTGTACGCCTACCTCGAAGCGGCCCGCCAGGCCGACCGGCGCTTCACGTTGAGCGACAACTGGCGCAGCGACGAGTCGCTGCTGGCCGCCTACGACGTGCTGCTCAACCCGCTGCGTCTCGGCCACCCCGACATCCCCTACCGCAAGGTGACCGCCACCGCCACCCACCACAAGCCCGGTCTGCGCAAGGCCCCGGTGAACACCGCCCTGCGGGCCCGGGTGCTGCACAGCGCCGAGCACGACCTGCCCATCACCGACGCCCAGCGGCTGGTGCAGAAGGACGCCGCCCTCGATTTCGTGGCGGCCGACCTGGCCGCCGACGTGGTGCGCCTGCTCGGGTCCGATGCCCAGCTGGTGCGGTGGAACGGCGACGGCAGCGAAGGAGGGTGCCGGACCATCGCTCCCGGCGACGTCGCCGTGCTGGTCCGGACCAACCGGCAGGCGGCCATCGTGCAGGGCGCCCTGCGGGCCCTCGACGTGCCCGCCGTCGTCGCCGGCACCGCCAGCGTGTTCGAGACGGCGGCGGCCCGGCACTGGCTGCGTCTGTTGGAGGCGCTCGAACAGCCGGCGTCGCGGCCTCGGGCGGCGGCGGTGGCCCTCACCCCGTTCATCGGCATGGTCGCCGAGGAGGTGGCGGCGGCGGGGGAGGAGGTGTGGGAGGACGTCCACTCGCGGCTGCACCGCTGGGCCGACACTCTGCGCCGGCGGGGGGTGTCCACCCTCTTCCGGTCGGTGACGCACGAGGGGTCGCTGCCGGGGCGGGTGCTGGCGGCCGAGGAAGGCGAACGCGAGCTCACCGACCTCTCCCACGTGGCCCAGCTGCTGCACGCCGAAGGAGCGGCCGGCCAGCTGGGCCCTCCGGCCCTGCGGGCGTGGCTGGCCCGGCGGATCGAGGAGGCGGGTGACGAGAGCACCGAGGCCGAGCAGCGCAGCCGGCGCCTCGACTCCGACGCCGCCGCCGTGCAGGTGCTGACCGTGCACCGGGCCAAGGGCCTCGAGTTCCCCGTCGTCTACTGCCCCTATCTGTGGGACGTCGGTCGGGGCGGCGGCGACGGCCCCGTCGTCTTCCACGACCCGGACGACGAGAACCTCCGCAAGCTCGACGTGTCCGGGCGCGACGGGCCCTCCTACCGCCAGCACGCCCAGACCCACCTCGAAGAGGAGCGGGGCGAGGACCTCCGCCACCTGTACGTCGCCCTCACCCGGGCCCGACACCAGGCGGTCATCTGGTGGGCGCGGGTGAGCGACTGCCACCGATCCCCGCTGGCCCGCATCCTGCTCACCCGCGACGGCGAGGGCAACGTCTCCCTCGGCGCCCCGCGGGTGCCCAAGGACCAGGAGATCCACGACCGCTTCGTCGACCTGGCCGGACGGGCGCCGGGGAGCATCAGCGTCGAGCGCTGCTCCGGCCCCACCGGCGAGCGGTGGCGGCCCGAGACGTCGGAGGCCAGCGCCAACCTCACCCTGGCCGAGTTCGAGCGCAGCCTCGACGCCCGCTGGCGGCGCACCTCCTACAGCGGAATCACCGCCGCCGCCCACGACGAGCTGGTCGGAAGCGAGCCGGAGGAACCGGCGATCACCGACGAGCCCGGCTCGGAAGCGGCGGCGCCCGTCGCCGGCGCCGCCGCCGACCGCTCGTCGGCCGCCGACGAGCAACGGCTGCGGGCGGTGCTGTCGCCTCTCGGGGACATGGCCGGCGGCGCCGAGGTCGGCACCTTCGTCCACCGGCTGTTCGAGCGGATCGACTTCGCTGCCGCTGACCTGGCCGCCGACATCGGCTCGGCCCTGTCTGCTGAGCACCACCGTCGCCCGGCCGGCCTGCAGGAGACCGACATCCTGGTGGCCGGGCTGGAAGCCGCCATCACCACCCCGCTGGGCCCGCTGGCCGGCGGCGCCCGCCTGGCCGACGTGGCCCGGGGCGACCGTCTCGACGAGCTCAGCTTCGAGTTCCCCCTCGCCGGCGGCGACCGCCCGGAGGGGGAGGTGCTCACTTCCGACCTGGCCCGGCTCTTCGCCGACCACGTCCCGGCCGGCGCCCCGGGCGCCGAGAGCCCCCTGGCCGGCTACGCCGAGCGACTGGCCGACCCGGTGCTGGCCAGCCACCTGCGCGGCTATCTGACCGGCAGCCTCGACCTGGTCTTCCGCCGGCGCCACCCGGGTGGCGTCCAGCGCTTCTTCGTCGCCGACTACAAGACCAACCGGCTCACGGTCGACGGCGAAGCGCTGTCGGCGTGGCACTACCGGCCGGCGGCCCTCGACGCCGAGATGCAGCGGCTGCACTACCCGCTGCAGGCCCTCCTGTACTCGGTGGCCCTCCACCGTTACCTGCGCTGGCGGCTGCCTGGCTACGACCCCGACGAGAACATCGGGGGAGTGCTGTATCTATTCGTGCGCGGCATGGTGGGGCCGACCACCCCGCTGGTCGACGGACAGCCGTGCGGCGTCTTCGCCTGGCGGCCGCCGATCGGGCTGTTGACCGCCGTCTCCGACCTGCTGGACGGGATTTCGTGACCCTCACCGACCCGTTCGACTCGGCCCTGGTGCTCGCCCTCGCCGATGACGGCGTCCTCGGGGAGTTCAACCGGGCCGGGGTGCTGGCCCCGGCCGACGTGCACGTCGCCCGCCGCCTGGGCCGCCTCGCCGCCGAGGGGGACGAGCAGGTGGCCCTGGCCGCCGCCCTCGCCGTGCGGGCCCCGCGGGTCGGCCACGTCCATGTCGACCTGGCCACCGTGCGGCGCACGGCCGACACCGACGCTGATTCCGACGTCGACGTGGACGCCCTGGCCTGGCCGGAGCCGGAGACCTGGGTCGAGCGCCTGGCCGCCAGCCCGCTGGTGTCGGTGGGGGAGGACGGGCCCGACGACCGGCCCCTGCGCCTGGTGGGCACGACCCTCTACCTCGACCGCTACTGGCGCGACGAGGGCGCCGTCGCCGCCGACCTGCTGGCCCGCTCCGCCGCCGCCCCGCCCGCGGTCGACGAGGTGGTGCTCGGCGCCGGGCTCGACCGGCTCTTCCCCGGGGAGGGGGCGGCCGACCAGCGCCAGGCGGCGGCCACCGCCGTGCGCCGGAGGTTGGCGGTCGTCGCCGGCGGCCCCGGCACCGGCAAGACGACGACCGTGGCCCGGGTGATCGCCCTGCTCGAGGAGCAGGCGGCCGCCGCCGGGGCCCGGCCCCCCCTGGTGGCCTTGGCTGCCCCCACCGGCAAGGCGGCGGCCCGCATGGCCGAGGCGGTGCGGGCCGAGGCGGAACGGATGGACGTGGCCGCCCCCATCCGGGCCCGCCTCACTGGCGTGGACGCGTCGACGCTGCACCGCCTGCTGGTCCGCCACCCCGGCAACACCAGCCGCTTCCGCCACGACCGGCGCAACCGCCTGCCCCACGACGTGGTGGTGGTGGACGAGACCTCGATGGTGTCGCTGGGGATGATGGCGTGCCTCACCCAGGCCGTCCGTCCCGACGCCCGCCTGGTGCTGGTCGGCGACCCCGAGCAGCTGGCCTCGGTCGAGGCCGGGGCGGTCCTCGGCGACATCGTCGGGCCGGCCGCGGCGACGGCCGGCGAGGCGGCGGCCGACGAGGCGCCCTCGCCCTTCCGGGCGAGCGTCGCCCTGCTGCGGGCCAACTACCGGTTCGGCGGCGTCCTGGCCGACCTGGCCGGCGCCATCCGGGCCGGCGACGGGGACGGCACCGTCGCCCTCCTCCGCTCCGGCGCGCCGGAGGTGCGGTGGTTGCCGGTCGACGTGGCCTCGTGCGGCGACGGCGAGCTGGCGGCGGTGAAGGCGGAAGCCGTCGCCACCGGAGCGGAGGTCCTGGAGGCGGCCCGGGCCGGCGACGGTTCGGGCGCCCTGCAGGCGCTCGGACGGTTCCGCCTGCTGTGCGCCCACAGACGGGGCCCGGCGGGGGTGGCCACGTGGAACCCGCGGGTGGAGGAGTGGCTGGGGGCGGAGGTCGACGGGTTCGGCTCCGACGGAGCCTGGTATGCCGGGCGACCGGTGATCGTCACCGCCAACGACTACAGCCTGCGCCTCTACAACGGCGACACCGGCGTGGTGGTGGCCCGCCCGGGCGGGTGGGCCGGCGTGGCGTTCGACCGGGGCGGCGCCGTCGGGTTGGTCAGCCCGTCGCGCCTCGCCGCGGTGGACACCGTGTTCGCCATGACCGTGCACAAGGCGCAGGGCTCGGAGTTCGACGAGGTCGCCATCCTCCTCCCCGAGCCCGGCTCGCGGGTCCTCACCCGCGAGCTGCTGTACACGGGGGTCACCCGGGCCCGCCAGCGGGTGCTGGTGGCCGGCACCGAGGAGTCGGTGCGGGCCGCGGTCGAGCGGCCCATCGCCCGGGCCTCGGGTCTCACCGCCCGGCTGTGGGGCGCCGGCGCCTAGGATCGGCACCGGCGGACGCGGGGGGTACGACATGTCGAACGCGGACGAGCATCCGGTCCTCATCGAACGCCGCGGCTCGGCCTTCAGGGCCAGCTGCCCGTGCGGTTGGCGGGGCCACCCCTGGAACGAGCTGCGCCCGGCCGAGGCCGACGCCTGGCACCACGTCTACGGCGACGAGCGCGTCGTCGACGTCGAAGCGGCCCGGGCCCAGGTCGCATCCCACGTCTCGGCCGCCGCCACCTCGGTGTCGGTGGAGCGCCTGGTGCACGCCGCCCGCGACCAGGCCCGGGGCTCGTCGCCTCACAGCCCGGCGGCGGTGGAGGAGCTGGCCCGCACGGCCGAGCGCTCCCCCCAGGTGATCGCCGAGGCCCGCGACAAGATCCTCGATCTCCTCCAGCGCCACAGCCGCCAGAACGCCGGCGCCGCCGACGGCGAGTGGCTCGAGCTGCACACCGCCCGCCGGCTGCTCGACGCCGCCCTGGCCCGGGTCGAGGACCGCGTAGCCCCCTGAGGCAGGCGCCGGCCGCCCCGCCGGCGAACTACCGCTCATGAGAGGGAGGTGGGCGGCGGCGGCCGCCATCCTGTCGCTGGCCGGGCTGGCGGCCGGCGCGGCCGGCGCCGGCGTGGGGGCGACCCCCAGCGCGGTAACCGTGCAGGTCGACGCCGCCCATCCCGGCCCGGCGGTGAACGAAGGTCTGATCGGCACCAACCAGCCGGTGGCGGGGGCGGGGCCGGTGATCTCGGCTCTGGGCCCGGCATGGGGGCGCGCCGACCTCTCCCTCGACGCCGGCTACAACTGCGCCACCGGAACGTGGGACCCGACGGTCGCCGACCAGCGGGTCCAGCAGGACCTGGCCATGGGCACCGAGCCCGAGATGATCATCGACTACAGCCCGCCGTGCATGACGAGCAACCCGCTGCACGAGACCCTCGACCCGCCCGACGCCAACGGCTATGCCCCGTGGGCCAACCTGGTCGAGCAGGCCGCCTTCCACGAGATCACCACCTACGGCGTGCGGGTCTTCGAGGTGTGGAACGAACCCGACGGCACCTTCTGGCACGGGACCATCGCCGACTACCTCGCCATGTACCAGGCGACGGCGGCGGCGGTGGAGAAAGCGGCGGCCCGAGCCGGTGTCACCGGCGTGGCCGTGGGCGGACCGGCCCTCCTCTTCGCCGACCCGGCGTGGCTGGAGCCGTTCCTCGCCTACGTGTCGGCCAACCACCTGCCGCTCGACTTCGTGTCGTGGCACTACTACGGCAACTATCCGGCCCTCGGCCCCTTCTTCACCAGCGGGGGGACGTTGCCGCCGTCGGCGCCGGCGCCGTACTGGTACAACCCGGGGACGCGGGCCCAGTTCTACGGCGTGCAGGTCGCCCAGGTGCGGGCCGAGCTCTCGCGTTACCCGGACCTGCACCCGCTGACGGTCATCGACGAGTGGAACATCGACGCCGGCTACGACGCCCGCTCCGACGGTCCCTACGACGCCGCCTTCGCCGCCGCCGTGCTCGACTCGGTTCAGTCGGCCGGGCTCGACCGGATGGCGTTCTTCCGGGTGGCCGACGACTCTCCCCACACCCTCGGCAACTGGGGGCTGCTCTTCTCCAACCTGTCGCCCAAGCCGGTGTACTGGACGTTCTGGCTGTGGCACCAGCTGGCCGGGGCCGGGCTGCCGGTCAGCCTCACCCCCGACCAGACGACCGCCGACCCCTCCGGACGGGTGGGGGCGGTGGCCAGCCGGTCGGGCGCCGGCGCCTACAACGTGCTGCTCTACGACTTCGCCCCCTACGACCCGAGCGGGGGCTACGGCGCCACCGACCCGAACGGCTTCGACCACCGGGTGACGGTCCGGTGGACGGCGCTGCCCAAGGGCCCCTGGACGTGGAGCCTGCGCATCGTCGACGCCAGCGCCTCGGCGGACGCCGTGGCCGCCACCGGCAAGGTGGGATTGGGCCATGCCGCCGTCGACGTCGACCTGCCGGGGGAATCGGTCGCCCTGCTCACCCTGACCCCGGCGTCCTGACGCCGGCCTACTGACCGGTGTGACACCCGTCGCTCGCCTTCGTATCATGCGAACCCCTTCGGGACGGCGGGCCTTCCCGTCGTCCAGCGAGGGCAACCACAGCAGGGGGACACAAAAGTGGCAATGACACCCGCCGCGCTGGGGCGCCGGTATGCCCCGCTGATCGTGCTCGCCGCCGTCCAGGTGCTCCTGGTGGCCGTGGCTCCGTCGAGTCCCAACTCGGGGACGTCGGCCTACGGCTCGGGCGGGGGCTCCTTCGCCGCCGGAGGTGGCAGCGGATCCGGAGGTAGCGGCTTTTCCGGCGGAGCGAGCGGCGCCGGCGGGGTCAATGGCAGCGGCGGGAACCTGAGCGCGTCGGGCGGTGCCGGCGGCGGGGGCGGGGGCGGGGGCGGGGTCGGTGGCGGCGGGTCGGTGGGCGCCTCCGGCGGCTTCTCCGGCGGCCAGGCGGCGGGCGTGCCGTTCAACTGCGGGCCCGACGGCAAGACCATCGGCCCCACCTTCGGCATGCCGCCGTGCACGCCGACCGTGCCCCAGAGCCAGAACGGCGGCTCGCCGATGCCGGGCACCAACAGCTCGTCGATCAACTACGTCTACTACCTGGCCCAGGGCAACGCCCAGGTCAACGCCATCCTCAACGCCGAGAACCTGGCGGCCACCAGCGAGCAGACCTGCGAGGCGCTCCAGGCCTTCACCAACGAGGTCAACAAGCGCTGGAACCTGTACGGACGCAAGTTCGTGTCGATGGACGGGCCCGGCAACCACTCGGGCAAGGCCTACGAGCAGTCCCAGAGCGACACCTGCAGCTTCCCCTACTTCCAGGGTCAGTGCAGCCTCACCCCGCCCGATCCGCCCTGCGAACGGGCCGAGGCCGACCTCATCGCGTCCATGCATCCGGCCTACGTGATCGCGCCCACGGCCGACCCGGCGCTCTACAACCAGCTGGCTAAGGACCAGATCGTCGTCTCCGGCGGGGAGACCGAGCCGGACAGCTACCACACCCAGGTGGCGCCGTTCTACTGGGACGTCTTCGAGAGCGGCGACCTGGCCGCCCAGATGGAGGCGGAGTACTGGTGCAAGAAGCTCAACGGCAAGCGGGTCCAGTTCGCCGGCACCGGGCCGGGCGACGTGATGCACTTCGGCGGCCCGACCGCCCCGCCGCCGATCCGCAAGGTGGCGATCGTCTACCCGTCGACCAACGGTGATCCCACCAGCACCCTGTCGGCCAACCTGTTCCTCAGCCTGGTCAACGGCAAGGAGTGCCAGCCGGTCGGGGGCCAGGCCAAGGGCTACCCCTACCAGTCCGACATCAACACCGCCGAGCAGCAGTCGACGACCATCGTCGGGGAGCTGAAGGCCGACCACGTCACCGACGTGATGTGCTTCTGCGACCCGATCGCCCCGGTGTTCGCCACCAACACCATGGACAGCCAGGGCTACCACCCCGAGCTGCCCATGTCCGGCATCGGCCTCATCGACTACGACGTGCTCGGCCAGCTCTACAACAAGAACGTGCAACGGTTCGCCTTCGGAGTGTCCTTCCTGTCCGACCAGGTGAGCTTCGATCAGTCCGACGCGGTGAAGGCCTTCCAGGACTCGGGGGCGTCGGGCGCGCCCGACAAGACCGAGAACCTCAACTGGGCCTACTACTCGCTCATGGGGACCACCTTCCAGATGGCCGGACCTCGGGTGAACCCCGGCACCATGCGCAACGGCCTGTTCGGGCTGGCGCCCATCGGTGGCGGCAACGACCGGCTCCACCCGATGCTGAAGTTCGGCAACGTCGGCTACACCAGCCAGGCCTACACGGGCATCCAGGACGCCCGCGAGGTGTGGTGGTGCGGCACCCAGGCCTCGCCGATCAACGGCCAGCCCGGCACCTACATCGACGTCCAGGACCCGTCCTGGCGCCACCAGCTGGGCAGTTGGCCGGCCGACCTCAAGGTGTTCCCCAATGGCCCCTGCGCTCCTTGACGCCCTGAGCGACCGGCTGTCCGCCGTCGGGCGGTCGCCGGCCGGCTCACGGGTGAGGACGGCCTGGCGGGGGCGGCTCAGCGGGCCGCCCCTGCGCCTCATCGCCACCTTCGTGGTGCTCATCGGCGTGCTGCGCCTGGCCCTGCACAGCAACGCGCCCCCCGCCGGGGTGATCGTGTTCGGAGCCATCGTCGGCCTGCTCTACGCCATGGTGGCCTTCGGGCTCATCCTGATCTACCGGGCCAACCGCATCATCAACTTCGCCCAGGCCGAGATGGGCGCGGTGCCGGCGGTGATGTCGGTCCTTCTGATCAAGGTCCACCACATCAACTACCTGGTGGCCCTGGTCATCGCCATCGGTTCCGGCATCGTCGCCGGGGCGGTGGTCGAGTTCCTGGTCATCCGCCGGTTCTTCCGGGCGCCCCGGCTGGTCCTGTCGGTGGCGACCATCGGCCTGGCCGAGATCTTCGGGCTGCTCCAGTTCTACCTGCCCAAATGGCTGGGCGGCCGGTTCATCGTCGACCCCAAGCCACCGAAGACGCCGTTCTCCGGCCTCCACCTCAACGTCTATCCCATCCGTTTCGACGGCAACTCGCTGGTGGTCATCTTCGCCGCCGTGCTGGTCGTGGTCGGCCTCACCCTGTTCTTCCGCTTCACCGACATCGGCATCGCGGTGCGGGCCTCGGCCGAGAACGCCGACCGGGCCTCCCTGCTCGGCATCTCGGTGAAGCGGCTGTCGACCTACGTGTGGATCATCGCCTCGGTGCTGTCCACCCTGGGCGTGTTCCTGCGCATACCGGTCATCGGGCTGCCGATCGGGGCCGACATCGGCCCCTTCGTGCTGCTGTACGCCCTCTCCGCCGCGGTGATCGCCCGCATGGAGAGCTTCTCCGTCGCCCTCGTCGCCGGCGTGTGCATCGGCATCATCGAGCAGTCGCTCTACTACTTCTCCCGCGACCCGTCGATCGCCAGCGCCGTCATGCTGCCGATCCTGCTGGTGGCCATGCTGCTGCAGCGGCGCCGCCAGTCGCGGGGCCAGGACACCGGCCTGGCCACCTGGTCGATGGGCCGCGAGTTCCGGCCCATCCCGCCCGAGCTGCGCAACGTGCTCGAGGTGGCGTGGCTGCAGGCCGGGCTGGCCGTGGTGGTGCTGGGGCTGGCCGTCGGCCTGCCCTACCTGGTGGGGCTGGAGCAGCAGATCCTGCTGTCGACCATCGTCGTGTACGGCATGGTCGCCGTTTCGCTGGTGATCCTCATGGGCTGGGCCGGCCAGATCAGCCTGGGCCAGTGGGGCTTCGCCGGCATCGGGGCGCTGGTGGCCGGCGGTCTGGCCGCCCACCTGCACACCGACTTCTTCATCACCCTGGCCGCCGCCGGTGTGACGGGGGCGGTGGTGGCGGTCGTCATCGGCCTGCCCGCCCTGCGCATCCAGGGGCTGTACCTGGCGGTGACGACGATCGCCTTCGCCATCGCCGTGCAGGTCTACCTGCTGTCGCCCAACTACTTCGCCGGGATCCTGCCCAACAACTCGCAGAGCATCTACCGGCCCCTGCTGTACAGCCGCTACAGCCTGAACGGGCCCCGGGCCTTCTACTACTTCTGCCTGGTCATGCTGGCCCTCGCCCTGCTGTCGGCCCGGGCGCTGCGCCGGAGCCGGGCCGGGCGGGTGATGATCGCGGCGCGCGACAACGAGCGGGGCGCCCAGAGCTACGGGGTCACCATCTCGGCCGCCCGGCTGGCCGCCTTCGCCATCTCCGGGTTCTGGGCGGCCATGGCCGGCGCCCTGTTCGCCTACGGCCAGAAGGTGGTCGAGACCCAGGCCTTCGACTTCGGCATCAGCGAGCTACTCCTCGTCATCGTGGTGATCGGGGGGACCACCTCCCTGCCGGGCGCCATGCTGGGCACCGCCTACATCGGCGTCCTCATGTACGGGGGGTTCAGCCCCCAGATCCAGGCCCTGGCCAGCGGGGTGGGGGTGCTGTTCCTGCTGTGGCTGTTCCCCGGAGGCCTGGCCCAGATCGCCTACGACTGGGTGCGCGACCCGCTGCTGCGGGCCATCGCCGCCCGCCGCAAGATCGTGGTGCCCAGCCTGGTGGCCGACCCCCGGGTGGAGAAGGAGCAGGAGGCGGCCCAGGCCAAGGCCCTCACCACCGCCATGGCCACCTCCCTGTCGCTCGGGGGCGCGCCGGCGGGCAACGGCGCCGGTAACGGCCACCCGAAGGCGCCGGCCCGGCCCGGCGAGATCCCCGAGGCCATCCGCTGCCCGGTCTGTAGCCGGGTCATCCCCATCGAAGCGGTCGCCTTCCACGAGCACTTCGAGACGGCGGAGGCGCCCACCCAGTGACCAGCATCGTCAAAGACGTGCAGCCCACGGGGATCCGCCGCCGGCTGACCGGCATCACCGGCGGGGCCGCCCTGTTCCCCCTCGGGGTCCTGTTCGCCCTCTACTTCTTCGACCAGTTCGACACTGCCGCCTTCAACGTCCTCGCCCCCACCATCGAGCGGGTCTTCCACCTGACCGACCACAAGTTCGGCCTCATCGTGGTGGGCAACCTCACCCTCGTCCTCGGGCTGGCCATCCCCATCAGCTACCTGGGGGAGCGGGTGCCCCGGACGTGGCTGGTCGTGATCGGAGGCGTGCTGGCCGGCGTCTTCTCGCTCATGACCGGCATCGTCGGCACCGTCGCCCTGCTGGTGGCGGTGCGCTTCGGCAACGGGGTCGGCCAGCTGGTGAACGACCCGGTGCACAACTCGCTGCTGGCCGACTACTACGACCCCAACCAACGCCCCCGGGTGTACAGCGCCCACCAGAACGCCGTGCAGCTGGGCGCCATCGTCGGCTCGGCGGTGGCCGGCATCACCTCGGCGCTGGCCGGCTGGCGGGCGGCGTTCGTCGTCCTCATCTTCCCGATCCTCATCACCGCCTTCATCGCCCTGCGGCTGCGCGAGCCCCGCCGGGGCGGCACCGACGACCCCGAGGCGGCGGCCGAGGTGGAGAAGGAGCCGCCCGTCCCGTTCCAGGAGGCGGCCCGCACCCTGTGGGCGGTGAAGACGCTGCGCCGCCAGTACATCGCCTGGTTCTTCATCGGCGCCGGGGTCATACCGCTGGCCTTCATCCTGCCCCTCTACCTGAAGCGGGCCTACGGCCTGGGCGACCTGCCCCGGGGACTGGTCACCGCGGCCAACGCCGCTTTCATCTTCGCCGGCATCATCGCCGGCGGCCGCTGGACGGGGCGTTGGCTGGCCCAGGGGCTCGGTGAGCCGCTGCGGCGGGCCGGGCTGTCCCTCGTCGGGGTGGGGGTGGGCCTGGCCCTGGTGGCGGCGGCCCCGGTGCTGCCGCTGGCGTTGATCCTCGGGTTCGCCACCAGCTTCGTGGCCGGCATCTTCTACTCGCCGTTCTACACGGTGCAGGCCCTGGTGTCGCCGGCCCGGGTGAGGACGCTGTCGTTCGGCTTCGGGCTGCTGTTCCTGGTGGCCGGGGTGTGGGTCCTGTGGGGGTTCACCCCGGCGGGCACGGTGTCGGACAAGGACGGCATCCGCTGGGGCGTGGCGGTGCTGCTGCCCTACTGGGTGATCGGCGGGCTGGTGCTGGCCTCGGCGGCCAAGTACGTCACCGACGACGCCACCAAATCCCTGCGGGTGCTCAACACCCAGGTGGAGCTGCGCCGCCAGCGACTGTCGGCCGGGGAGCGGGCCCTCCTCAAGGTCGTCTCCCTCGACGTGGCCTACGACGCCGTGCAGGTCCTGTTCGGCGTGGACCTCGAGGTGACCGAAGGGGAGATCATCGCCCTCCTCGGCACCAACGGCGCCGGCAAGTCCACCCTGCTTAAGGCCATATCCGGGCTGGTCGACCCGTCGGGCGGGGCGGTGTTCTTCGACGGCCAGGACGTCACCCACGCCGACGCCAAGGCGTCGGTGTCGGCCGGCATCGTGCAGATGCCCGGCGGGCGCAGCGTCTTCCCGACCCTGACGGTGAACGAGTGCCTGCGCCTCGCCGGCTGGATGTACCGCAACGACCCCGACCACGTGAAGCGGGCCACCGCCCAGATGCTCGAATACTTCCCCGTACTGCGGCGGCGGGGCGACACCCTCGCCGGCAACATGTCCGGTGGCGAGCAGCAGATGCTCGGCCTGGCCATGGCCTTCATCGCCAAGCCCAAGCTGCTCATGATCGACGAGCTCAGCCTGGGGCTGGCGCCGACCATCGTGTCCCAGCTGGTCGACATCGTGCGGGCCATCCACGCCCAGGGGACCACGGTCATCCTGGTGGAGCAGTCAGTCAACGTGGCCCTGACCCTCGCCCAGCGGGCGGTGTTCATGGAGAAGGGCGAGGTCCGCTTCACCGGGCCCACCGCCGAGCTGCTCGAGCGGGGCGACATCCTCCGCTCGGTGTTCCTCGAGGGGGCCGCCTCGGCGACCGGCGTCGACACCGGAGGCAACGGCGCCCGCCAAACCGCGGCCGAGGAGCGGCGCCGCAAGGCCGAGCGCGAGGAGCGCCACCAGCGGGTTCTCGCCGCCGCCCCCGCCCTGCGGGTGGAGGGGCTGGTCGTCCAGTTCGGCGGCATCCGCGCCGTCGACGACGCCTCGTTCGTCCTCCACGAAGGCGAGATCCTCGGCCTCATCGGCCCCAACGGCGCCGGCAAGACCACCATCTTCGACGCCATCTCCGGCTTCGTCCCCGCCCGCGCCGGGCGGGTGTGGCTGGGGGACCTGGACATCACCGGCTGGGCGCCCGACGCCCGGGCCCGGGCCGGGCTGGGCCGGTCCTTCCAGGACGCCCGCCTGTTCCCCTCGCTGACGGTCGCCGAGAACATCGCCGTCGGGCTCGAGCGCCACCTGAAGGTGCGCGACCCGGTGGCGGCGGCCATGGCCCTGCCCGCCGTCCTCGACGCCGAGGCCGACGCCGCCTGGCAGGTGCACGACCTCATCGAGCTGCTCGGCCTCGGCGCCTTCCGCAACAAGTTCGTGTCGGAGCTGTCGACCGGCAGCCGGCGCATCGTCGACCTGGCCATGTCGATCGCCCACCGCCCCAAGGTGCTCATCCTCGACGAGCCCAGCTCCGGCATCGCCCAGCGCGAGACGGAGGCCCTCGGTCCCCTGCTGCGCCGCATCCAGCAGGAGGTCGGCTGCAGCCTGCTCGTCATCGAGCACGACATGCCGCTGGTGACCGCCATCGCCGACACCATGGTCGCCCTCGAGCTGGGGTCGGTCGTGGCCGAGGGCACCCCGGACGAGGTGGTCAACCACCCGCAGGTGGTCGCCTCCTACCTCGGAACGGACGAGGACATCATCGCCCGCTCCGGGGAGCGCCGGGCGACCCAGCCCCGGCGGAGGGCCAGCGCGTCGACCCGGGCCAAGAAGAAGGAGTGAGCCGGCGGGGGCCAGCCCGGCGGCTCGCCTGCCTGGCCGGGGCGACGGTGATCGGCGCCTACCTGGTGGTGGCGGGCAGCGCCCGGGCGGCCACCGGGCTGGCCACGGGCTGGTGGTGGTCGGGGCAGTCCAACGGCCTCACCCCGAAACAGGACGTGCCCGACGGCGGTCTCTGGGTGGCCGGGGACCCGAGCGGCACCCAGGCCGAGTCGGCCGTCCAGTTCCAGCTGCAGCCGGGCGAGTCGTCCCCGGTCCTCACCCTCACCATCCACCAGACCCAATCCGCCAACCCGGCGGTGATCGCCTGCCCGGCCGGATCCCCGTGGCAGCCGGCCGCCGGCGGCCCGTGGGCCCAGCGCCCCCAGCCCAACTGCTCGGGGGCCCAGGCGGCCGGCAAGCCCAGCCCCGACGGCAAGAAGCTCAGCTTCGACCTCGGGCCGCTGGCCTCCCAGTCGGGGCTGGTGAGCGTGGTGCTCATCCCCCAGAGCCTGGGCGGCGGGTCCGGGGTCGCCCTGCCGTCGTCGGTCAACGCCCCGTCCTCCACCGTGGACGTGACCTTCGAACGGATCGACCCGAGCGCCCTGGCCGTCACCACCCCGCCTCCAGCGCCGGCACCGGCACCGGAGTCCGCCCCGGTCGCCACCCCCACCACCGCCTTCGAGAACGCCCTGCAGCAGCAGTCGAGCCCGTTCTCGTTGAGCGCGCCGGCGGAGTCGGCCCCGGCCCTGCCGGCCCCGTCGACCCCGAGCCTGTCGGCGCCGTCGGCGGCGCCCGCCCCCCGGGGGACAGCGTCGTTCCCGAGCGGCGGCAACTTCGCCCCCCAGAACACCAGCGTGATCCACCACCTCAGCCGGGCCGAGCGGGCCATCCTCGACGTCGCCCTTCTCGTCCTGCTCTACGAGACCTTCGTGCCCGGCAGCGCCCTGTTCCCGGTGACCCTGTCCGCCACCCGGCGGCGTCGGCTCACCCTCTACGACGATCCTTCCTTCGTCGACCCCGAGCAGGCGGTCGCTCCGGCCCGGCCGGGCGAGCCGCCGCCGCTGCGCTGACCCCTTAGGGGACGACGGTCACCTTCACCGACCCCGTCCCCTTGTCGGCCGCGGCGGAGAAGGCCGACTCGACGTCGTCGAGGGCGAACCGGTGGGTCTGCAGGCCGTCGAGCTCGGCGGCGTAGCGGGGCAGCAGGTTGGCGGCGGCGGCGAACTCCTGGCCCCGGCGGCCGGTGCCGTAGCAGAACGAGCCGATCAGCTCGAGCTCTTTGAACATCACCTGGCCCATGTCGACCGGCACGGTGCCGAACACCCCGAGCACCACGATGCGCCCGCCCCGGGCGCAGGCCCGCACCGCCACCCCCACGGTGTCGGCCTGGCCGCCGACCGTCTCGATGACCACGTCGGGCCGGTGCTCGCGTCCCCACGCCACCGCCTCGTCCGGATCGATGGGGGTCGCCCCGATCGACGAGGCCAGCTGGCGCTGGTGGGCGTGGCGGGTGGTGACGGCGACGGTCGACGCCCGGTCGCGGGCGAGGAGGGCGGCCAAGAGGCCGATGGTGCCCCCGCCGAGGACGAGGACGGCGCTGTCCTGGGCCAGCCGGGCCAGGCTCACCCCCCGCAGGGCCACGGCGAGCGGCTCGGTCAGCGAGGCGGCCACCGGGCTGACGGTGTCGGCCACCGGGAACAGGTTGGCCACCGGGGCGTCCACGTACTCGGCCAGCCCGCCGGGGCGGCCGAGGCCGATGCCGAACCCGCCCCGCCGGCACAGGTTGGGCCGTCCGGTCACGCAGTAGTCGCAGCGGCCGCAGGTGACGTTGGGGTTCACCGCGAACACCGCCTCGGGCAGGCCGGCCTGGGTCGCCTCGACGACAGTGCCGGCCACCTCGTGGCCCGGCGTGGTCCCCACCGGCCGGGTGGCCAGGGGCTGGTCGACCCCGCCGTGCCAGATGTGCAGGTCCGACCCGCAGATGCCGCAGGCCGCCACCTGGACCCGCACCCACCCCTCGGGCAGCGGGGGCGGCTCGCCCTCGGCCACCTCCAGCCCGCCTTCGGTCCAGACCGCCCGCTTCATCCGCGTCCTCCGAGTCGTCGGCCGGCGACCCTAGACCGGCGGGGTCGGCCGGGCTCAGACGGCGGGGCTCAGACGGCCGGGCTCAGACGGCGGGGCGCAGCCGGGGCCGGCCCCGGGGCCGCTTGACGGCCAGGACCCGGCCGGCGACGACCAGCTCTCCGCCCCACACCCCCCACGGCTCCTGGCGGTCGAGCGCCCCCTCGAGGCAGGGTCGGGCCAGGGGGCAGCCCCGGCACATCGCCTTGGCCCGGGCGATGTCGGCGGGCTGGTCGGAGAAGAACAGATCCACCAGGGACCCGTCGCCGTGGCGGCAGCGGGCGAGCTTCCACGCATCCCTCTGCATGACGGCGAACCTAGGGAGGGGGTGTGACATCGATGGCACAAAGGGCCGGAATGCCCTGAGCCGCGCCCCATCCCCCACCTACCTTGGATGCCGGCCGGCGGGTTGCCGGTGCCGAGGAGGCTGGCGATGAGCAGGTGGAGGCGGTTCCTGGTCCTGAGCACCGTGGCCGTGACCGGCCTCGGGCTGGCCGGGTGCAGCAGCGCCTCGCGTGACGCGCAGCGCACGACCACCACCTCGGCTGCCACCTCGACCTCGACCTCGGCCGGTTCGACCACGTCCTCGACCGGCTCCGCCACCTCGTCGACCACGACGGGAGCTTCGGGCCCGACCCAGGTCAGCGTCTACTTCATCAGCGCCGAGAAGCTCACCGCCGCCCACCGGACGGTGGGGCCCACGCCGCAGGTGGGCTCGGCGGCGGTGACGGCGCTGCTGTCGGGGCCGACCCAGGCCGAGGCCCAGGCCGGGCTGGCGACCAGCATCCCCGCCGGCACCAAGCTGCTGGGGCTCGACGTCAGTGCCGGCCTGGCCACCGTCGACCTGTCCTCCGACTACCAGAGCGGGGGCGGCTCGACCTCGATGCGAGACCGGCTGGCCCAGGTGGTGTTCACCCTCACCCAGTTCCCGACCGTGCAGCAGGTCCGCTTCGAGCTGGACGGCAAGCCGGTCACGGTCTTCGGCGGGGAGGGCATCGTCATGAACCACCCGGTCGGCCGGGCCGACTACGAGGACGTCGAGCCGGCGATCATGGTCGAGTCACCGGCCGTCTTCGACAGCGTCTCCAGCCCGGCCCGGGTGCAGGGCACGGCCAACGTCTACGAGGGCCGCTTCCACGTGCAGATCGTCGACTACCAGGGCCGGGTGGTGGCCGACCAGGCGGTGACGGCCAGCTCGGGGACCGGCACGCGGGGGACCTTCTCGGTGTCGGTGCCCTTCGCCACCGATCGCGACGGCCAGGGCGCCATCGTGGTCTACTCGCTGTCGGCCAAGGACGGGTCGCGGATCAACGTGGTGCGCACGCCGGTGAACCTGTCGGCGGCCTGAGCCCCGCCTCAGCGCAGGACAGTGGGCTCGTCGTGTCCGGTGGCGTCGCGCAACCCCACCTCGATCAGCTCGGCCCGGCCCCCAGCCGTCTCGGGCACCACCGTGAGCCCGCCTTTGGTCTCGTAGAGGACGTAGCGCAGACCCTCGAGGGTGAAGTAGCCCTTCTCGCGCAGCTGGGCCAGCACGTCGTTCTCGGTCAGGCCGCAGATCCGCATCTGGTCGCGCCGGAGCCGTCCGTCCACCACCAGCAGGCGCACCCGGTGGTCGACCAGCTTGGCGAAGCCGGAACTGAAGCGGGCGGTGCTCATCACCCAGTGGGCGGCCACGATGGTGGCCAGGGCGACCACGCCCATCAGCACCGACTGGTCGTGGGCCAGGGCGGTGCGGCCCATGATCGACCCGATGGCCACGGCGGCGGCGAAGTCGATGGCCGTCCACTGGGCCAGCGTCCGACGCTGGGCGAAGCGCAGCCCCAGGAGGGCGGTGGCGTAGATCAGCCCGGCCCTGGCCGCCACCTGACCCAGCTCGCCGACATGACCATCCAGCCAGCTCATCGGCCACCTCGCTCGTCGCTCGTTCCGCTCATTCGGTTGTGTCCTCCTCCCGCCGGGGTTCCTCCGGTGGCCGGCGCCGCTCCTCGGCCAGCACGTCACTACCCACCTGCACCATGCGCAGCACGGTCACCAGCCCGAGGCCGCCGAGCATGTTCCCGAGCACGGACCAGCCCAGAAAGCCGAGCCAATGCGAGTAGCCGAACGGGGCGCCGGCGTGGAGGGCGGCGAACATCTCGATCGAGACCACGATGGCGTGGTCCATGGGCCCGGCCGCCAGCAGGAAGGCGGCGATGGCCGCCGCCGTCAGCTTGGCCATCACCGACTCGGTGCTGCGCTCCATCCACGTCATGAGGGTGATGACGGCCCCGGCGATGACCATGTTGGCCAGGGTGTGCAGGTCGAGCGGCTGGGTCGCCGCCTTGGTCGCCACCTTCACCGCCACCGGGCCCAGGGCCCGGAAGCCGGTGACCACCAGCCCCATGACCACCCAGGCCCCGACCAGGTTGGCGGCCAGGGTGCCGGCCCACAGGCGCAGCAACCGGGGGAAGGAGTCGTTGCCGGCCGCCACCGCCGCCACCGGCACCAGGAAGTTCTCGGTGAACAGCTCGCTGTTGGCCAGGGTGAGGGCGATGAACCCGATGGGGAAGGCCAGGGCGCCGAGGAGGGGGCTGTGGGTGTCGCGCTCCACGACCAGCAGGGCCAGCACCCCGAGGCTGACGTCCACCCCGCCGACCACGCCGGTGGCGAACAGCGAGGGCCACGTCCGGGTCAGGCGGCTGTGGCCCTGGTCGACGGTCCGCTGGAAGGCGGAGGTCACCTCCGAGCTCACGGGAGATGCTTGTAACCCCCCGTCCCGCCGGCCAACCTCCCGACCGCGCTCCCACCCGTCGGCGGCCCGCCGCCGGAGCAAACCGGGCGAAGGGGAGATAATTGACCAACCCTTTAGAGGTGGCTAACTTCCGGACGAAGAAGTACACCGGCGGAAGCGCACCGGGCCGGTACCGCCCGACCAGCGCAGGATTGAGGGAGAGCAGAGAGTGCAGCACCGCAACGCCGCCGCCGGGGGCGCATCCCGCCAGTCGGACCTGGCGACCGCCCTGCTGGAGCGGATGCAGGTCCTCTCGTCGATGGCGGCCCAGCTGGGGGACGCCTGGGGCCACGACGAGGCCCGCCGGGCCCTGCTCGGCGACATCGTCGCCTGCTCGCGGATGCTGTCGGAGGCCCTCGGGGAGCTGGCCCGCGGGCTTCCTCCGGTGGCCCTCGAGTTCCTCGACGAGCTGCTGGCCCAGGCCGTGGTGCGCCACTCCGAGCTGCTCGAGCTCGACGCCGCCGTGGCCTGAGCCCGGTCAGGGCAGCTGGGCCCGGAGGACCTCGGCCTCGGCCCGCAACCGGGCGGCCGCCTCCGGCTGGCCCAGACCTTCGTACTCGGCGGCGGCCTCCAATCGCTCGGCGACCTCCCGGCCCACCACCGCCTCCATCTCGGCTTCCGTGAGCTGGCGGCGCTCGACCTCCCCGGCCCCCAGCCCGCTGACGGCCCCGGCGATGACCCCGGCCGGGCGCCCGGAGAGGGACGCCGAGCCACTCTCGACCGCCTCGGCGTTGTCGATGGCCCCGAGGGACGACCGCAGGGCGGCCACGCTGGTGGCGTCGCGGGCCCGCATGGCCGCCGAAAGAGCGGCCCGGAGCCTGGTCCGGAGCATCCCTCCCTCCACCGGCGCCACCGTAGGCGGCGGCCATCGGATGGCTAAAGATCGGCGGCCGGCGACCGATCAGTTCAACCATCGTTGACGGCGGTGCCCTGTCGCGGGACCAGAGATCCCATCGGACGCCACCGGCCGCGTCCGGACGCCGGCGCGGCGCGCCCATGGTGGCCGTGCTGGCCGGCCTGGTCGGCCTGGCCCCGATGGTCACGGCGGCCCCCGCCTCGGCTGCGGCCACCAGCGCCTACGCCCAGGCCGTGCTGGCCGGCGGCCCGTCGGCCTACTACCGGCTGGACGAGGCCCCCGGGGCCACCAGCGCGGCGGACTCGAGCGGCAAGACCGGCCCGGGCACCTACCACGGCGGCGTCACCCTCGGCGTGCCCGGGGCGCTACGCACCGACTCGGACCCGGCGGCTGGCTTCGACGGCAAGACGGGCTACGTGTCCATCCCGCCGCCGGTGTCCTCCGGGGCGGCCAGCGTCAGCGTCGAGGCCTGGTTCAAGACGACCGGCTCGGGGGTGATCGTCGGCGCCCAGGACTGCGCCGTCGGCTGCTCGCCGTCGAGCTACCAGCCCGTCCTGTGGGTGGGGACCGACGGCCACCTCAGGGGATCGCTGGCCCAGAACGGCGACTACACCGCCACCTCGGCCGCCGCCGTCAACGACGGCGGCTGGCACCAGGCCGTGCTGTCGGCCGGGTCGTCGAACACGACCCTGTACCTCGACGGTCAGGTCGCCGCCTCGGTGTCGAAAGGGCCGTCGCTGGGGGGGCTGACCTCCTGGCAGATCGGCGTGTCGGGGGAGACGACCAGCGGGCTGTGGCCCGGGCTCACCTCGGCGTGGCCGTTCTTCTCCGGAAGCATCGACGAGGTGGCCGCCTTCCCCTCCGCCCTGACCCAGAGCCAGGTCGACGACCAGTGGTCGGCCGCCGGGGAGCCGCCGCCGGGGTCGCTGACGCCGGGCTACTGGATGGTCACCACCCGGGGCGCGGTGCTGGCCTACGGCGGGGTGTCGCTGTACGGGTCGGCCGCCGCCTCCAGCATCCCCGCCCCGATCGTGGCGGTGGCCTCCACCCCCGACGGCGGCGGCTACTGGATGGCCGGCTCGGACGGGTCGGTCTACGCCTACGGCGACGCCCACAACTACGGCTCGATGCGGGGCGTGCACCTCACCGCCCCCGTCGTCGGCATCACCGCCACGCCCGACGGAAAGGGCTACCTGATGGCCGCCTCGGACGGGGGCATCTTCGCCTTCGGTGACGCCGTCTTCCACGGGTCGATGGGCGGCGTGAGACTGAACAAGCCGGTGGTCGGCCTGGCCTCCGACCCCGCCACCGGCGGCTACTGGGAGGTGGCCACCGACGGCGGCATCTTCTCGTTCGACGCCCCCTTCTTCGGCTCGACCGGCGCCATCCGCCTCAACCAGCCCATCGTGGGGATGGCGGCCATGCCCAAAGGCGGCGGCTACCGGTTCGTGGCCTCCGACGGCGGCATCTTCGACTTCGGCGACGCCGTGTTCTACGGGTCGACCGGCGCCATCAAGCTCAACCGGCCCATCGCCGGCATGGCCGACAGCGCCGACGGGCGCGGCTACTGGCTGGTCGCCGACGACGGCGGCATCTTCACCTTCGGCGACGCCCCCTTCCGGGGCTCGGCCGGCGCCACCTCATTGCCCGACCCGGTACGGGCCATGGCCTACGGCCCCGGCACCGGCAGCGGCGTCACCATCGACCCGGCCGCCGGCCTCGAGCCCTACCCGTCGGGCTCGACCGGCTACGACATCTCCTGGCCCCAGTGCCCGCAGCCCTATCCGGGCTCGCCGTACACCGTCGCCGTCGTCGGGGTCAACGACGGCCACGCCTTCTCCACCAACCCCTGCCTGTCGTCCGAGGCAGGGTGGGCCGGCCCTGATCTCACCGTCTACATCAACCTCAACTCCCCGAACGGGGCCAGCGCCTCGGCCGGCCTGAGCGGACCCGCCGGCAACTGCGCCTCCTCCGACACCGTGTGCCAGAGCTACAACTACGGGTGGGCGTCGGCCGTCCAGTCGATGGACGCCCTGGCCTCCTCCCGCCTCAGCTCGGGCACGTGGTGGCTGGACGTGGAGACGGGCAACTACTGGTCGGGCGACACCACCGCCAACGCCGCCGTCATCGGGGGCGCCATCGCCGCCCTGGCCGGCCAGGGGATGACCGTCGGCATCTACTCCACCAGCTACCAGTGGGGGGTCATCGCCGGCAGCTACCAGCCCAAGGTGCCGGTCTGGTATCCCACCGGCACATCGACCAACAACCCCGCCGCCTGGTGCACGAGCACCTACGGCTTCAGCGGCGGGCCGGTCTGGATGGTCCAGACCGGCGCCGGCAACTACGACGGCGACTACGCCTGCTGAGAGCGGGCCCCTAGTGCTGCCCGTCGGAGGGCAGCGTCCTCGGGTAGTCGGTCCCCGGCGCGCCGCACCACGCGTTGAACGGCGGGTCGGCGGGTGACCACCCGGGCGAGAACTGGTTGGGCCACAGGACGTAATGGCGCTGGCAGTCCGGGTACTCGACCCACCCCGCCTTGGCTTCGGGTGCGGGGGACTTGAACTCCGGCCTCCAGCGCCACTCCACCGAGTCCACGATGAACCCGTACTTGCCCGGACCGGCGCCCACCAGGGCCGGTCGAGGGTCGTCGGTCGGCCCGTTGCCGCCGTAGCGGGTCTCGGGGAAGCGCTGCAGGCCGGTGCTGACGTTCTGGGGTGTCAGGTCGGGCCCGGCGAACAGCAGGCCGCCGACCGAGGGGAGCATGGCGTAGTACCACGTCTGCAGGAGGGTGGGCGCCTTGCAGTAGTTGGCGATGGCCCCGTTGGTGCCCTGTCCGTGGTCC
Organism: Actinomycetota bacterium; assembly: GCA_021325435.1. Classification (GTDB taxonomy): domain Bacteria; phylum Actinomycetota; class Acidimicrobiia; order Acidimicrobiales; family JAJPHE01; genus JAJPHE01. The sequence continues at coordinate 47,651 of JAJPHE010000135.1, read as the reverse complement.
ATGCCGGCCTCGCTGGTCGGGTCGCACGGCTTACCGTCGGGGGCGGTCTGGTGGTAGGCGTGGTACATCCAGAACGGGTCGCCGGCGCTGAACCCGAAGCCGCCGGGCACGCCGAGGCTGCTGATGCCGAAGTCACCCTTGGCCTCGGTCTGGTCCCAGAGCCGCTGCACGGTGCTGGAGTCCTCGTAGCCGTAGCTGCCGAAGATCCACTCGGGCCAGTAGCGCTGGGCGCTGGCGTCGTCCACCTGGAACAGCGACTGCACCGGGTCGCCGAGCTGGATGATCGAGGTGATCGGCGGGGTGGCGGTGTGCATCTGGACGATCAGGTTGGTGTCGTCGCGCTGGGCGTTGGTGAAGTCGGTCCCGTCGTAGGAGACCTCCTTGGCGATGATGCCGGCCCCGCCCTTGCCGGCGCAGCTGCGGTTGAGGGCGGCCTTGAAGTCGCTGATCATCACCGCGTCCTGGGGCTGGTTGCTGTGGATCAGCCCGAACCGGCGGGTGCTGCCGGGGTAGCTCTGCGAACGGGTCGCCTTGCCGCCGACCAGCTTGGAGCAGATGTAGGAGGCCAGCTGGTTCACCACCGTCGTGCCGGTGGCGAACTGGGTCCAGGCGTAGGGGGCGAACTGGTTGTAGATGCTGTCCGACATCCACAGGGTGCCGAAATGCATGGGCCGGGTGTTGGGGGCCACCGTGTTCAGGTCGGCCGCCATGTTGTAGGCGGTGGTGCTGCTGTCGCCGTCGGAGCTGAAGTTGTTGTAGACGGCGAAGGCGTGGTCCTCCTCGGCGGCCTGGATGGCGGCGGCCTTGGTGGTGTCCGGGCACTGGTTGGAGCCGCCGTCGATGATCTTGTAGGTGAGGTGGCGGCCGAAGAACTGGTTGGCCGGGTCGTTGCCCATCAGGGGCCGGATGTGGGGGAGGTAGGCGGCGGTGTCGAAGGCATGGTCGTTCCAGTACCGGACCATGAGGGCGATCGACTCGTTGCTGTCGGAGTCGAACTGCTGCTGGTTGGTGGGCGCCGCCCGGTAGAACTGGGTCGGTGAGGGCAGCACCCCGCCGGCCGCGGTGATGGCGTCGATCACGTTCACGCCGCAGGCGTTGATGTCGTAGGCGAAGTCCAGCTGAATGGTGTTGTCCCCCACCCCCGGGTAGTAGGGCTTGGGCCCCCGACTGGTGCTGACCGGGTAGATCTTCTGTCCCACGGACAGGGCGTAGGAGCTGTTCAGACCGGGCTCGGTCGGTAGGGGAGAGGAGCCGTTGGCGCCGGTGCCGCTACCCGACGTCGTGTAGTTGCCCGAGGCCGGCTGCCCGTTGGGCAGCGTCGCCCCCGGCGCGGTGGCACCGGGGGTGGCGAGCCCCGGGGTGCCGGGTAGGTGGTTGCTCGAGCCGTTGACCGTGCCGTTGGCGCCCCGGCTGGCGGGCTTCGAGCACGCCGCGGCGGCGATGGCCAGGACAGCGAGAACCGCGACGGCCCGTAACGACTTCCCCCACATGGCTTTCCCCCCAGAGTGGGCCAGGTTTCAGGACCGCCCGCCACCGGCCCTCTTGTCTTGACCCATTCTTCACCAGACGGTCGACTCCTGCCCAACCGGTGGGATTGGGGCGGACGGCCCGTCGAGGAACGTGGCGCGCCCAGGCAGGAGCAAGGCCGTCCGCCGCCTAACTCTCTGGGAGCCAATCGGCGTCGCGATGGGGGGCCACGGGTGTTGAAGCGTGCAGCGCTGGGGGCCGGTGTCTTCCTGACCGGTTTCGTGGCGATCGTGCTGGTGGGCAAGGGGGTGGGCGGCTACCTGCCCAACTTCATGAGCTCGGTGGTGCCCAACGGCATCTTCCTCCAGGGCCTGGTGCTCGGCGCCCTGAACGGCCTGTTGGCCATCGGCCTGGTTCTCATCTACCGCACCAACCGCATCATCAACTTCGCCCAGGGCGAGCTGGGCGCCTTCGCCGCCACCCTGGCCGCCGAGCTCGTCCAGCGCTACCGGGTGCCGTTCTACGCCGCCGTCGCCGTCGGGCTGGTGGCGGCCGTGCTGTCCAGCGCCCTCATCGAATTCGCCATCATCCGCCGCTTCACCAAGGCGCCCCGCCTCATCCTCACCGTCGTGACCATCGGCGTCGCCCAGATCCTCGGGGCGGTGGAGCTGGCCATCCCCGCCCTGCTCAACAAGAACGCCAAGATGCAGACCGGGTTCCAGACCCCGCTGTCGTTCGGCTTCAACTACGGCGGCGTGCAGTTCCGCGGCGACCACATCGTGGTCATGATCATCACGCCGGTGGTCATCGCCGGGCTGGTGTGGTTCATGCGGCGAACCGGCTACGGCCTGGCCGCCCGGGCCGCCGCCGACGACCGCGACCGGGCCCGGCTCCTCGGCGTGCCCGTCAAGCGGGTCTCGCTCATCGTCTGGTCGATCGCCGGCGGCCTGTCGGCCCTCACCGCCGTGCTGTCGGCCCCGATCACCGGCTTCCAGTTCGGTGCGCTGGGCGGCTACACCCTTCTGGCCTACGCCCTCGGCGCCGCCGTCATCGGTCGCTTCGAGAGCCTGCCGATCACCTTCGGCGCCGCCTTGTTGATCAGCCTGGCCCAGCAGGTTCTGTTCTTCGGCACCGGCCACTCCGGCCCCGACTTCGGGCTGGTCTTCGCCGTCATCCTCGTCGCCCTGCTGATCCAGCGGCGCCGCACCGGCCGTCTCGAGACGGGGGCGTCCACCTGGCAGGCGGTCGAGGAGGTCCGCCCCGTACCCCGCGAGCTGCGGCGGTTGCCCGAGGTGCGCTACGGCCGCTGGGGTCTGGCCGGCCTCGCCCTGGCCCTCGGCGTCGTCGTGCCGTTCGTGCTGACGCCCAGCCGGACCAGCCTGGCCACCGACATCCTCATCTACGCCATGGTCGGCATCTCCCTGGTGATCCTCACCGGGTGGGGCGGCCACCTGTCGTTCGGCCAGTGGGCGCTCGCCGGCGTCGGCGGTCTGGTCGCCGGCCACATCGCGGCGTCGTCCAACCCCCAGGACTTCTTCGTGACCCTCCTCATCGCCGGGGCGGCGGGGGCGGCGGCGGCCCTGCTCATCGGCATCCCGGCCCTGCGCATCCAAGGGCTGTTCCTCGGGGTCACGACCCTCGCCTTCGCCGTGGCCGCCGGCAACTGGATCTTCTCCTTCGGCCTGTTCAACGTGCCCGGCGCCATCCAGCGGCCGCTCATGTTCGGGGTGTGGGACGTCTCCAACGAGCGCAGCTTCTACCTTCTCATCCTCGCCTTCCTCGTCGTCACCCTCGTGGTCGCCCGCAACCTGCGCAACGCCCGGATGGGCCGGGTGCTGGTGGCCATGCGCGACAACGAGAAGGCGGCCCAGTCCCTCGGCGTGCCCCGGGTCCGGACCAAGCTGGCCGCCTTCGCCGCCTCCGGTTTCATCGCCGCCGTGGCCGGCGCCCTGTACGCCTACCACCAGCAGCAGCTGACCCCCGAGCGCTTTCCGGCCGACCTGTCGGTGTTCCTGTTCTCGATGATCGTCATCGGCGGGATGGGATCCACGACCGGGGCGGTCCTCGGGGCCATCGTCATCCGCGGCATCCAGTACTTCCTGCCCTACGAGTTCAGCCTGCTGGGGACCGGCTTCGGCGTCGTGCTCCTCCTGCTGTTCTTCCCCGGCGGCCTGGGCCAGCTCTTCTACATGGCCCGCGACGCCCTGCTGCGCACCGTGGCCGAGCGGAGGGGCGTGCTGGTGCCCAGCCTGGTCGCCGACCGCAAGGCCGACACCGTCGAGCTCGACGACACGGCCGTGGCCCGGGCCGCCGCCGACCTCACCGAGCACGCGCCCGAACCCGAGCTCGTCACGACCGGAGGCCAGTCATGATCGACCTCACCGCCACCCCCGCCGCGGTGACCGAGCCCGACCCGCCCCGGCCCTGGGCCGATCCGGTGGGCTGGCTGCGGGGTCGCTTCACCGCCGCCACCCTCGGCGCCCTTGCGTTCCCGCTGGTGGTGCTGTTCTTCATCTACTTCTTCGACGAGTTCGACACCGCCGCCTTCGGTGTGCTCGCCCCCGAGATCAAGAACGCCTTCCACCTCACCGACCGGGCTTTCGTCAACCTCATCGCCCTCAACCTGGTGATCGTCCTCGGTGCGGCCGTGCCCCTCGGGTACTACGGAGATCGCCTGCCCAGAAAGCGGCTGGTCGTCGCCGGGGCGGTCATCGCCGGGGTCTTCTCGTTCGCCACCGGCCTGGCACCGAGCCTCCTAGCTCTGGTGCTGTTCCGCATGGGCAACGGCTTCGGGGTCCTGGTCAACGGCACCATTCACCCGTCGCTGCTCTCCGATTACTACCGGCCCCAGGCCCGGCCCACGACCTTCGCCATGCACAACAACTCCCAGCGGTGGGGTTCGATCGCTGGTCCGGTCATCGCCGGTGTCGTCGCCTGGCTGTCCAGCTGGCGGGTGGCGTTCCTGATCCTGATCGTGCCCATACTGGCCATGGCGATTGTGGCGACCCGCCTGCCGAAGGTCGTGCGGGGCCAGAGCGACAACGAGGACGCCGCGGTGATCGCCGCCGATGAGCGACCCGTCCCACTGGGCCGGGGGGTGCGCATGCTGCTGGCGGTGAAGACGCTGCGCTGGCAGTTCGCCGCCTATGTGGCCATCGGGGCCGCCTTCCTCCCCCTGTCGGCCTACGTACCCCTCTACTTCCAGCGGGTGTTCCACATCAACAGCGCCGACCGGGGCTTCCTGCTCGGGGCGGGCGCGGTCGCCGCCCTCGTCGGGGTCCAGATGTCGGGCCGAGTGACCCGCACGTGGATCGCCAAGGGCCTGGGCGAGCCGCTCAAGCTCGCCGGCTACTCGCTGCTGGCCGTCGGGCCCTGCCTGCTGGTGATGGCCTTCGCCCCCAACCTGGTGATCGCCGTGGTGGGGCTGCTGGCCGCCTACTTCGTGGGCGGCTTCTACTACCCGCCGTTCCTCACCGTCCAGGCGCTGGTGTCCCCGGCCCGGGTGCGGACACTGTCGCTGTCGTTCGGGCTGCTGTTCCTGGTGGCCGGGCTGATCACCTTCCAGATCGTGTTCGGGGCCATCGCCGACCACAACATCCGCAACGGCCTGGGGGCCACCATCCCCTTCTGGTTCATCGGCGGCTTCATCCTGCGAGCCGGGCACCGCTTCGTCACATCTGACACCGAGCACGCCTTCTCCGTTCTGGCCACCACGGCCGAGATGCGCAAGGCCCGCCTGGAGATGGCCCAGCGCTCCATCCTGTCGGTGCGCGGCGTCGATGTGAGCTACGGCCCGGTGCAGGTGCTGTTCGGGGTCGATCTCGAGGTGGCCGAAGGCGAGATCCTCGCCCTCTTGGGCACGAACGGCGCCGGCAAGAGCACCCTGCTGCGGGCCATCTCCGGCCTGGTGCCCATCCACGGCGGCGCCATCTTCTTCGACGGGGAGGACATCACCGGCCTCGAGCCGGAGGAGAGCTTCGCCCTCGGTCTGGTCCAGGTTCCCGGGGGCAAGGGCATCTTCCCGAGCCTCACCGTGGCCGAGAACCTCGAGGTGGCGGTGTGGGCCAGCCGGCGACCGCCCGACGAGGTGGCGGCGGCCAGGGAGGAGGTCCTCGACCTGTTCCCCGCCCTGCGCCGCCGCTACGACCAGCCGGCGGCCGTTCTCTCCGGCGGCGAGCAGCAGATGCTCACCCTCGGCCAGGCCTTCATCAGCAAGCCCAAGCTGCTCATGATCGACGAGCTGTCCCTGGGGCTGGCGCCGGTGGTCGTGGAGGAGCTGCTCGGGGTGGTCCGCCGCCTCCACGCCTCGGGCACCTCGGTGGTGCTCGTCGAGCAGTCGGTCAACGTGGCCCTCACCCTCTCGACCCGGGCCGTGTTCATGGAGAAGGGCGAGGTCCGCTTCACCGGGCCCACCGCCGAGCTGCTCGACCGCGACGACATCCTGCGGGCGGTGTTCCTCACCGGCGCCACGACCCTGGAGGGGGCCAAGTGACGGGGGAACCGCTGTTCCAGGTAAGCGGACTGTCGGTCAGCTTCGGCGGCGTCCGCGCCGTCGACGACGTGAGCTTCGATCTCGAGCGGGGCGCCATCCTCGGCATCATCGGCCCCAACGGCGCCGGCAAGACGACGGTGTTCGACGCCATCTGCGGCTTCGTTCCGTCGGGGGGCCGGGTGGTCCTCGACGGTCGCGACATCAGCGGCAAGTCACCGGAGGCCCGCTCCCGGGCCCGGCTGGGCCGGTCCTTTCAGGACGCCCGCCTGTTTCCGTCCCTGACCGTGGCCGACGCCCTGGCCGTCGGCTTCGAGCGCCACATCCGCACCGAGGGGGTGGTGTCCACCGCCCTGCGCCTGCCGTGGGTCCGTCGCAGCGAACGCAAGGTCAAGGCCAAGGTCGACGAGCTCATCGAGCTGATGGGCCTCGGGGCCTTCCGCGACAAGTTCGTGTCCGAGCTGTCCACCGGCAGCCGCCGCATCGTCGACCTGGCCCTCACCATGGCCCACGAGCCGCTGGTCCTGCTCCTCGACGAGCCGTCGTCGGGCATCGCCCAGCGTGAGACGGAGGCGCTCGGGCCGCTGCTGCTGCGGATCCGCCAGGAGACCGGCGCCGCCCTCCTCGTGATCGAGCACGACATGCCCCTCATCACCACCATCTCCGACGAGATCCTCGCTCTGGAGACCGGCACGGTGCTGATGCGGGGTGAGCCCGACGTGGTGATGAACGACCCCCGTCTGGTGGCCGCCTACCTCGGCACCGACCCCGCCGCCATCCGCCGGTCGGGTGCCCGGACCGAACCGGAGGCCAAGAAGGCGCCGGCCCGCAAGGCGCCCGCCCGGAAGTCGGCGGCCGGCAAGGCGCCGGCGAAGAAGAAGGTCGCCGCCGTCGAGGCCGCCGTCGAGGCCGCCGTCGAGGCGGTCGACGCTGCCGTCACCAAGGCGGCAGCCAAGAAGGCGGCGGCAAAGAAGGCCGCGCCCAAGAAGACGGTGGCCAAGGAACCGGCAGCCAGGAAGACGGTGGCCAAGAAGACGGCCGCCAAGAAGACGGCCAAGACGGTCCCCACCGAGGCGATCGACCTCACCGAGCCGGCGGGGACGGCCGAGCCGGCCGAGCCGGCCGAGAAGGAACCCGTCGCGGCCGCCACCAGATCGTCGCGGCGTCGAGCGCCGGCCTCCACCGACTGAGCTACCCGCCCGGCCTGGCGCCTCAGCCGGCCGGGGCCAGCTCGACCGCCAGCACGGTGGCCAGCTCGCCGACCACGTCGCCGGGGACCTCGATGGTGACCGTGCCCGGCGGGTCGGCCATCAGCCCCTCGAGGATGCCGGTGTGGGTCCGGTAGGCGAGCGGGCGGCCCGACGCCAGCTCGCGTACCGACCGGACCCGGCGCACCGGCAGGTGGCGGACGTCCACCGTGTCATAGGGCCGCATCAGCAGATGCAGGTAGAGCGTGTCTCCGGCCCGGGTGCTGGGCCCGTAGAACTGGGCCGCGTCGACGCCGGGGCCGGTGCCGCCAATGGACTCGGCGTTGTGCTCCATCCACCCGCCGATCTCCTCCAGGCGGGCCACCTGCTCCTCGGGGAGGCTTCCGTCGCCCCGGGGGCTGACGTTCAGCAGCAGGTTGCCGCCCTTGCCGGCCACCTCGCACAAGGTGTGCACGAGCGACCGCGACGACTTGTAGGCGTGGTCGTCGGGGTTCCACCCCCAGCTCCGGTTCATGGTGAGGCACGTCTCCCAGGGGCGCGACGGGGGAGCGTGGGGCACGGCCTGCTCGGGAGTCGAGTAGTCGCCCACGCCGGGCAGCCGGTCGTTCAGGATGATCGAGGGCTGCAGCCGGCGGATCTCCGCCTCCAGCTCGGCTGCACGCCAGTCGGGCCGCTCCCACCCGCCGTCGAACCACAGGAGGTCGATGTCGCCGTAGCCGGTGAGCAGCTCGGTCACCTGGCCGAACATGAACTCGAGGTAGCGCTCCCAGGTGGCCGGGTCGGGCATCGGCGGTGAGGCCCCGAAGCGGTAGGGCTTGTGCTCCTCGGTGAACGCCGGGTAGTCGGGATGGTGCCAGTCGGACAGGGAGAAATAGAGCCCGACCCGCAGCCCCTCGGCCCGCATGGCCTCCACGAAGCCGGCGACGATGTCCTTCCCGTAGGGGGACCGGGCGACCGACCAGTCCGACAGCTTGGTCGGCCACATGGCGTAGCCGGAGTGGTGCTTGGCGGTGAGGACGGCGTAGCCCATACCGGCCCGGCGGGCCAGACGGGCCAGGGCGACCGGATCCCACTCCTGCGGGTCGAACGTGGCCGCTGACGAGTGGTACTGCTCCACCGTCACCGACTGGGACTGGGGCAGGGCGAAGACCCCGCCCACCAGCGGCCAGGACACCTCGAGGCCCTGCTGGCTGGCGTGGTCCCAGTGGACGAACATGCCGAAGCGGGCCTGGTCGAACCAGCGACCCGCCCCGGTCACCGGCCGGCCCGGACGAGGCGCCCGGGCCGCTCTCCTGTGGGCTCGCCGTTCTCGTAGGTGACCGTGCCGGCGACGATCGTCAGGTCGTAGCCGTCGACGTCCTGCACCAGCCGCCGCCCTCCGGCCGGCAGGTCGAACACCATGCGGGGGGCGTGGATGCGCAGCGCCTCGTGGTCGATCAGGTTCAGGTCGGCCCGCTTGCCCGGCTCGAGGGTGCCCCGGTCGCCCAGGCCGTAGACCCGGGCGGTGCTGCCGGTCTGGAGGTGCACCGCCGTCTCGAGGGGCAGCTTCTCGCCCCGGGAGCGGTCGCGGGCCCAGTGGGTCAGCAGGTACGTCGGCATCGACGCGTCGCAGATCAGGCCGCAGTGGGCGCCGCCGTCGGACAGGCCGAGGGTGGTGGCCGGATGGGTGATCATCTCGTGGATGGCCCCGAAGTCGCCTTCGGCGTAGCTGGCCAGCGGGGCGAAGAGGAGGGCTTCGCCGTCGCGCTCCAGCAGCCAGTCGAGGGCGACCTCCTGGGGGGTGCGGCCCTGGCCCCGGGCGACCGCCGCCACCGACGCCGACGGCGGCGGCTCGTAGTCGGGAGGGTCGCCCAGCGGGAAGATCTGGTCCCAGCGCGACATGAGGAACACGGCGATCGGGTTGGCCGTGTCCGGGGTCTCCGACAGCAGGGCGGCCCGGGCCTCGGGCTGACGCAGTCGGGCCACCCGCTCCGCCAGGGTCAGGTCGGCCACGGCCCGGTAGGTCGCGTGGGTGATGAACGGGTGCAGCGAGGACTGCAGCCCGAACAGCATGCCGGTGGGCCGGCAGGACACCTGGGGCACCACCGCGGCGCCCTCGGACTGCAGGCGGGCCGCTCCCTCCAGCTGGCGCCGGTAACCCTTCGGGTCGCCGGGGACCTGGGCCAGGGCGTAGGTGACGGTGATGCCGGGCTGGCGGGCCACCCGCTCCATCCACTCCTGCTCGGCCGGGGTGCCGGTGGTGTCGGAGACGGTCTCGAACACCCCGTGGCCGGCCCGGCCCATGGCCTCGCCGATGGCCAGCAGCTCGTCGGCCGGGGCCGTGGTGCCTGGCACCAGCCCGTGGCGCGAGCTGTGCAGGATCGTGCGGGAGGTGGTGAAGCCGGCGGCCCCGGCGGCCAGCGCCTCCTCGACCAGGGCGGCCATGCGGGCGACCTCGTCGGGGGTGGCGTCCTCGTGGGCCCGCTCGCCCATCACGTAGGCCCGCAGGGCGGCGTGGGGCACCTGGGCCACCACGTCGAGGACCCGCGGGGTGGCCTCGAGGGCGTCGAGGTACTGGGGGAAGCTCTCCCACTGCCAGTCGATCCCCTCGTGCAGCGCCGTCCCCGGGATGTCCTCGACCCCCTCCATCAGCTCGATGAGGAAGTCCTGGCCGCCGGGGCGCACCGGGGCGAAGCCCACCCCGCAGTTGCCCATGACGACGGTCGTGACCCCGTGCCAGCTCGACGGCGTCATCTCCGGATCCCACGTGGCCTGGCCGTCGTAGTGGGTGTGGATGTCGACCCACCCGGGGGTCAGCAGCCGGCCGTCGGCCGCTATCTCGCGCCGTCCCCGCCCGTCGACTTCCCCGACGGCGGTGATCCGCCCGGCGTCGAGGGCCACGTCCCCCTGCCGGGGCGGTGCTCCGGTCCCGTCGACGATGACGGCGTCGCGGACAACGAGATCGTGCATGGCTTCCCCCTGGCTCGACTCCCAGCAAAACCCATGGGACGCCTTCCGCGCCACTGCGCCGGGGGCCTCCCTAGGATGCGCGGCGGTGGACGGCATCCACGACGTCGGCGGCATGGAGGGCTTCGGCCCCGTCGTAGTCGAGGACGACGAGCCGGTCTTCCACCACCGCTGGGAGCAGCGGGTGTTCGGCATGAACTTCTCGGCGGTGGGCGTCGACGCTGACCGGTTCCGTCACGCCATCGAGCGCATGGACCCGGCCGCCTACCTCGCCACCTCCTATTACGAGCACTGGTTGCACGCCATCGAGACGCTGGTGGTCGAGGCGGCCGGCGTGCCGCCGGAGCAGCTGGCCGAGGCCCGCCGCCAGCTGGCCGCGGTGCCCGACCCGTCGGCGGCCGTGCCCCACCACGTCGAGCCGGCCTGGGCGGTGGCCCTGGTGGCGGCGGTGACGACTCCGCCGCCGCCGCCCGCCGCCGCCACCGACGCCCGTTGGCCCCCCGGCGCCCGGGTACGGGTGCGCCGCCACATCGTCTCGGCCCACACCCGCTGTCCCCGTTACGTGCGGGGCGCCGTCGGGGTGGTGGAGGCGGTCCGGGGCGTCTTCCGGCTGCCGGACGCCAGCGTCGCCGGCGACCCCGACCGTCGTGAGGCGGTGTACTCGGTGCGCTTCGAGGCGGAGGAGCTGTGGGGGGCGCCGGGCCACCGTGTCGGCCTTGATTTGTGGGAGAGCTACCTGGAGGACGCCGGGTGACCGCCGAAGGACATGACTCGGCCCCGGCCGACATCGAGCTGCGGGTCGCCGCCCTCGAGAAGGTGATGATCGAGGCCGGGCTGGTCGCCAGCGACACCATCGACGCCATCGTCGACACCTACGAGAATCAGGTCGGCCCCCACCTGGGGGCGGCGGCGGTGGCCCGGGCGTGGGTCGACGAGGACTTCCGCCGGCGGCTGCTCGACGACGCCACCACCGCCCTGGCCGAACTGGGAATCGGAGGGGTCCAGGGCGAGGTCGTCGTCGCCGTGGAGAACACCGAACGGGTGCACAACGCCGTGGTGTGCACGCTGTGCTCCTGCTACCCGTGGCCGGTCCTCGGACTTCCCCCTGCCTGGTACAAGAGTCCGCCGTACCGGGCCCGCATGGTGCGCGAGCCCCGGGCGGTGCTGGCCGAGATGGGACTGCAACTCGACCCCGACGTCGAGATCCGGGTGTGGGACTCCACCGCCGAGATCCGCTACCTCGTCGTCCCCCGTCGACCGGCCGGAAGCGAGGGGATGGAGGAGGAGGACCTGGCCGCCCTGGTCACCCGTGACTCGATGATCGGCACCGGCGAGCCCCGGCTCCCCTCATGACCGACGACGCCCCGTTCGACGCCCCCTGGCAGCTGCGGGGGTTCGCCCTGGCCCGTTCCCTGGTGGAGCGGGGTGTGCTGCGCTGGGCCGACGTCCGGGTGCCGTTGGCCGCCGAGCTGCAGGCCCACCCCGAGCGGCCCTACTGGGAGTCCTTCGTCGCTGCCCTCGAGTCGGCCGTCGGCCGCCTCGGCTTTCGGTGAGCACGACCGGGCCCCCTGAGCGGCTCGACGCCGGCGACGGCATCGTGCTGCGCCGGGAGCAGGAGGCCGACGCCGAGGCCATCGCCGCCGCCGTGGGGGAGAGCCTCGACCACCTGCGGCCGTGGATGCCGTGGGCCCAGCCGTCCGAAGCCCGGGCGGAGGCCCAGCGCGAGCGGATAGCCGCCAGCCGCCAGGCCTGGGACGAAGGATCGATCTTCACCTACGCCGTCACCCGCCAGGGTGTCGCCGGGGTGGTGGGGGTGTTCGGCCTGCACCGCCGCCTCGGCCCCGGCGCCATCGAGATGGGCTACTGGGTCCACCCCCGCCACGTGAACCAGGGGGTCGCCACCGCCGCCGCCCGGGTGTTGACCGAAGCGGCGCTGGGGCTGGCGGACGTGGACCGGGTGGAGATCCACTGCGACGAGGCCAACCTGGCCAGCCAGGCGGTCCCGCGCAAGCTCGGCTACCGCCTCGACCGCATCGAGGACGACGAGGTGACGGCGCCGGCGGAGACGGGCAGGAGCATGATCTGGGTGCGCCAGGCCGGCCGGGCGGACCAGGCCGGCGAAGCTGGGCGGCCCGGCTGGTAGGCGGATCTGCCTACCAGTCCACGCCGAGGTGGTCGGGCGCTCTAGCCGGCGGCCAGGCGGGGGTTGTCCCGCTCCGAGGCCCGTAAGTCGATCTCGGATGAGCCGTCGCCGGCGGCGCCGGAGTCGCCCTCCGAGCCGGCCCATGACGAGTAGAGGGCGGCGTAGCGGCCGCCCCGGGTCATGAGCTCGTCGTGGGTGCCGACCTCGAGCACCTGCCCGGCGTCGACCACCGCCACCCGGTCGGCCCGCTCGGCGGTGGACAGGCGGTGGGCGATGACGATCACCGTGCGCCCCTCCATCAGGGCGGACATGGCCGCCTCCACCTCGGACTCGGTCCCCGGGTCGAGGTTGGAGGTGGCCTCGTCGAGGATCAGCACGTCCGGGTTGGCCAGGGCGGCCCGGGCCAGCGACACCAGCTGGCGCTCGCCGGCGGACAGGCGCGACCCCCGCTCTCGCACCTCGGTGCTCAGCCCCTCGGCGAAGGCGTCGAAGCGGGCCTCGGCGCCGATCAGCCGCAGGGCGGCCCGCACCTCGTCGTCGGTGGCCCCCTCGCGGCCGAGGCGCACGTTGTCGAGGATCGTCCCGTGGAAGAGGAAGCCCTCCTGGGGAACGACGGCGATGCGGTCGCGTAGGGACGCCACGGTGGCGTGGCGCAGGTCCACGCCGCCGTAGGAGACGGAGCCGGCCACCGGGTCGTAGAAGCGGGCGATCAGCTTGGCCACCGTCGACTTGCCGGCGCCGGTGGGACCGACGAGGGCCACCCGCTCCCCGGCTCCCACCACCAGGTCGACGCCATGGAGGACGGTGTCGGTCTCTCCGGGCCGGTAGGCGAAGTCGACGCCCCGCAGCTCGATGTCGCCCCGCTTGGGCAGGTCGACGGCGCCCTTGCGCTCGGCGATGGCCCGGGGCGTGTCGAGCAGGCCGTACAGCTTGTGCAGGGCGGCCCCTGACTGCTGCACCAGGTTGAACAGGGTCGAGATCTGCTGGATCGGGTCGATCAGGAAGGTGAGGTAGAGGATGAAGGCGGTGACGGTGCCGAGCGACGTCATGCGGGCGTGCACCATCAGACCGCCCACCCCCACGATGGCGGCGGTGCCGGCCACCCCGGAGAACTCGAGGATCGGGAAGTAGCGGGCGGACACGGCGATGGCGTGGACGTTGGCGTCCAGCTGCTCGTTGTTGTGCTTGATGAAGCGGCGGATGACGCTGCGCTCGCGTCCGAAGGCCTGCACGACCCGGATGCCGGCCACCGACTCCTGGAAGGTGGACAGCGTCTGGCTGATCTTGTCGCGCACGGTGAGGTAGGCCTCGTTCGACTGGCGACGGAAGGTGATGCTGGCCTTGATCACCCAGGGCAGGGTGAACAGGGCCACGGCGAACAGGATCGGTGACAGGTAGAGCATCACCGACAGCACCACGATGAATGTCAAGCCGCTCGTGACGAAGACGAGAAGTCCCTGCTGCACCAGCAGCTCGAGGGCGTCGATGTCCTGGGTCATGCGGGCCACGAGGCGGCCGGTCTGCTCGGTGTCGAAGAAGGACAGCGACAGCGACAGGATGTGGCGGAAGACCCGTACCCGCAGATCGCGCAGGAACGACTCGCCCACCTGGTTCACCAGCACGATCTGGGCCCGCTCGAAGATGGCCATGAGGAAGGCGGAGCCGACGTACACGCCGGCCGCCCACTCGATCACCCGCACGCTGTGGTGGCGGGGCGGCAGGGCATGGTCGATGGCGAAGCGGAGGATGAACGGCCCGGCCAGGCTGGTGACGGTGTAGCCGATCAGCACGAGGGTGGCCACCACGATGGCCGCCCGGTACGGCCGCATGAGCTTCATGGAGCGGCGCAGGACCCGGCGGGCCTGGGCGGCGTCGAGCTTGTCGTCCTCTTCGAGGGCTACGTCATGGCCCCACCACATCAGCGGCTCACCCCCTCGCCGGCGAGCTCGGCCTGGGCGGCGTCGATGGCGGCGGCCTGGGCCAGGACCTCGCGGTAGCGGCCGCAGGTGGCGAGCAGGTCCTCGTGGGTCCCCTCGGCGACGACCCGGCCCTCGTCGAGCAGCACGACCCGCTGGGCCAGGGCGATGGTCGCCGGCCGGTGGGCGATGACGATGGTCGAGCGGCCCTCCATCACCTGGGCCAGCGCGCCGCGGATCTCGTGCTCCTTGGTGGCGTCGACCGACGAGGTGGCGTCGTCGAGGATCAGAACCCGGGGGTTGGCCAGGATGGCCCGGGCCAGGGCGATGCGCTGGCGCTGGCCGCCGGAGAGGGAGAAGCCCCGCTCGCCGAGCAGGGTCTCGTACCCGTCGGGCAGCTCGGAGATGAACTCGGCCGCCCCGGCCAGCTCCGCCGCCCGGAGCACCTCGTCGTCGGAGGCCTCGGGATCGGCGTAGGCGATGTTGTTGCGCACCGAGTCGGAGAAGAGGAACGTGTCCTCGAAGACGATGCCCACCGCCCGGCGCAGCTCGGCCAGGCGCAGCTGGCGCACGTCGACGTCGTCGAGGACCACCCGTCCGGAGTCGGGGTCGTAGAACCGGGGGAGGAGGCGGGCCACCGTGCTCTTGCCCGAGCCGGTGGATCCGACCAGGGCGACCGACTCGCCGGCGGCGACGGTGAGGTTGAAGCGGTCGAGCACGGCCCGGCCGCCTTCGCCGTAGGAGAAGCTGACGTCCTCGAAGCGGACCTCGCCGCCCCCGGGGGGCAGCGGGCGGGCGTCGTCGGCGTCGAACACGGTCGGGTTGGCGTCGAGGACCTCCTTCACCCGCTGGGAGGAGGCCACCGCCCGCTGGGCCTGGGCAATGATCTGGCCGACCATCCGCAGCGGCACGATGAGCAGCGTCACGTACAGGTTGAACTCGACGAGCTGGCCGATGCTCAGGTGGTGGTCGAGGACCTGCACCCCGCCGTACCAGAGCACGAGGGCCAGGCTGAGGGCGGGCAGCACGTCGAGGAGGGGCATGAAGAAGGCCCGGATGCGGGCCAGGTCCATGATCCGGTCGTAGACCCGGTCGGCCTGGCCGGAGAGCTGGCGGTGCTGGGTGCCCTCGGCGCCGAAGCCCTTCACGGCCCGGATGCCGGTGACGGTCTCCTCCACCACCGTGGACAGCCCGGACAGCTCCTCCTGCAGGGTCATCGACACCGGGTGGATGCGGCTGGCGAACCGCTTGGCCGCCACGTTGATGAACGGCAGGCAGGCGATGGAGATGATGGCCAGGCGGACGTTGACGGTGAACAGGACGGCGCCGACCGACACGATGGTGAGGAAGTTGGCGATGGTGATGGGGATCATCACCACGAAGCTGTTGATCTGCTGCAGGTCGGTGGCGGCCCGGGCCATCAGCTGGCCGGTCTGAGCCCGGTCGTGGAAGCGGAAGTCCAGCCGCTGGAGGTTCACGAACATGGCCTCGCGCAGGTCGGTCTCGACCTGGTAGGAGACCTTGAAGGCGAGGTAGCGGCGCAACCCCGAGCAGCTGGCCTGCACCACCCCGCAGCCGGCGATGATCAGCGCCCACATCAGCAGGTGGCCGAGGCTGGAGCGGATGATGCCGTCGTCCACGGCCCGGCCGGTGAGGCTGGGGATGGCCACCCGGGCCGCCGTCCAGATGAGGCCCATGACCACACCGATGGCCACCACGGCCCGGTTGCGGGCGGTCATGTCCCAGAGGAGGCGCCAGCCCGTTCCTCTGGTGGTGCTCCTTGCGTCTGCGGTGATCGCCGCCATGCCCCGAGCTTTCTTCGTGTGCCGTCGATCGGAAAACCAAAGTTTAGGCAAAAGTTCGGGTCTCGAACATTCGAATAACCGTGGCGACCGTCCTCCCACGGAGGAGCGCCCTAGATTCCCGTCGAAGATGGCCCCGTGAGCAGGACCTCAGCGTTCGCCCGGCGGAGCAGCCGTCGCCGTAACAAGCGGCGTCCCCGGGGCGCGCCCGGCGGGCCCAGGCCGGCGTCATCGGCCCCCGCTGCCGCCGCACGGGCGGGCGGCCGGAGGCGGGGACCCCGCCGGCGGATCGTTGGCGCCGCCGCGGTGGTGGCCGGGCTGGGCCTGGTGGTGGGGGTCATGGCCGTGGCCTGGCCGTCGGGGCCACCAGACGTCGCTCCCGCCCCCGGCTCACGGCCGGGCGCCTACACCGTCGTCTACCGGGTGACCGACCGCACCTCCAATCCGGCCCGGGTCACGTGGGAGCGGTTGGCGGTGATCCGCCCCTTCGAGTCGCGCTACGAGACGTTCAGCGAGAGGCCGACGGACGGGAGCGTGCCCGCGTCGGGCACCCTCAGCACTTTCGATCAGGTGTATCTCATCCATCCCGACGGCCTCTACGGGCTGGCCGGCCGAGAGCCCGCTCCCGGCAGCTACGACCAGGACCTGCTGCCGCAGATGAGCGAGGCGGTGGCGCGGGGCGTGGCGTCGGTCGGGGGATGGGAGACGGTGCTGGGGCGGCGCTGCCGGATCTTCCGGACCCACGAGCCTCCGGCCGGTGAGCTGAAGCCGCTCTCCGGCGCCGCGGACCACGACGACCTGTGCATCGACGCGCAGGGCATCGAGCTTTCCGAGGACTGGACCTATCAAGGCAAGCTGGTCCAGTCGCGTCGGGCGGTGTCGGTGGTGATGTCGGCCCCGGCGTCATGGTTCTCGGTCGCCGACGTGAAGCAGCCGGCCCCCCCGGGCGGAGGAGTCGCCGTCACCGGTCCCCAGGCCCGGCTGTCCTCGGCCACCCCGCCCCCGACGCCCGCGGGCTACCGGGCCCAGCCGCTGGTCGCCTACGTCGAGCCCAACGTGGAGGCGTCGATGATGGGGGTGCCGGGAGCACCCTTGTTCACCGCCCAGATCTGGGCCTTCGCCCGCGGGGGCGACGACATCACGGTGGAGTCGGTGTCGAGCGTCGGCGGGCAGCCTCCGTGGGACACCACGCCGGCCAACTGGCGGCCGCTGCAACTGACCCGCCTCGGCCGGGCCACGTCGCTCATCAACTCGGACAGCGCCGAGATCCGCGTCGACGAGGGCGGCGGGCGGTGGCTGCGCATCCGGGGCACCGTCCCGCTCGCCACCCTGGTCGCCTACGCCGACCAGATCCCCCGCTAGCGGAGCGGCGCTACAGGGCGAGGATCGCCCGGCCCGGGCGTGACACCTCGTCGATGGCGGCCCGCACGCCGTCGTCCACCTTCACCTCGACGGCGGCCAGGTTGGCGGCCAGCTGCTGGCGGTCGCGGGGGCCGATGATGGGGGAGGTGACGCCGGGCTGGGCCATGAGCCACGCCAGGGCGAGGGGGAGGATGCCGACGCCGGCGTTGGCGGCGATCTTCTCGAGCTCCTGCACCTTGGCCAGGGTGGGGGCGAAGCGCTCGTCGGCGTCGGTGATGCCGTAGTTGGCCAGCCGCGACCCTTCGGGGATGGTGCCGCCCGAGTACTTGCCCGACAGCACGCCGCTGGCCAGCGGGGACCAGGGGATGATGCCGAGCCCGTGCTTGAGGGCGAGGGGCACCACGTCACGCTCCACCCTCCGGTCGAGCAGGTTGTACGGCGGCTGCTCGCACACCGGGCGCGACCGCAGCCGCCAACGTTCGGCGTGGCCGATGGCCTCCATGGTCTGCCACGCCGGGAAGGTGGACACGCCGACGTAGTTCACCTTCCCCTCGCGCACCAGCTCGTCGAGGGCCTCCAGCGTCTCCTCGATCGGCGTCTGGTCGTCCGGCCGGTGCAGCTGGTAGAGGTCGATCCAGTCGGTCTGCAGGCGGCGCAGGCTCGCCTCGCACTGCATCTTCACGTGCCGCCGGCTGTTGCCGTTGTCGTTGGGGCCCTCGCCCATGGCCCCGTGGACCTTGGTGGCCAGCACCACTTCGTCGCGCCGTCCCTTCAGCGCCTTGCCCACCACCGATTCGGACGCTCCGCGCGAGTACACGTTGGCGGTGTCGACGAAGTTGATGCCGGCGTCGAGGGCGGCGTGGATGGTGGCGATCGACTCCGTCTCGTCGGTCACCCCGCCGAAGTTCATCGCTCCGAGGCAGAGCGGGCTCACCCGCACCCCGGTCCTTCCCAGCTGCCGGTAATCCATGGTCGACCTCCGCGTCGGTCAGGGTTGTCGCCTGATCCTTGCAGGCGGGCCTAGCCCCGGGCGCAGGAGGAGCCGAGGCTGCGGTCGAGACCGGCCCACCCCGGCGTCTCGCCTCGGGGCCACCAGTCGCCGGTGTGGGGGTCCTGGAGGTACTCGACGGGCGGCGGTTCTCCCGAGGCGATGACTGCGACGGCGGCGAGGAGGCGGTCGATGTCCGCCGGGGAGGCGGACAGCCCGGCGCTGGCCCGCACCGCTCCGGGCACCAGCCGACGGTCGCCCCGCAGCACGGCGGCCCGGTAGTGGGCGACGTCGTCGGGCCCCAGGCCGAGCAGGCGGATGAGGTAGGGGTGGGCGCAGAAGCAGCCGTGGCGCACGCCGACGGCGAACTCGGCGGACAGCCGGGCGGCCACCAGGGCGTGGGGCACCCCTTCCACGACGAAGGTGGCGACCGGCAGGACGGCGGCGTCGGCGGACGGGCCGAGCAGCCGGACACCCCCGATGCCGGCCAGCCCGGCCCGCAGCCGGCGCGACAGGTGGGCGTCGTGCTCGCCGATGGCCTCCCAGCCGATCAGCTCGAGGCACTGGGCGGCGGCGGCCAGGGCCACCGCGCCCATCACGTTGGGGGAGCCGGCTTCCTCGCGCTCGGGCGGGTCGGTCCACACCACTTCGCCCAGGTCGACCAGGTCGACGGCGCCTCCTCCGGCGAGGAACGGGTCGCCTTCGGCGAAGGCCTGACGGGGACCGAGCAGCACGCCGGCGCCGAACGGGGCGTACATCTTGTGCCCGCTCCAGGCGAGGAAGTCGGCGCCGGTCGGCAGGGGCCGGTGGGCCGCCAGCTGGGCGGCGTCGACCAGTACCGGCACCCCCCGTTGGTGGGCGGCGTCGACGATCTCGTCCACCGGCGGCAGCCAGCCGGTGACGTTGGAGGCGCCGGTGACGGCCAGCAGGCGGGGCCGGGGTGAGCGGTCGAGCACGGCGCACACGTCGTCGACGCCGAAGGTGCCGTCGGTGCCGCATTCCACGTAGCGGCAGGTGGCGGCCCGGGCCCAGGGCAGCAGGTTGGCGTGGTGCTCCACGACCGTGGTGGCCACCACGTCGCCCGGTTCGAGGCGCAGCCGGTAGGCGAGGTGGTTGATGGCCTCGGTCGTGTTGCGGCAGATGATGGCCACGTCGTCGCCGCCCGGGTCGCGCCCGGCGAAGTGAATGGCCTGGCTCCGGGCCTCCTCGTAGGCGGCCGTGGCCAGCTGGGACTTGTAGCCCGCCCCCCGGTGGACGCTGGAGTACCAGGGCAGGAACTCGGCGACCCGGTCGGCCACGGCCGGCAGGGCCGAGGTCGACGCCGCCGCGTCGAGCGACAGGTAGGGCCGCTCGGCCCCGTCCACGCACGGCACGGCCAGGTTGTCGCCCACCAGCGCCACGGGCAGGGTGCTCATGGCGGCGACCGTACCGCCCCGGCGGGGGGGCGGCGGCAGGGTCGTTGGTCTTTAAAGCCGACGGCGGGCTCCACGTCCCAAATGCCGGACAACTCCGGCTTAGGAGGGGCAAGAAGTAGGCAGAGTGTGCCGATGCAGTAGTCGGGGGAAGGTGTCAGTGAGCGACACCTCCGCCCTCGGGGAGGATGACATGTCCGGTGCGACCCGCTGCGACGAGATCATCAGGCTGATCGACGAAGCCCTGGGGGACAGCGCACCGGTGGCCGTCCTCTCCCCCGAAGCGGCCGTGGGCCCGGGCGTCTCCACCAGTCGCCGGCAGCGGCTGCTGTGCGACCGCACCCCGGCCGACTGACCGTCGACTGACGGTCGGCTGAGAGAGGCGGGTCCCCGCCCCCCCAATCCGGGCTTGCCATGATGGCCGGCGGTGTCGGCGGGCAGGCGGTCTGGGGTCGTTGTTCCTGCCGTGCTCGGCCTGCTCCTGGCGGCGTTGGTCGCCCTTCCCGCCGGACCGGCACGGGCCGCCGGCGCCACCCAGTCCTCCTCCGTGGCCTGGACCTCACCGGGCTACTGGATGGCCACCTCCGGCGGCGGCGTGTTCACCTTCGGGTCGGCCGGGTTCTACGGCTCCGCCGGCTCCCTGCACCTGTCGGCACCGGTCGTGGGCATGGCCGCCACGCCGGACGGGCGGGGCTACTGGCTGGTGGCGTCGGACGGTGGCATCTTCAGCTTCGGCGACGCCGCCTTCCACGGGTCGACGGGGGCCATCCGTCTCAACCGGCCGATCGTCGGCATGGCCTCCACCCTGACCGGCCAGGGCTACTGGCTGGTGGCGTCGGACGGGGGGATCTTCAGCTTCGGCGACGCCGCCTTCCACGGGTCCACCGGCGCCCTCCACCTGGCCAAGCCGATCGTAGGAATGGCCTCCACCCCGTCGGGCCAGGGCTACTGGCTGGTGGCCTCGGACGGAGGGATCTTCACCTTCGGCGACGCCACCTTCCACGGCTCCACCGGCGGCATCCCTCTCGCCCGCCCCATCGTGTCGATGGTCTCCAGTCCCTCGGGTCATGGCTACTGGCTCGTCGCCTCCGACGGGGGGGTGTTCAGCTTCGGTGACGCCGCCTACCAGGGCTCGGCCGGCAGCGTGGCCCTGGCCGCCCCGGTGGTGTCGGCCGCGGCCACCAGCGACGGGCGGGGCTACTGGCTGGTCGGGGCGGACGCCGGCGTCTTCACCTACGGGGACGCGGTGTTCCGGGGAGGAGGGGGCGCGTCGGGGGTCGTCGCCGTGGTGGCGGCCAGGCCCAAGCCGGCCCCGGCGGTCGCCGCCTTCTACTACCCGTGGTACGGCAACCCGACCTTCGACGGCGAGTGGCGCCACTGGGACGAAGGGGGCCACACCCCGCCCGACGACATCGGGTCCGACTACTACCCCGCCCGGGGGGCGTACTCGAGCAGCGACGAGTCGACCGTGAACTCCCAGATGGCGGAGATCGCCGCCATCGGCGTCAACGAGGTGATCATCTCGTGGTGGGGGAGGGGCTCCTTCGAGGACCAGCGCATGGCCCTGATCGTCGGGGCGGCCCACGGCCACGGGCTGGCCATCGCCGCCCACATCGAGCCCTACCAGTCGCGCTCCGCCGCCAGCGTCGGCGCCGACGTCGCCTACCTGCAGTCGGCCTACGGGATCGACGACTTCTTCGTCTACCGGGCCCAGGACTTCACCGCCTCCGACTGGTCGCCGGTCCTCGCCTCGCTCTCCGGCGCCCGGGTGTGGGCCGAGAGCTTCTGGGACGGCCTCAAGGCCGGCTGGGTGCAGGCGTTCGCGGCCGACGCTGGCTTCGACGGCGTCTACACCTACGACCCCTACGACCTGTCGGGGACCGACTTCCCCCAGATCTGCGGGGCGGCCCGCCAGCTGCACCTGCTGTGCAGCCCGTCGGTGGCGCCGGGGTTCTCCGCCGTGCGGGCCACCGGACAGACCGCGGTGCGCGACCGGGCCAACGGCGCCACCTACGACGAGCGCTGGGCCGGGGCGCTGGCGTCGCTGCCCGACCTGGTCACGGTCACCAGCTACAACGAGTGGCACGAGGGCTCCCAGATCGAGCCGGCGGTGGCCAAGTGCGTGGCGGCGAGCGGCTTCTGCTACCAGACCTACGACGGGGCGTGGGGAACGACCGGCCCGCAGGCGTCGGTCGCCTACCTGGACCGCACGGCCACGTGGGTGTCCAGCTACCGCCAGCAGGAAACGCCGTGACCGGCCGGCCGGTGCGGGCCCTCGGCGCCGCGGCGGCGGTGGTGGCCGCGGCCACGGTCGGGATGGTGCCGGCACCGGCGGGCGCCGCCCTCGGACCTACCGGCACCATCGCCACCGTGGTGACCGGGCTGGTCCGCCCGGCCGGCATCACGGTGGACCCGGCCGGCGACCTCTTCGTCGCCGACTCGGCGGCCGAGGTGGTGAGACGGCTGGCGCCCAACGGGTCCCTGTCCACCGTCGCCGGCGACGGCGCCGCCGGTTACTCCGGTGACGGCGGCCCGGCCACCTCGGCGTCGCTGGCCGACCCGGTGGCCGTGGCCGTCGACGGCTCCGGCAACCTCTACATCGCCGACTCCGGATCCGACCGGGTGAGGAGGGTGGCGCCCACCGGGGTGATCACCACCTTCGCCGGGTCGGGCGCCTACGGCACCGGAGGCGACGGCGGCCCGGCCACGTCGGCCTCGTTCGAAGGGGTGGCCGGCCTCGCCGTCGGCGGCGGCTTCCTCTACGTCACCGACTACGGCGCCGACCGGGTGCGCAGGATCGACCT
Organism: Actinomycetota bacterium; assembly: GCA_021325435.1. Lineage (GTDB taxonomy): Bacteria > Actinomycetota > Acidimicrobiia > Acidimicrobiales > JAJPHE01 > JAJPHE01. The sequence continues at coordinate 25,114 of JAJPHE010000135.1, read as the reverse complement.
GTCCAGCGACGTGATCGGCCCGGCGGCCGGCTCCGGGGTCTACGGCTGGTCCGGTGACGGAGGGCCGGCGCCGGCGGCCACCTTGTCCGGCCCGACGGGGCTGGCCACCGACGCCAGCGGCGACCTCTTCATCGCCGAGACGGGCGACGGCCGGGTGCGCCGGGTGGACGGCACCACCGGGATCATCTCCACCGTGGCCGGCGGGGGCCAGAACGCCGAGGGGGGCGACGGCGGCCCGGCGACCTCGGCCTCGTTCGACTACCCGGTCGGCGTGGCCGTCGACGGCGCCGGCGACCTGTTCGTGGCCGAGGCGGCCGGACAGCGGGTCCGCCAGATCGCCGTCTCCGGCGTCGTGTTCACCGTGGCCGGCACCGGCGTCGCCGGTCTGGCGGGCGACGGAGGCCCGTCGCGCTCGGCCCTCCTGCGCGACCCCGAGGCGGTGGCGACCGACCCCGCCGGCGGCGTCGAGGTGGCCGACGCCGGCAACCACCGGGTCCGCCGCATGGTGCCGGTGGCGCCCGGCGGTTGCAGCGGTGTGCTGCCCGACGGGGGGGTGCGGGGCCTGGCCGCCACCCCCGACGGGGGCGGCTACTGGGTGGCGGCCACCGACGGCGAGGTGTCGGCGGCGGGCGACGCCGCCTGCCACGGGTCCCAGCTGGGCGGGCCGATCTCCGGCCCCGTGGTCGCGGTGGCCGCCACCCCCGATGGCGGCGGCTACTGGCTGGCCGACGCCGACGGCGGCGTGTTCGCCTTCGGCGACGCCGCCTTCCGGGGGTCGATGGGGGGCACGCCGCTGGCCGCCCCGGTCGTGGGCCTGGCCGCCACCCCCGACGGGGGCGGCTACTGGCTGGTGGCGTCGGACGGCGGGGTGTTCGCCTTCGGCGACGCCGGCTTCTTCGGCTCGGCCGGGGCCATCAAGCTCAACCGGCCGATCGTGGCCATGGCCGCCACCCCCGACGGGCGGGGCTACTGGCTGGTGGCCTCCGACGGCGGGGTGTTCACCTACGGGGACGCCCCGTTCCTCGGGTCGATGGGCGTCGCCCCGCTCCGGTCGCCGGTGGTGTCGCTGGCGGCCGACCCGGCCACCGGCGGCTACTGGATGGCCGCCTCCGACGGTGGCGTGTTCAGCTTCGGCGCCCCCTTCCTCGGCTCGGCCGCCGACATGGCCCTGTCGCGACCGGTGGTCGGCATGGCCGCCACCCCCGACGGGCGGGGCTACTGGCTGGTGGCGTCGGACGGCGGCGTATTCACCTACGGCGACGCCCGCTTCTCCGGCTCACCGGCGGGCTGATCGCCAAGGCCGGCCGACCCGCCGGGCCCGGCCCGGTCATCCGGCCGGAACGAAGACGACCGCTTCGGGGGACACGTCCCCCACCGTCACCGGCCGCCCGGCCCGCTCGGTGCGCAGGTCCAAGGGGGTGACGTCCCCGCTGCCCGGGTCGGTCACCCACGCCGTCGAACCGTCGGTCGTCACCGCCACCCCGATGGGCGTGTGGCCGACGGTCACCGGACGGCCCGCCCTCCCGGTCCTCAGGTCGACGACCGAAACGGTGTCGTCCGCGTCGTTTACCACGACCAGGCGGCGGCCGTCGGGGGTGAGGGCGAGGCCGATGGGGTCGGGGCCGACGTCGATGGCAGGCCGGGCCGTGCGGCTGGACAGGTCGATCGGGGTGACGGTGCCGGAGCCGGCGTTGCTGACATAGGCGGTCCGCCCGTCGGGCGAGATCACCACGCCGGCCGGGTCGAGGCCCACCGCGATCGGCGACAGGGGCTTCATGTCGTACAGCCGCACGGGGATCACCGTGCCGGTCTGGCGGTCGGCCACGTAGGCGTAGCCGCCGGCGGCGGCGAGGGCGACCGGCGTGATGCCGACCGTCACGGCCCGCCCCACCCGGCGGCGAACCAGGTCGACCGGGGTGATGGTGGCGTTGACGCTGTCGATCACCATGGCCTGGGTGCCGCCGGCCACGATGGCCAGGGCCGAGGGCCGCCCGCCCACGGCGATCGGTTGGCCGGGCCGCCGGGTGCGCAGGTCGACCGGGACGATGGTCCCCGAGACCGAGGCGGCGACCCACGCCGTGCGCCGGTCGGGGGTCACGTCGATGCCCAGAGGCCCGAACCCGACCCGCACCGCCGCCCCCACCGTGCCCCCGGGGACGGTGATCGGCAGCGCCGCCTGGGCCCCGACGCAGACGACCATGAGGGTGCCGTGGTTCGTCGGCGCCGGCCCCGAGGCCCCGCCACTGGGGGCCCCCGACGATCCGGACGAGCAGGCGGCCAGAGCGGCGCCGGCGACCACCAGCCCGGCGGCGGCGGCCACCAGCGCGGTCGCCCGCCGCCTCCACGCCACCCGTCGCACGGGCGGTGGGTCTATCACCGGCGCCCGCCGGTGATGGGGCACCATTGGCTGGTGGAGCCCAGCAATCGCCCGTCACCCGGGCTGCGGCGATGGGCGACCCGGGCCTTCCCCGAGCTGGTGCCCCCGCTCGGCGCCTTCGGCCGGTTGTGCGTCACCCACATCCTCATGATCTCGGGGGACGCGTTCGTCACCGTGGCCCTCGCCGGCTCCCTGTTCTTCTCGATCTCACCCTCGGCCGCCCGGTCGCGGGTCGCCCTCTACCTGCTTTTGACCATGGCCCCGTTCGCGGTGGTGGCGCCCATGCTCGGCCCGCTGCTCGACCGCAGCCGGGGGGTCCGGCGGGCCATGGTTGTCGGGTCCGCCGCCGCCCGGGTCGTGCTGTGCCTCCTGATGGCCCGGCACCTGCACAGCCTCCTCCTGTTCCCCGAGGCTTTCCTCATCCTGGTGGCGTCGAAGCTCTACCTGGTGGCCAAGGCGGCCCTCGTCCCGGCCACGGTCGAGAGCGGACCGTCGCTGGTGCGGGCCAACGCCCGCCTCGCCCTGCTTTCGGCCCTGGCCGGCCTGGCCGCCGCCCTGCCGGCCAGCGCCATCTGGAAGATCCCGTTCCTCGGCGCCCCCTGGGTCCTGCGGGCCGACGCCCTCATCTTCCTGGCCGCCGCCTTCTCCGCCGCCCGCCTGCCCCGGGCCCGGCCGGTCCCCGCCGGCGGGGAGCCCGGCGAGTGGGAGGAGGACGGGGAGCCGACCCTCGAGCTGGAGCCGGTTCCGGCCGGAGCGCCCCACCCGCCGCCGGCACCGCCGGTCGCCGGGTGGATGGCCCGGGTGCTGGTGTCGGCCTCGGCCATGGCCGTGCTCCGCATGGTGGTCGGGCTGGTCACCTTCCTGCTCGCCTTCGAGCTGCGCCGCCAGCACGCGGCCACGTGGTGGTTCGGGGTGGTCCTCGCCGCCAGCGTCGGCGGCTCGATGCTGGCCACGTTGGTGGCGCCGGTGGCCCGCCGGCACCTGCGCGAGGAGACCATCCTGCTCTCCGGGCTCATCGTGGTGGCGGCGGCGTCGATCGGCGCCTTCGAGGTCGGCGGCCACCGGGGCGCCGCCGTGCTCAGCGCGGCGGTGGGGCTGGGGGCCGGAGGGGCCAAGCTCGCCTTCGACGCCCTGGTCCAGCGGGACGTGCCCGAGACCCGCCGGGGGCGGGCGTTCTCGCGTTTCGAGACCCGCTTTCAGCTGGCCTGGGTGGTGGGGGCGCTGGTGCCGGTGGTGATTCCGCTGTCGGACTCGGCCGGAGAGCTGGTGGTGGCGGTGATGACGGCGACGACGGCCGGCCTCTACGCCGCCGGCCGCGGCGTCGGCGGCACCCTCACGACCACGGTGCGGGCCACCTTGTCGTGGATGCCCTGGCGGCGCCGGTCCCAGAACACCCACAGGTAGACGAGCAGCGCCAGGTAGGGGCCGACCACCGGCACCAGGCCGGCGGCCACCACCGTGGCCCAGCGGGCCAGGGAGCGCAGCCATCCGGGCACCCCGCCGTCGTGGTCGCGCACGACCCTGATGCGCACGGCCATCCGCCCCACCGTCTGGCCCCGCACCGCCACCAGCACGACCTCGTAGACCGCCTGGATCAGCAGCACGATCCACACGGTGGACGCCGGCAGGACCGGTATCTGACCCGACGTCGTCGTCACCCCGGAGCGGGCGAAGACGATGAGCATGATCGGCGACAGCACCAGGCCGTCGATCAGCTTGGCCGCCACCCGGTGCAGACCGTGGGCGAGCTCGGCGCCGAAAGCCGTCTCGTTGTCCTGCCGCGACCGCCGGGACCGGGCGGGCGGCGCCGGTCCGGAAGGGCGGATCGGGTCCATCCATCCATGATCGCGCTGACCGCTGCGACCACGGACCGGTCACTAGATTGCGCTCTCCCTATGGTCCCCCGCTTGGCCGTCATCGGCCCCCACCGTCGACGGCCGTGAACTGGATCGACCTGCTCCTGATCGTCCTCGTCGGCGTGTCGCTGGTGCGGGGGCTGCGCCTGGGGGCCGCCGTGCAGGTCATGTCGTTCGGGGGGTTCTGGCTCGGCCTCGTCCTGGGCGCCCTGCTCGCCCCTCCGATCGCCCGGCTGGCCCACACCGCCGCGGCCAAGGCGATCCTGTCGCTGGTCGTGGTGTTCGGGGTGGCGTCGCTCCTCGGCACCGTCGGCCGCCAGGTCGGGGTGCGGATCTGGCGGCTGTTCCGCCAGATCCACCTGGGTCCGGCCGACTCCGGGATCGGCGCCGTGGTCGCCGGGGTGGCCACCCTGCTGGCGGCGTGGATCGTGGCCAGCATGCTGTCCAGCGCCCCGGTGCCCCGCCTGTCCGCCCAGATCAACGGGTCGGCCATCCTCCGGGGTCTCGACGGGGTGCTGCCCTCGGCGCCGACGGTGTTCTCGCGCATCCAGCAGCTGCTGAACGCCCACGGGTTCCCGCAGGTGTTCGCCCAGCTGTCGCCCCAGTCGGCCGGGCCGGTGGCCCTGCCCAGCCAGCCGACCCTGCGGGCGGCGGCCCTGGCCGGTCGGCACTCCACCTTCAAGATCGAGGCCGAGGGGTGCGGTGAGCTGCTCGAGGGCTCCGGCTTCCTCGTCGCCCCCGACGTGGTCCTGACCAACGCCCACGTGATCGCCGGCACCGGCCGCATCACGGTGATCGACGGCGACGGCAACGACGGGACGCCCGCCCGTTACCCGGCCACGCCGATCTTCTTCGACCCCAACCTCGACATCGCCCTGCTGCGCACCTCCTCGCCGCCCCCGGAGCCGGTGCTGTCCCTCGACGGGTCCAACGTCAACCGGGGCGCCCAGGGGGCGGTGCTCGGCTACCCGGGCGGCAACCCCTTCGACGTGGAGGCGGCCGCCGTGCAGGCCCAGTTCCAGGCGGTCGGGCGCGACATCTACGGCGGCGGTCTCACCCAGCGCTCGGTGTACCAGATCCAGTCGCTGGTGCGGGCGGGCAACTCGGGCGGCCCGCTGATCGAGGCGGACGGAGCGGTGGTGGGGGTGGTGTTCTCGCGCTCGGCGTCGGACCCGAACGTCGGCTACGCCCTGGCCTCCCCGCCGGTGCTGGCCAAGGTGCGGGCCAACGAGGCGTCCACCACGCCCGTCGGCACCGGCGACTGCACCGACTGAGCGGGGTAAAGCCGGCCCTCGCCCAGCCGGCAGCCCAGGGCGGCGAGGACCCGGGCCTGCTCCTTGCCGTCGACCCCCTCGGCGACTACGTCGAGGCCGAGCTCGGCGGCGAGACGGGTGACGGCGGCGACGATGGCCCGGTCGGGGCGGTCGTGCAGCACCCCGGCGACCAGCCCCCGGTCGAGGGTCAGGCCCTCCACGCCGGGATGGCGCAGCGCCGCCAGCGACGCCTGCCCGGCGCCGAAGCCGCCCACCAGCACCCGCACCCCCAGCCGGCGCAGCCCACCCGGCGCCGACGGGTCCGGGCCGCCGGGGGCGAAGGCGGCCTCGGGCACCTCCAACCACACCCGGGTCGGGTCCACCCCGGACTCCGCCAGGGCGGAGGCGAGCTCCCCGACCCCGCCGGGGCGCAACAGCAGGCCGGCGTGGATCCGGACGACGACCGGTAGGCCGCCCGCTCCGCCGGCGGCCGCGGCGGCGAGGGCGGCCCCCAGGGCCCACCGGTCCACCGCCGGGGCCAGCCCCGCCTCCTCGGCCAGGGCGCCCAGCCGGTCGGGGCCGACCATCCCGTGGCCGGGCCGGTCCCACCGGGCCCTGGCCCGCACAGCCGCGGGCCGGCCCGACTCGAGCTCCACCACCGGGCGCAGGAGGAGCTCGAGCCGGCCGGCGTCGAGGGCGTGGCGCAGGTCGGCTTCGGTCGCCAGCCGGGCCGCCGCCCGCTGGCGCATGCGCCGGTCGTAGGGCTCGCAGCGCCCCTTGCCCCGCTGCTTGGCCCGGTACATGGCGGCGTCGGCGTCGCCGATCAGGCCGTCGGCGTCGCAGCCGGCGGCGGCCGAGGCGGCCGAGGCGAAGGCCACGCCGATGCTGGCGGACAGGAACACCTCCTGGCCGGCCACGGTGAGGGGCTCTTCGATCGTGCGCCGGATCCGGTCGGCGATCCCCATGGCCTCGATCTGGCCCCGCAGCCCCTCGCAGACCACGACGAACTCGTCGCCCCCCAGCCGAGCCACCAGGTCGGCGGGGCGGACGGCGGCCCGGATCCGGCCCGCCGCCGCCAGCAGGGCCTCGTCGCCGGCGCCATGGCCCAACCCGTCGTTGATCCGCTTGAACCCGTCCAGGTCGCAGAAGACCACGGCGACGGTCTCGTCCCTGACGGACCCGGGAGGCCGGGCCAGGGCCCGGTCCAACCGGCGGGCCAGGGCCTGCCGGTCGGGCAGGCCGGTGAGGGGGTCGTGGCCACCCATGGATTGACTAGTCACAAAGAACTGTTCGGCTGCTAGTCCGGCGGCCTTTAGGAACTAGCCCGGCCGCCGTCACCGGACAGGCGGGCGGCGCCCACGCACTCGGCGGCGGTGGCCGCCCCCTCCCACCCGCGGATCTCGGTGTCCTTGCCGGGCTCGAGCTCCTTGTAGACGGAGAAGAAGTGGGAGATCTCATTGAGCAGGTGGGGCGGGAGGTCGGCCAGATCGGCCACCCCCTCCCAGCGGGGGTCGGTCGCCGGCACGGCCAGCACCTTGTCGTCCTCGCCCTTCTCGTCGACCATCCGGAACACCCCCACCACCCGGGCCCGGATATGGCAGCCGGGAAAGGTGGGCTCCTCCAACAGCACCAGCACGTCGAGCGGGTCGCCGTCAGCGGCCAGGGTGTTCGGGATGAACCCGTAGTCGGCCGGGTACTGCGTGGCGGTGAACAGCATCCGGTCGAGCCAGATCTCGCCGGTGTCGTGGTCGGCCTCGTACTTGTTCCTCGAGCCCTTCGGGATCTCGATGACCGCCTCGATCTCCACGCCCCGATGGTAGTAAGGGTCCGGTGAGCGCCCGGATCGAGGACTACGCCATCATCGGCGACACCCACACCGCCGCCCTGGTGGGTCGCGACGGCTCCATCGACTGGCTGTGCGTCCCCCGCTTCGACTCCGGCGCCTGCTTCGCCGCCCTTCTCGGGGGACCGGAGAACGGCCGATGGCTGATCGCGCCGGCCGGGCCGGTGAAGGCGGTGCGCCGGCGCTACCTGCCCGACACCCTCGTGCTCGAGACCGAGTTCGACACCGACGGGGGCACGGTGCGGGTCCTCGACTGCATGCCTCCCCGCGAGGAGTACCCGGAGGTCATCCGGCTGGTGCAGGGGGTGCGGGGCCGGGTGGAGATGCGCATGCATCTGGTCGTCCGCTTCGACTACGGCTCGACCGTCCCCTGGGTGCGCAGCCTCGACGGCTCGTTGTGCGCCGTCGCCGGCCCCGACGCCTTGTCGCTGTGGTCCCACGTCGACACCCGCGGGGAGGACATGACGACCGTCGCCGAGTTCTCCGTGGCCGAGGGACAGGAGGTCCCTTTCGAGCTGGCGTGGTATCCCTCCCACCTCGAGTCCCCCCGGCCGCTGGCGGCCCGCTTCGTCGTGGAGGACACGGCGCGTTTCTGGCGCGACTGGTCGGCGCGCTGCACCTACGACGGGCCGTGGCGCGAGGCGGTGATGCGCTCGCTCATCACGCTGAAGGCGCTCACCTTCGCCCCCACCGGCGGCATCGTCGCCGCCGCCACCACGTCGCTGCCCGAGACGCTCGGCGGCATGCGCAACTGGGACTACCGCTACTGCTGGCTGCGCGACGCCACCTTCACCCTGATGTCGCTCATGGGCGCCGGCTACCACGACGAGGCGGTCGCCTGGCGCGACTGGCTGCTGCGGGCCGTGGCCGGCGACGCCGCCAAGATCCAGATCATGTACGGCGCCGCCGGTGAGCGCCGCCTCGACGAGCGCGAGGTGGAGTGGCTGTCCGGCTACGAGGGTTCGAGGCCGGTGCGGGTCGGCAACGCCGCCGCCGGCCAATACCAGCTCGACGTGTACGGCGAGGTGATGGACGCCCTGCACCAGACCCGCGCCGTGGGCATCGCCGGCGAGGAGGCGGCGTGGGATCTGCAGCTCGAGTTGATGGAGTTCCTCGAGTCGGGCTGGAAGGAACCCGACGAGGGCATCTGGGAGGTGCGCGGGCCCCGCCGCCACTTCACCCACTCCAAGGTGATGGCGTGGGTCGCCGTCGACCGGGCCGTGCAGGGCGTCGAACGGTTCGCGCTGACAGGACCGGTGGACCGTTGGCGGGCGCTGCGCCAGCAGATCCACGACGAGGTGTGCGAGAAGGGCTGGAACGCCGACAAGGCCACCTTCACCCAGTACTACGGGTCGGACCAGGTGGACGCCAGCCTGCTCATGATCCCCCTCGTCGGCTTCCTGCCGGCAAACGACGACCGGGTGGCGGGCACGGTGGCGGCGGTCGAGCGCGACCTGCTGCACGACGGCTTCGTCCTGCGCTACCTCACCAGCGACGACGGCGCCGTCGACGGGCTAACAGGTCGCGAGGGATCCTTCCTCGCCTGCTCGTTCTGGCTGGCCGACAACTACGTCCTGGCCGGCCGGGCCGAGGAGGCGCGGCGGTTGTTCGAGCGGCTGGTGTCGCTGTCCAACGACGTCGGCCTGCTGGCCGAGGAGTACGACCCGGTCGCCGGCCGCCAGGTCGGCAACACCCCGCAGGCCTTCTCCCACGTCTCCCTGGTCAACACGGCCCGCAACCTGTCGTCCGAGGCGGGCCCGGCCCAGCACCGCCACCAAGGCCCCCTCGCCGTCCCCGGCCGGCTGGTGGGGCGCATCCCCCGGTCCGGCCGCTTTCCGGGCGCCAGCCGCCTGGCCGGTCGCCGGCCGTGACCCACCGAGAGGAGATCAGTTGAAAGCACTGACGGTCGTTCCCGGTCAGGCCGGCTCGGCCCGGTTAGACGACGTCGACGATCCGCCGGAGGAGCACGGGCCGGTGGTGGTGGAGACGCTGGCCATCGGCGTGTGCGGCACCGACGCCGAGATCGTCTCCGGGGCCTACGGGTGGGCTCCGCCCGGCCGCGACCGCCTGACCCTCGGCCACGAGTCGCTCGGCCGGGTGCAGAGCGCCCCGCAAGGCTCGGGCCTGGCGGTGGGCGACCTGGTCGTCGGCATCGTGCGGCGGCCCGACCCGGTGCCGTGCTCGGCCTGCGCCGTGGGGCAGTGGGACATGTGCCGCAACGGTGAGTACACCGAGCGGGGGATCAAGTCGATCGACGGCTACTGCTCGGAGCGCTACCGCATCGAGGCCGAGTACGCGGTGAAGGTCGACCCGAAGCTCGGCGAGCTGGGCGTGCTCCTCGAGCCGGCCAGCGTGGTGGCCAAGGCCTGGGACCAGGTGTACTCGGTCGGCGGCCGGCAGGGCGGGTGGGAGCCGAAGACGGCGTTGGTGACCGGAGCGGGGCCCATCGGCCTGCTGGCCGCCCTCATCGGGGTCCAGCGCGGCCTCGAGGTGCACGTGCTCGACCAGGTGAAGGAGGGGGCCAAGCCCAAGCTGGTGTCCGAGCTGGGCGCCACCTACCACACCGGCGCCGTCAAGGACGCCGCCTGCCGCCCCGACGTGGTCATCGAGTGCACCGGCGTCGGGCAGCTGGTGTTCGACGTGATGGACGACGTGGCCCCGGGCGGGGTGGTCTGCCTTACCGGCGTGTCGTCCGGCGGGCGCCAGCTGGGGGTGGACGCCGGATCGCTCAACCGCACCATGGTCCTCGAGAACGAGGCGGTGGTCGGCTCGGTCAACGCCAACCGCCGGCACTACCAGCTGGGCGCCGACGCCCTGGCCGCCGCCGAGCGCGACTGGCTGTCGGGGCTCATCACCCGCAAGGTGCCCCTCGAGCGGTGGGCCGACGCCCTCACCCGCCAGCCCGACGACGTGAAGGTGGTCATCGAGGTGGGTGGGTGAGCGGTTCGCACCCGCACACCTCAGAGCCGCCGGCGTCGGCGGAGGCGCCGGAGCCGACCCCGCCCACGGTCATCGCCCCCGGGGTGCTCCAGATCGACACCCTGCTGGGGGGCTGGGAGCGGGTGACGGCCGGCTACCTGATCCAGGGGCCCCGGCCGGTGCTGGTGGAGACGGGCAGCCAGAGCTCGGTGCCCGTGCTGCTCGACGCCCTGGCCAAGCTGGGCCTGGGGGCCGACGACCTCGCCGCGGTCATCGTGACCCACATCCACCTCGACCACGCCGGGGGGGTGGGGGACGTGGCCCGGGCCTTCCCGGAGGCGACGGTGTACGCGCACGAGAAGGGGGCCCGTCATCTGGTCGACCCCACCCGGCTGGTGGCGTCGGCCGCCCAGGTCTACGGCCCGCTGCTCGACAGCCTGTACGGGCGCCTCGACCCGACGCCGGCCGAGCGGGTGCGCGTCCTGGCCGACGGCGAGGAGGTCGACGTGGGCGGGGGGCGGACCCTCACCAGCGTCGACTCGCCCGGCCACGCCAAGCATCACCTGGCCGTCCACGACTCCGCCAGCGGCATCCTCTTCGTGGGCGACGCCGTGGGCGTCCGGCTGCCCGACGCCGGCGTGCTGCGCCCCTCGACCCCGCCCCCCGACTTCGACCTCGAGCTGGCCGTCCGGTCCCTGCACCGCTTCGCCGACCGGGCGCCGGCCGGCGTCGCCCTCGCCCACTACGGGCTGGTGCCGGACCACGTGGCGGTGCTGGAGGAGGCCGAGGAGATCCTGCGCCGCTGGGCCGAGGTGGCCGAGGCCGCCTGGCGGCAGGGCCGCGACATCGCCGAGGCCCTGGAGGTTGCCTTCGGAGCCGAGCTGGGGGCGGTCGACCCCGCCCACCGCGACAAGCTCGACACCCTCAACGGGGTCCACTCCAACGCGGCGGGCTTCCGCCGGTGGCTGGAGACCCGCGACCGGCCGCCCGAGAGTTGACCGCTTTGGCGTGGGCGGCTTCCGGGTTGGAAGGATGACCGCCATGTCGCGCAAGGTCGCCCTCCTGTCGCTGCTGGGCCTCACCGCGTCGGGTTGCGCGGTGGGACTGAACCAGCCCACCAACAACTTCGGGGCGCCGTCACCGGCGCCCGGCAACGTGGTGCTGTTGAACTCGTCGTTCATCCCGCACCGCATCACCATCAAGGCCGGGCAGACCGTCACCTGGCACTGGGAGGACCACAACACCCCCCACGACGTGTCGTTCGGGGACTTCGGCAGCCCGATCCAGTCCGACGGGACCTGGTCGCACACCTTCGACACGCCCGGCACCTACAACTACGTGTGCGGCATCCACGCCCCGATCATGAGCGGCCAGGTGGTGGTCACCTCCTCCTAGTCGGCGCCTGCTGGTCGGCCGGGGTGTGGCCGATTTCACCGGTCGGGCGCCGCCGGATGCCCGATCGGGGAGGCGACCGCCGGGTAGCTTCGAAGTGCCTTGGCCCGTGAGCAACCCCCCACGACCAGGCCCCCCGGTTCCGTCCAGCTGGCCGAGCTGCGCGTCACCTCGCCGGCCGGGGCCCCCGCCGCCGTCCTCGGCGTCGCGGGTGAGATCGACGCGGCCAACGCCGGAGGCGTGCGCCAGCGGATCTCCGAGCTGATCGAGGCCGGCGTCGAGCTGGTGATCGTCGACCTGCGCTCGCTGGACCACCTGGGCGCGGCCGGGTTGGGCGTGCTGGCCGGCGGCGCCTCGCGGCTGCGCCAGCGGGGCGGCGACCTGGTCCTCGTTCGCCCCGAACGGGGGCCGATCAGCCGGGTCCTGCGCCTGACGGGGATCGACTCCGCCCTGGCCGTGTACCGCTCCCCCCGCGAGGCCCTGGCCAACTCCTGAGGCCGCCGGGCCCTGGCCGGAGGCGATCCCAGGGACTGTCAGAGACCGCCTGATTTTTTTGGGGGAGGCCCTTGAAAATGGGGACGAGGGGCCGGTAACCTTCGTGACTCGCGAAGCGCCGCGGCTGGGGACCCTGGCGGGCGGCGTCAGCTCGTAGTTCACGAACGAAACCCGCGGTTGACGGACGAAATCAGAGGTTCGCACCGCGGTTGGTGGCGGACGGGGCGAGGTGGAGATGTCGACAAGAGGGCTCGAGGTGGCGCAGGTTGACGGGCTGGCCAACGCGCCCATAGCGGAGGGCACGCGGGTCCAGGTGCGCAACCAGTTCGAGGGTTCGTGGTCGCGGGGGTTCGAGATCTACTCCCTCGAGGTGGGCGGCTACCGGGTGAGGCGGCTGTCCGACGGGGCGGTGCTGCCGACGGTCATCGCCGAGAGCGACCTGCGCATGGAGCACCCGGCCGTCATCGGCTGAACGGCGGCCCGTCAGGGATCGCCCTGGTCGTCCGAGACGGTGATGCCGAGCTCGGCCAGCAGGCTCAGGCTCAGCGGCAGGACCTGATCCGGCGTCACCGACGCCCCCTTCAGGCTGGTCGCCCCCTTCAGCCCGTCGACCTGGCAGCGCACGAGCTGGGTGCCGGCGGCCGAGGCGTTGAACCAGACCGATTGGCGCAGGTCGCATCCTTCGAAGCGGACGGAGCTGAGCTGGGCCCCGGTCAGGTCGGCGCCCCGCAGGACGCAGTCGGTGAAGGTGACCCTCTCCGCCCGGCTAAAGCGCAGGCTCACCTCGTTGAGCCGGCAGTCGACGAAACGGGCGTCGCCCAGCCGGCCGTCGGACAGGACCAGCTCGTCCAGCCGGCACCCGGTCAGCTCCACCCGCAGCAGTGACGCCTTGGGGAGCAGGGCACCGGTCAGGTCGCAGTCGTCGAGACGGACGTCGGCGGCGCTCAGTCCCGGCAGGTCCGCCGCCGCCAGCCGGACCGCCCGCCACTCGCACTGGGTCAGGCGCAGGTCCTCGGCGTGGGCCCCGGTGAGGTCGGTGCCGTCCAGGCGGGACGCCTCGATCTCATCTTCGTGGTGCAGCCCTTCGAGGGCGACGACCTCGAGCCCGGCCGGCACGACGGGTGGTTGGGGTCCGGTGCGGCGCCCCGGGCGCGAGGCCACCGACCGATCCTAGGCAGGGGTTCGGGCTACGGTCGGGGCCCGACACGGCGAGGAACCATGCCCTCTCTCTCCGCTCTGCCCCCCGAACCGGAGTCGTCGCTCGACGCGGCAGGCGAGCTCGCCGGTCGGCTGGCGGCCGCGGTGTCGAGCGTCGTGCTCGGCAAGCCCGAGGCCATCCGGCTGGCCCTGGTGGCCCTGCTGTCCGGAGGCCATCTGCTCATCGAGGACGCCCCGGGGGTGGGCAAGACCCTGTTGGCCAAGGCCATCGCCCGGGCGGTGGGGGGAACGGTGCGCCGGGTGCAGGCCACCCCCGACCTGCTGCCCGGCGAGCTGACCGGCGTGTCGGTGTTCGACTCGGGCGAGTGGCGCTTCCGGCCCGGGCCGCTGTTCGCCAACGTGGTGCTGGTCGACGAGCTGAACCGGGCGACCCCCCGCACCCAGTCGGCGCTGCTCGAGGCCATGGAGGAGCGCCAGGTGAGCGTGGACGGCACCACCCACTCGCTGCCCGAGCCGTTCTTCGTGGTGGCGACCCAGAACCCGTTCGAGTACTCGGGCACCTTCCCGCTGGTGGAGAGCCAGCGCGACCGGTTCGCCCTCACCATCGAGATGGGCTACCCGCCCCGCCAGTCCGAGCGGCAGGTGCTGCTCGGCTCGGGAGGGGTGGACGCCCTCGACCAGCTGGAGCCGGTCGCCGACCTGGCCCAGCTGAGGGCGGCGCTGGCCGCGGTACGCCGGGTGCACTGCAGCGAGGCGGTGGCGGACTACGTGATCGACCTGGCCGAGGCGACCCGCGGCGATCCCGAGGTCCGCATCGGCGCCAGCCCCCGGGCCAGCCTGGCCCTGCTGCACGCCGGGCAGGCCCACGCCCTGCTGGCGGCGAGGGACTACGTCAGCCCCGACGACGTGAAGGCGGTGGCCCTCGCCGCCCTGGCCCACCGGGTGGTCCTGCACGCCGGCGGCGACCTGCGCAGCGCGGCGTCGGTGGTGGAGTCGGTCCTCACCCGGGTGCCGGTCCCCCGGGGATGAGGCCGGCCGGCGTCCGCCCAGCGGCGGCGCTGGTCGGGCTGGCCGCCGCCCTCTTCCTCGCCGCCCGCACCAGCGGCGCCGGCTGGGTGGTGGTCCTCATGTGCGGCCTGCTCGGGCTGGTCGTGGTGGCCCTGGCCTGGTCGGCGGCCACGGTGGCCCGGGCCTCGGTCGTGGTGCTCGACGCCCCCCGCGACGCCACCGCCGGCACGCCAGGCCGCCTCGGAGTTCTAGTTCGCCGGGCCGGGGCCGGGGTGCAGCTGCGAGCCCGGATCCTCGAGGGCTCCGGGCCCTGGTGTAGCGCCACCGGCGACGGGCGGGGGCCGGTCCCCTTCACCCCCGGCCGGCGGGGGGTCGCCACCTCGGCCGACGTCGAGGTCCGGGGGTCGGCCCCGCTCGGGCTGGCGGGATGGCGCCGGCGGCTCAGTATCGACTTGCCGGCGGCCATGGAGGTCGGACCCCGGCCCGACCCGGTGGCCGCCTCGGACCTGGCGGCGGGGGAGCCGGTCGGCGTGGAGGGCGGCGGGCGGGGACGACCGGGACACGACGTGTCCCGCGGGGTGCGGACCTACCTGAGCGGTGACCCGCGGCGGCTGGTGCACTGGCCGGCGACGGCCCGCTGGGGCGAGCTGATGGTGCGCGAGACCGAGGACCCCGGCTCTCCCGCCGTCGTCATCGCCGTGGACCTGCGGGGTGGCGGCGAGGCGGCCGAGCGGGCCGCCTCCAGGGCCGCCGGGTTGGCCGAGGCGGCCCTGGCCGCCGGGCGCCCGGTGACGCTCAACACGGCCGAGGCGGCCGGCCCCCGCAGCCAGCCCGTCGGCTCGCCGGTGGAGGTGGGCCGGCGCCTGGCCCGGGCGGTGGCGACGGCGGCCCCGCCGGAGGCGGTCGGCCCCCAGGTGATCCGGGTGTCGGCCGCGGCCATGGCAGCCGAGTCGGTTGCTTCTCGTCGGGCGGCCCGGCCGGTCGGCGGCCCCGGGGAGGCGGTGGCGGGGCGGGGCTCGATCCTCGAGCGGGTGCGCAGGGTCAACGCCCGGCTGCCGGCCGAAGAGGACCTCCGGCTCCGGGTGGCCGTCCTGGTGGCGGTGATGGGGGCGGCCACCGCCGTGCTCGACCAGGACATCAGCGGCCCGACGTTGACCATGGCCGTGCTGGTGGGCATCCCGGCGGCCTTCGGCTTCGCCTACTGGTCGCGGCACCGGTCGGGCCACGGCACCAAGCTGGTGATCGCCGTGGGGGCGGTGGCCGCCCTCGGCTGGTTCCTCCACACCCTGGCCGGCATCACCGGAGGGACGGTGGCCGACGCCCAGGCCCCGCTGGCCGAGCTGCTGCTCGCCGTCCAGGCCCTCCACGCCCTCGACGCCACCGCCCGGCGCGACCTGCAGTTCTCGCTGTTCGTCAGCGTGGTGGTCATGGCGACGGCGGGCATCCTGTCGGTGTCGGTGACCCTGGCCGGGTTCCTCGCCGTGTGGGCGGTGGCCGCCGCCACCGGGCTCGTCCTCGCCCACCGCTCGGCGCTGGCCGAGGCGCCGCTGCTACCGCCGGAGGCGAAAGGCCCGTCCACCAGGATGGCGGCCCGGCGCCCGGCCCTGGTCGTGGCGGCCGCCCTGGTCGGGGCGGTGGCCGTCGGCATGGGGCTGTTGTTCGTGGTGCCGCCGGCCGGCACCGCCCGGGCCCTGACCTTCCCCGCCGCCCTGCGCCAGGTGGTGCCGGTCCCCGCCCAGGGCGGCCTGGCCAACCCCTCGCTCGGGTCAGCCGACCCCGCCCGCCAGCTGCAGTACCAGGCCGAGGCCCGGGCCGGCCGCCGGGTGCGCCGGACCGGGCGCTCGCCGTTCGGCTACTTCGGGTTCTCGACCTTCCTCGACCTCGGCAGCCGGCCCCGGCCCGACCAGACCCTCGTCATGCGGGTGCGGGCCGACCGCCCGGCCATGTGGCGGGCCCAGACCTTCGACCGCTGGGACGGCCGGACCTGGACGATGTCGTCCCAGCGCAGCGTGACGGTGAAGGGCCAGCTGCCGCTGGACATTCCGACGCCCCCCGGCGAGGAGGGCCTGGCCACCGGGCCCGAGTTCGTGCAGAGCTACTACGTGGTGCAGCCCGGGCCCAACCTGCTGTTCGCGGCGGCGCCCGTCTCGCAGGTCTACGTGCACGACCGGCAGGTCAACGAGCTGACCGACGGCACCCTGCGCTCGAGCGTCGAGCTGGGCCCGGGAGCGGTGTACACGGTGGTGAGCCGGCCCCCGGCCGTCACCGCCGCCGACCTGCGCCGGGCCGACGCCGACCCCGCCGGCATCCCCGCCTACATCGCCGCCCGCTACGGCCGGCCCCTCCCCGCCACCGCCCGGGTGCGGGCCCTGGCCCGCCGGGTGACCTACGGGGCGCCCACCACCTTCGACGCCGTGCTGGCCCTCGAGGCGTGGATGGGCGCCCACACCCGCTACACGCTCAACGCCCCGCCGCTGCCCGACGGGGTGGACGCGGTGGACCAGTTCCTGTTCGTCGACCGCCGGGGGTTCTGCGAGCAGATCGCCACCAGCCTCGTCGTCATGCTGCGCTCCCTCGGCGTCCCGTCGCGCCTGGCGGTCGGCTACGCCGCCGGCCTGCGCAACCCGTTCACCGGGCTGTTCGAGGTCCGGGCCGACGACGCCCACGCCTGGGCCGAGGTGTGGTTCCCCGGCGTGGGCTGGGAGCCGTTCGACCCGACGGCGCAGGTGCCGTTGGCCGGCGACGCGGCCGAGTCGGGAGCCGCCTCCGGCCTGGGCGCCTACCTGTCGCGGGTGATCCCGAGCGTCCCCGTGGCGGCGGTGGCGGGCGTCGGGGGGGCGGCCGGGGCCGGCGGGCTCGGCTGGTTGGTGGCCCGGGTGCTCTCCGACCGGCGTCGTCGCCGCCGGCTCCCCGGCCCCACCTGGGCGGCGTCGGTCCAGGGCCGCCTCGACCGGGTCGCCGCCCGTTGGGGCCGTCCCCGCCGCCCCGCCGACACCGTGGCCGAGCTGGCCGCCGCCCTCCGAGCGTGGGTGCCCGGGGGCCCACCACCGGCGGACCTGGAGCGGGCGGCCCGACTGATCGACCGCGGGGCTTTCGCCGCCACCGGGCTGCCGGCGGGCGACGTGGCGTGGGTGGAGGAGATCCTCGACGAGCTCGAGCGGACGGCCGCCGGAGCGGGGCCGGGTCCTAGGAGCTGAACGAGACCGCCAGCCAGGACCGGCGGTGGCACACCGGGCAGTTCAACAGCAGCGGGTGGCGGCGCCACGGGAGCCACAGCCACACCGGCAGC
Organism: Actinomycetota bacterium; assembly: GCA_021325435.1. Classification (GTDB taxonomy): domain Bacteria; phylum Actinomycetota; class Acidimicrobiia; order Acidimicrobiales; family JAJPHE01; genus JAJPHE01. The sequence goes on along the minus strand of JAJPHE010000135.1, from coordinate 7,524 downwards.
TGGCGGAGGAACTCGACCACGCCGAGGCGGGTGCGGGCCCCGCACGACGAGCACTCGATCCGCACCGGACCGGTGGGCGCCTGCGGGTTCGAGAACAGCGCCCGCTTGCCGGTCACCGCCCCCTCCTCGGGAGGCTTGTCCCCGTGGCCGCCGGCGCTGCCGGCGTAGAAGAGGGCCTGCTTGCCCAGGGGGTCACGGGGCGGCGGCACTGCTCTCCTCCAGGGTCGGGCGGGCGACGCCGGGACGGATCTCCGCGTCGAGCTGGGCGGCGATGGCCCGGTAGGCGTCGGCGCCCGGCGACGAAGGCGAGTGGGACAGGATCGACTGGCCCTGCCCGGCCGACTCGGCGAAGCGCACCGACTTGGGCACCGGAGGCTCGATGACCCGCAGGCTGTAGTGCTCGCCCACGCTGGTGAGGATCTCGCGCCCGTGGCGGGTGCGACCGTCGAACATGGTGGCGATGACGCCGAGCACCTCGAGCCGGTCGTTGGCGAAGGCGCGCACGTCAGCGACCGTCTCGAGCAGCTGCCCCACGCCGCGGTGGCTCAATGCCTCGCACTGCAGTGGGATCAGCACCGAGTCGGCCGCCGACAACCCGTTGATGGTGAGGACGCCGAGCGACGGTGGGCAGTCGATCAGGATGGTGTCGTAGTCGTCGCGCACCGACGCCAGGGCCCGGGCCAGCACGTGCTCCCGTCCGGTGCGGGTGAGCAGGATCACCTCCGACCCGGCCAGGTCGATGGTCGCCGGGGCGATGTCGAGGTTGTGGCGGATCGACTCGATGACGTCGGTGATGGCCGTGCGCCGCACCAGCACGTCGTGCAGCGACGCCGGAAGCTTCTCCGGGTCGAGCCCGGCCGAGAAGGTGAGGCAGGCCTGAGGGTCGAGGTCGACCAGCAGGACCCGCTGCCCCAGCTCGGCCAACGCCGAACCCAGGCTGTGCACGGTCGTCGTCTTGGCGACGCCGCCCTTCTGGTTGGCCACCGCCAGCACTCGACCCATCGAAGGAGTCTACGGACCGCTCGGGCCCCTCGGACCCCAAAGTTGGGGCTTTTTTCCGTCGATGGGCCGAGCCCCGGTTGTCAGGTTCTGGGGACCCGTCGGGCCGCCCTCAGCTCCTTGCGCCACACGAACTTGAGGCCGGACCAGTCCTGGCCGAGAGCGGCCACCTTCACGTCGACCAGGCCGAGGGGCAGCGCCGCCTGGCGCACGGACTCGTCGGTGATGTCGCTCTCGTGCCCGGCCGCCCGCCGGGGCCAGGCCAGCCACAGGGCGCCGGCGGGCGTGATGGTCCCGGCCAGCCGTTCCACGTCGTGGTGGAGGTCGGCGAGGCGCCGGAAGAAGGCCACGGCGACGTCGAGGTCCGGCGTGGGCCGGCGCAGCACCCGGGCCCCGGCCGGCAGGCCCTCCACCGTCCAGCCGGCGGGGGCGCCGATGAGGGCGAGACGGTGCCCCTCCTTCACTCCGAGCTTGGCCGCCAGCGGCGGCCCGGGGGGCTGCGGGGCCACTCTCCGACGCTAGTGAGGCGGGCGGCGGCCAGGCCGGCGATCATGTCCCCCCTGCGACGAAGGAGGCGGCATGGGCTACGGGAAGGACGTGCGTGACGGGCTTCGCGAGCCGTTTCGCGCCTTGCGCCAGGCGCTCCCCGGCGTCATGGAGGGCTACACCGGGCTGCACAACGCGGCCATGGCCCCCGGCGCCCTGGACGTGAAGACCAAGGAGCTGATCGCCCTGGCGGTGGCGGTGGCCAAGCAGTGCGACGGGTGCATCGCCGCCCACAGCCGGGGGGCCGCCCGCCAGGGCGCCACCCCCGAGGAGGTGGCCGAGGCCCTGGGGGTGGCCATCCTGCTCAACGGGGGCCCCGGCACCGTCTACGGGCCCCGGGCCTACCAGGCGTTCCTGGAGGAGGTGGCCCCGCCTCCGACGTCTTGAACCGGGCCCGGTAGGGGCCGAGACTGGGCGGTCATGGGACTCCGGCACCTCTCCGCTGACACCGACGCCGACCGGGTGGCCGGCGCCCTGGCCGAGGACGGGGCGGTGATCGTCGACGGTCTGGCCCCGCCCGACCTGCTCGACCGCATCGCCGCCGAGCTCGACCCCCATCTGGCCCTCACCCCGACCGGACCCGACGACTTCAGCGGGCGCAACACCCGACGGACCGGCGCCCTGATCGCCCGCTCCCCCTCGAGCCGCCAGCTGGTCATGGACCCGCTCATCCTGTCCACCACCGGCCGGTTCCTGTCGCAGGCCACCAACTTCCAGCTCCACCTGACCCAGGCCATCGCCATCGGTCCGGGCTCGCCGGCCCAGCCGATCCACCGCGACCAGTGGGCCTTCGACTTCTTCCCGTTCCCCGCCGGCTACGAGGTGCAGTGCAACACCATCTGGGCCATGACCGACTTCACCGAGGAGAACGGCGCCACCCGGGTCGTGCCCGGGAGCAACAAGGCCGCCGACAAGCTCCGCTTCGAGCAGTCCGACTCGGTGGCGGCGGAGATGGAGCGGGGCTCGGTCCTCGTGTATTCGGGCAGCGTCTACCACGGTGGCGGGGCCAACCAGAGCGACCAGACCCGAATCGGGCTCAACATCACCTACAACGTGGCCTGGCTGCGCCAGGAGGAGAACCGGTACCTGTCGGTCCCCCGCGAGGTGGCGGCCACCCTGCCGGTCGAGCTGCTGCGCCTCATGGGCTACGCCCGCGGCGCCTACGCCCTCGGCTACATCGACGACCTGCGCGACCCGATCGAGGCGGTGCGGCCCGGCCTCAGCCGCCCCGGCTTCGGCGACAACTGACGACAGGGGCGACCGGCGTCGCCCCGGCGGGCGTGGTCAGGCGGTAGAGAAGCGCATGAAGCGAACCCAACCCTGGCCGGCCCGCCAGAACGAGTAGCCGACGACCACGGCGGCCAGCACCAGCTGGTTGCCGCTGCGCACCGTGGCGAAGTCCAGGGCGCCCAGCAGGGCCACCACCGAGAACACGATGATCGTCAGGCGCGAGTCGGCCTTGGTGCTGTCGTCTTTCGGGTTGAGGACCCGCTGATGGCGGGGGCGCTCGAGCGCCAGGACACCTCTGCTTCTCATGCCGGCAGCATCCGGGCCCCCGGCGACTGTGTCAACGGGCAAAGAGGTTTGTTTTCACTCCCGTAATAAAAGAGCAACTGTCGGGAAACACGGCTCCGCCAATCTGCCGCCCAACCCCGGTCGGCCGGTGGCCCCCGGAGGTGACGACGAAAGGAGCCGTTTCAGGTGATCCCTTATCCGCACTGGCTGAACACCGGCGACAACGCCTGGCAGCTGGTGGCCGCCACCCTCGTGGGTCTCATGAGCCTGCCCGGACTGGCCGTGCTCTACGGGGGCCTGGTCCAGAAGAAGTGGGCGGTCAACACCATGCTCATGGCGTTCACCGGCTTCTGCCTGGTGCTCCTCGTCTGGGTTCTCTGGGGCTACAACATGGGCTTCGGGCAGCCCTGGACCACGGGCACCGGCCTGATCCACAACTTCATCGGGCATCCCCGCACCGTGCTCAGCGCCCTGGGCGAGCAGAGCCGGGCCCAGATCCCGCTGGTGACCCCGCCGCAGTCGTCGGGATCGCCGGCGCTGAACTTCCCCGCGGCCACGCTGGTCTACTTCCAGTTCGTCTTCGCCGCCATCACCCCGCTGCTGTTCCTCGGCAGCGTGCTCGGCCGGATGAGCTTCAAGGCGTGGCTGGTCTTCGTGCCCCTGTGGTCGACGTTCGTCTACTCGGTCAACGCCTTCCTCGTGTGGGGGGGCGGCTACTGGGGGGCCAAGGGGGCGCTCGACTTCTCCGGCGGCTATGTCATCCACCTGGCCGCCGGAACCAGCGGCTTCGTGGCCGCCTGGGTCATCGGGCCCCGCCTCGCCCGCGACCGGGCCCACGGCGTGCCCAACAACCTGCCCCTGGTGGCGGTCGGCGCCGGCATCCTCTGGTTGGGCTGGAACGGCTTCAACGGCGGTGACCCGTACTTCGCCGGGGCCGATGCCGCCGCCGCCGTGCTCAACACCAACCTGGCCACGGCGGCCGCCCTGATGATGTGGCTGTTCTGGGACATGTTCGCCTCGCGCCAGCGCAAGCCGACGCTGCTCGGCGCGGTCAACGGCATGATCGTCGGTCTGGTGGCCATCACCCCGGCGGCAGGCTTCGTCAACGGAGCCGGGGCCCTGCTGCTGGGGGCGATCGCCTCGTCGATCGTGTGGGTGGCGTGGAACTACCTGCCCCGGGTGAGACCGTTCAGCAAGGTCGACGACGCCATGGGTGTCGTGTACACCCACGGCATCGCCGGCCTGGCCGGAGGGCTACTGGTCGGCATCTTCGCCGACCCCACCGTCATCGAGTACATCGGCCAGGGCAAGACGGCCAGCTTCTCGGGGTCCGGACTCCTCTACGGCAGCCACAGCCTGCACCAGCTGAAGATCCAGGCCGGGGCGGCGCTGACGATCATCGTCTGGGACGCGGTGATTACCTTCGTGCTGCTCAAGCTGATCGGGCTGGTGATCCCGCTGCGGCTCACCCCCGAGGAGCTCGAGACCGGCGACCTCGCCGTCCACGACGAGGAGGCCTACCCGAGCCCGACCGGGGCCGAGCGTCTCCTGCCCCGCGAGTCGTACGCCACGGGCGTCGGCGTCCCGTCCGCCCTGGCCGCATCGGAAGGGGCGATGCCTTCCTCCCTGCTGGCCGAGACCCGTACCGAGGGAGGTGTATAGGTGCGCCTCATCACCGCGGTCATCCGACCTCACAAGCTCGACGAGGTGAAGGAAGCCATCAAGCAGATCGGTGTCGGCGGCATGACCGTCACCGAGGTGCAGGGATTCGGTCGCCAGCGCGGGCACACCGAGGTGTACCGGGGCGCCGAGTACCAGGTGGACTTCGTGCCCAAGATCCGCCTGGAGATCCTCGTCCACGAGCCGGCGGTTCCGATCGTGCTCGACACCGTCACCAAGGCGGCGAGCTCGGGCAAGATCGGAGACGGCAAGGTGTGGGTGACCCCGGTCGAGCAGGCCGTGCGCATCCGCACCGGCGAGAGCGGCGAGGAGGCCATCTGAGATGAGCGGGGCGGGGACGACGATCCTTTCGGCCGGTGGTGCCGAGGGCGTCGTCCCCGCGCCGCGCTAGACGTGGTACCGCCCTACCGGCCCCCCGAGCCGGTGCCCTCCACCCGGCTGCGCCGCACCACAGCGGCGGCCCTCATCGGCGCGGCGGTGACCGCGGTCACGGTCGGGACGGTGGCGTGGTCGCTCCAGCCGTCGCCCCCGCCCCTCCCCGCCGGTTGCGTGACCGTCACCATGGCCAGCACCACCGGGGGTATCAACGTTCGCCGGTGCGGGTCCGACGCGGTGGCCTGGTGTGCCCAGGAGAAGCGGAGCGACCCCCTCTACTGGCGGGTCGCGGAGGAGTGCCGGCGCCTGCCGGTGGCCGCCGCCCCGTCGCCGTCCCCGCCGGGCTGAGCCTCGACCTCCCGACGCCCGGCCGCCACCATCGTGCGCCGCCCGGCCTAACGCGATACTGCGGTGGTGCCCTCCCTCCGCACCGCCGTCATCGAGGCGGTGGCGGGGGCCGGGGTGTCACTCCCGGCCGACCTCGACTTCGAGGTGATCGGCACCGAGCCGGTCCTGCCCTCGCCGCACCACCTGGCCACCGGAGCGGCCGCCGCCCGGCTGCTGACCGGTGTCGGCGCATCGGAGATGTGGAGGGTGCGCACCGGCCGTCCGCAGTCACTGTCGGTCGACGCCCGTCACGCCGCCGCCGCCCTCACCTCGTTCGCCCACGTCGAGTTCCTGGAGCCCGACCGCCGCCCGGCTGAGAGCGAGCGACGCAGCTGGGCCCGCCGCATCACGGCCATCGTCGAGGCGCAAGGCAGCCGCTACGTGCAGCTGCACGGCTCGTTCAACGACGGGCCGGTGATCCTCAGCGAGCTGGGCCTGGACACCTCGGCCACCCCGGAGGACATCGCCGCCGCCGTCCGCGGACGGGAGGCCTTCGAGCTCGAAGCGGCGTTCATCCGGCACGGGGTGTGCGGCGGAGTGGTGCGCACCCGCCAGGAATGGGCCGCCCACCCTCAGGGCCAGGCCCTCCTCGGGCGCCCCGTCGTAACCGTCACCCGCATCGGTGACGGGCCGCCCCGCCCCCTGCCCGATGGTGGGCGGCCGGCCTCCGGCGTCCGGGTCCTCGACCTCACCCGGGTGCTGGCCGGGCCCACGTGCGCCAAGACCCTGGCCGAGCACGGCGCCGACGTGCTGCACGTGACGTCGCCCCGGCTGCCGACCGCCGCCCTGTTCGACGTGGAGACCGGCATCGGCAAGCGCCAGGCCCACGTCGACCTCACCGACGACTCCGGCGCCGAGCTGTTGGGCGACCTCGCCGCCTCCGCCGACGTGTTCTCCCAGGGCTACCGGCGGGGCGCCATCGACCGGCATGGCTTCGGGCCGGCCGACCTGGCCCGCCTGCGCCCCGGCATCGTCTACGTATCCGAGAACTGCTACGGCCCGGTGGGCCCGTGGGCCGACCGGCCCGGCTGGGAGCAGCTGGCCCAGGCCGCCACCGGCATGTCCCATCGCGAGGGCCAGTCCGACGGCGTGCCCCGCCTGGCCCCCGCCGCCGTCAACGACTACTCCACCGGCTACCTGGCCGCTTACGGGGCCATGGTGGCCCTGGCCCGCCGGGCGACCGAGGGCGGCTCGTGGCACGTCGAGGCGTCGCTGTGCCAAACGGCCATGTGGTACCAGGAACTGGGCGACGACAACGACCCCAGCCGGGCCGACCCGGGCGACGTCGACCCCTACCGCGAGGAGATGGACACCGCCCACTACGGGCGGATCCGCTACCTGTCCCCGGCCCTCGCCATGTCGGAGACCCCACCTCGCTGGGACCTGCCGCCGGCGCCGCCCGGCACCCACGCCGCCGCATGGAGCTGAGCCCGCCGGATCGAAGCCCTCAGGCGATCTCGTAGACCGACTGCAAGAGCTCCTCGCGGGGGCGCCCGTCGACGTACGAGACCGACTCGCGCCAGATCTTCATGACCTCAGGGTCGGTCAGGAACTTGTGGTTGGCCGACTCCCAGTCGGCGAGGGAGTTGAAGTCGCTGACGAGGATCACCGTGTTCATCTCGTCGCCGGTGGCGGGCGACCACATCTGAACCTGGGTGAGGTCCTTGCGCTTCAGCTCCTCGTTCAGGTTGGTGATTACGTCGTAAAACTCCCGGTACTTGCCGAGAACGACTTTGACGTGCAGTTGCTGCCGGTACATCGGACCTCCCGCCAAACCCTCCCGCGGCGGACCCTTGGGAGCTGTTAGGCGAGGGTACCGACGCCTCATCTCATTAGGAAGGGCTGGGCTCCCTCGGCGCGCTGGGGCGGGCGGTCGAACAGATGGGCGTGGGGTCTCGGTCGAGGAGATTGCCGAACTTAAAGAGTTTCGTGTAATACCGCGCTGCCGGGGTTCATAGTTGTAGGCCGGCGTGGCGGAGGAAGTTGAGGCAGAGCTGGTGGTCGCTGCCGATGCGGTCGAGG
>JAJPHE010000058.1 GCA_021325435.1 Actinomycetota bacterium | reverse complement strand
GCCCGTCGTTAGCCGGGTCGGTCCGTGGGTTGGGTGCGACCCCTGTGGCGGGCCTGCTGATCCATCCGCGGGGGATTCCGAGTTGGGTCGGAGCTCGGGAGAATGAAGGGCGGGCGTGTCGAGGGTCGTCAGGCAGGTGGGAACAGCAGCAGTCAGACGAGCCGCATACGGCAACGGGGACCGTCGCTTCGATAACGCAACCTGTCGGTGCCGAGAATGCGATCCACATGCTTTGACCTGGACTTTGACTCCTGGACGCGGGCGCGGCGAGCATCCGACCGTGACCCTCTCATTCCTCTACCGGGCGTTCTGCCGGGTCCTCCAGCTCATCCGACTCATCTGCCGTAGTGATACCGATCTCGCCGTCGAGGTTGTCATGCTGCGCCACGAAGTGGCGGTCCTGCGCCGCCAGGTCCATAGACCGGCGCTGGAGCCGGCGGACCGAGCCGTATTGGCGGGACTCGCACGACTGCTGCCCCGCCGACCTCTCGGACAGTTCTTCGTCCGGCCGGCAACCCTGCTGCGCTGGCACCGGGCCCTCGTCAGAAGACGCTGGACCTACCCGCACGGCCGTCCCGGTCGGCCAGGCATTGCGAAGGGCACCACGGCGCTCATCCTGCAGTTGGCGAAGGAGAACCCAACTTGGGGATATCGCCGAATCCAAGGCGAGCTCGCCACCATGGGCATCCCCCTCGCTGCCTCGAGCGTCTGGGCCATCCTGAAGCGCCATGGGGTCGAACCGTCGCCGCGGCGATCGGGGCCGACCTGGGCGGAGTTCCTCGCCGCCCAAGCCAAAGGGTTGATGGCGTGTGACTTCTTCAGCGTCGACACGGTGCTCCTTCGCAGGCTCTACGTGCTCGTGTTCATCCACCACGACAGCCGTCTCGTGAGAATCGCCGGTGTCACCGCCAAGCCGGTCGCCGACTGGGTGACCCAGCAGGCTCGCAACCTCTCGATGGACCTCGCCGACCAGGAGAACACGGTCAAGTTCCTCATCCGCGACCGTGACGACAAGTTCACCGCCTCCTTCGATGCCGCCCTCGCCGCTGACGGCACCAGGATCATCAAGAGCCCCGTGCGGGCGCCCCGGGCGAATGCCATCTGTGAACGCGTTATCGGCACCTTGCGGCGCGAGTGTCTCGACCGGATGATCATCCTCGGCCGCCGTCACCTCGAAGCGGTCCTGGCAGAATACGTCGAGCACTACAACACCCACCGTCCGCACCGCTCTCTCGGCCAAAGTACGCCCTCAGCTCTCGACATGCCTCCGCCGGTGATCCAGAACCTCGACGTCGCCAGGCTACGAAGAACCGATCGTCTGGGGGGCCTCGTCCACGAGTACCGAATAGTCGCTTGAGCTGGGCGGATGGGGTTCTCGGCACCCACAGGTCAGGGCCACCGGTTCGCGCGCCCAGTTGTGCAGGACGATGTCTTCGCGCATGCCCCGGCCCACGTAGCGATGGCGCCGGACGAGGAGAGTGGAATCGGCCCTCCCCGCCACCGGCCGGGCCCGCCCGAGCACCCCGCCGGAGAACGGTGTCGAGGGCAGGGCGGCCAGCTGCTCCAAGGGAGCATCGCCCACCATCAGCTCCCACTGCGAGAGAAAGCGGGTGTCCCGGTCGAAGAGGCCCTCGATGCTGCCGGGTCGGACGTCCCCGTTGTCGGCCGAGATGCAGAAGCTGTCGCCCTCCACCAGCACGAAGCCGCCCTGGGCTCCGGAATGGTTTTGGGGGTCGGCGAAGCTCCAATCGGCGCTCACGGTCGGATGCTGAGAACGCCCGAGGTAGGACATGGCGATCCGAGGACTCCGCACTTCTGGCCGGCGCTACCCCCGGTCCAGCGCCGGGCGGGCGTTGAGCCGGAGGGAGACGACCATGGCATCGTCCTGAGGCCGTCCCAGGCGCTGCGTGGTCCGCCGGGCCAGCTCCGGAGCCGAGGCCATCGCCCCCGACAGGCCCGCGCTGGCCCTGGTCAGGGCGCCCAGTCCGGCGTCGATAGAGATCTGATGGCGTTCGACCATCCCGTCGGTGAAGAGGTACATGCCGTCGTCCCAGCCGAAGTCGTAGCGCGAGGCAGACCGGGTGGCTGTGATCCCGAGGGGCGGATAACGGTTGGGATACAGCAGCTCTCCCACCCCGTGGAGCGCCACCCGCAGCCCGGGCAGGTGCCCGGCGCTGGTCAGCTCGGCCTTGCCGGCCCGGGCGTCGATGACGACGCACAAGGCGGTGGCGATCAGATCGACCCCGGCGTCCTGGACGATCCCGTCCAGGGCCTCCAGCAGGGCCCCCGCCGGCGTCCCGGCCCCCAGCAGGCCCCGGGCACCATTCCCCAGCCGGGACCCCAGCCGGGCGGCCCGGGCCCCGGAACCAGGGGCATCGCCTATCACCATGCCCACCCGCCCCCCCGCCAAAGCGGCGACCTCGAAGAAGTCACCCCCGCCGCCATCGTCGGCCGCCCACCAGCAGGCCTCCGTCGTCACCTGGTGTGCTCGGGTCGTGCTCAGGTGCCAGCGGGCCGAACCGGGCCGAGCCAAGGGCGCTACCAGGGACAGAGGGGCCGGCGGGCGCCCTGCCTCGGGCAAGGCCTCCGAGTCGAAGCCGGCCGAGCTCATGGAGCCGCCTGCCGCTGGGTCGGTGCCTCGTCCCTCGCCCTGGCCGGCATCCCCTCCGTCCTAGACATCGGCCCGCTCGACCAGAGAGACCACCGGCGGCGGGCCAAGGTCGGCTCTCGCGGCAGCTGGGGAGGCCGTGGTGCCCCGCGGCGCGGATTGCTCCGGGGCCGGGCGCCAACCCTCGGCCACCGCCTGGTAGACGGCCAGGTGCTCGGCCACCATCCGCTTGGCGGAGAAGCGGGCCTCGGCCACCCGCCGGCATACCTTGCGGTCGATCTCGTCCAGCCGGCCCACAGCGGCCACCAACTCTTGCTCGCTTCTGCCCAGGAAGCCGGTGATCCCGGCGATCACTACCTCCGGGGCCGCCCCACAGGCCGTGGCCACCACCGGGGTACCACAGGCAGCGGCCTCGGCCATGACCATCCCGAACGGCTCCCGCCAAGCCAGGGGGTTTAGCAGACAGGAAGCGTTGGCCAGCAGATCCAGCTTGTCCTGGCCGCCGACCTCCCCGATGTACTCCACGTCGCCGCCGAGGAGGGGCTCGACCACCCCGGCGAAGTACTCCTGTTCGGCGATCTCGGCCATCTTGGCGGCGATGCGCAGCGGCATGCCCGCCGCCCGGGCCACCCGGATGGCGGTATGGACGCCCTTGTCCGGGCTCATCCGCCCGAGGAAAAGGGCGTAGCCGCCCCGGCCCTCGCCAAAGGGGAAGGCATCGACGTCGAGCCCGTGGTGGATCACCCCCGCCAGTTGGACCCCCTCCGCGCTGGAGGCCTGGTCGTGAGAGATGGCGATGACCGGGACCCGGTCGCTCACCATCCGGTACAGCCGGCCCAGGTCGGACTCGAAAGGCCCGTGGTTGGTGGTGACGACCGCCAGCTCCGGGCGGACGTGGGCGTAGACGGGGCCGACCAGGGTGTGGTCGTGGACGATGTCGTAGCCGGCCACCGTCTCGTAGGCGGCGATGGTGTGGCGCAGCTCGGCGGCCGCCCCGCCCACCCCCACGCCCAGGGCCTGGTCGAACTCCCAGGCCCTGGGGACCGGGCAGGTGCTGTCCCCGGTGGTGAACAGCAACACCTCATGTCCGGCGGCAGCCAGGCCCCGGGCCAGGGTGTCGAGCACCGCCTCGGTTCCGCCGTAGCCGGCAGGAGGTATCGCCACCCAGGGTGGGGCGATGATGGCTATGCGCACTGCTGGGGATCTCCTTCGTCTCGCCCGGGCGGCTCGGCGCCGGGGCTCCAGCGATAGATGGGCCGGCCCTTGCGGTCCCGGGCGGGTTGGGCGGGGTCGGGGCCCAGGTGGTAGCCCCCCTGGAGGTCGTCGGGGATCTGCGGGGGAAGGTCCTCGCCGCCCAGGATGACCAGTTCCTCCCCATCCCGGGGGCCGCCGTGGAGGACGACCTGTACCGAGGGCCCACCCCGGCGTCGCATTACGGCCATTGTCCGGCTTCCGCCTCAGTTGGCCTGGTCCTCGGCTCGGGGCCACAGCCGGCCGAGCTCATGACGACCTCCCAGTCCACGCGCGGAAAGTCCACGCAAGGTCCTTCCTGGTGGTCCTCCTCGACCGACTCGAGCTCCGTGGTCAGCTCGTCCACCCCGGTCACCGGCCGGAGGCGCCGGCGTCGTCGGTCACCGAGACACCGGCTCCGGCCACGCCCGGATGTCCATGACGTGCTCGGCCCGTCGGTACAGGACCTCGCTGATCTCGTAGCGACCGGTGAGGGTGCGGGCGAACTCGGACAGGGCGGCCACGAGGGGCGAGTCGACCAACTCCGGCTCCGGACCGACCTCGACCGGCCCGCCCCGTGCCTCAGGCGCCGGCACCGGCGCTTTCCAGGGCAGTGCCGGCCAGGGCGCTGGCCAGCGCATCGACCAGGGCGAGGGCGGTTATCTCGGCAGCGGCCAGGGCTTGGCAGTAGGCCAGGGCTACCACGCCGGCCATCGAGGACCGCCCCGGGCCGGCGGCCCAGCCTTCTATCTCGCCCCGGGTGGCGGCCAGCGCCCGGGCCTCGGCGGCGATGTGGGCCAGCCGGTCAACAACCTCGGCCGGCGGGGAGGCGTCGCATTCCGCCCCAAGGTCTGCCGTCCTACCCATTCGCCCTCCTCGGTCGCAACGTCTGATGACAACCGGGGCGGGGACGCGACCGACAGAGCCAATCTTTCGGGCAAATGCCCCCTGCAGACGGCGACCCGTGCTCGGTTGTGCCGGCCGCCTGCTCAGCCGCGAAGAAATTTGTAGCCGCTCGGCCGGACCCGATCAAGTGGCCCCCCGGATGTTCGGCTGCATGTGCTCAGGCCCTGGTGGCCCTCAGGCGACTGGCGCCGACCGCGCTCGCACGGCCCAAAGCTGGGGGCGCCCACAGCCCTTGAGGCGCTTGGGCGGAAGAGGCGACCACTCCAACTCGGTCGAGCCAACCAGGGCATCGTGCAGCGCAGCGTCGGTGACCACAGTCCGGGCCCGGGCAGCCTCGACTATCCGAGCGGCCAGATTGACCGGGCGACCGAAGTAGTCCCCCTCCCAGGCCAGCACTGGCCCAGCGGCGAGGCCGGCGCGGGCTGGGGGGACCAGCGGATCCTGGTTGTAGGCCTCGACCAGCGCCAGGGCGGAGCCCACTGCCGCCTCGGGGGCGTCGGCCACGAACATGACGGCGTCGCCGATGGTCTTGACGATTCGCCCGCCGCCGGACACGACCGTCTCGTAGGCCACCTCCTCGAAGCGAGCGACCACCCGCGCCAACTCCTCCTCAGCCACAGACTCGGTCAGCGCGGTGAACCGCACCAGGTCGACGAAGCCGACGATCACCGGGGCGCCGTGGGCTTCGTCCCGCTGGGAGAGTCGTCGCCGCAGGGCTGCGTAGAGTTGACGGCGCAGCACATACACGGCGAGACCCTCGAGCGCAGCGCGCCGGTCGGCTAGGCCGGAGGGGTCGGCCAGGCCCGAGTTGCCCGCTTCCCAGGCGTCGACCGCGGCCTCAGCCACCCGAGCCATGGCTCCGGCCAGCACCCGTACCTGTTGAAGCCCGAGGTCGGAGGTCGGGTCGGGCCCGAGGTATTCCAGTGCGCCTCGCAGCGCCGCCAGGTCCGCCTCGTAGAACGCCGGGCCGTCCGCGGCCCGGGCGGCGGGCACCCCGAGAGAGCGCCACAACCTGGCCGCTACCTCGGCAGGCACTCCCGCTGCCGCCAGGAGGTCGGCACCACTGAGCCGCGGGACATCCCCCATCACCGCCTGATCCAGGTGGGCCATGGCCGCGTCGCCCGCCCCGGTTGCTTCGTTGGTCATGCGGATTTGTCTAGCGGGGCTGCACCCGGCCGGCTGTCCGGTCGGCCAGAATACGACCGGACCCCCGTCGAGGGACCCCACCGGCCCGCTACCCGCCGTCTAGAAGGGACTCCCCGGTCCCGCCTTGCCGCCAGGTCCCGCGGCGCCGCCATCGACGGGGCACGACGACGGTCGCTACGCCCGGCAGGACCAGCGCGGACAGCTCGGTGGTCTCTCCCACTGGTTCCCCATCGAGGGACACGGCGAAGGGCACCGGCGAACGGAGCTCGACCCGGCGGGCTGGCCAAGCCACGCCCCCCACTGGCGGGCCCGCGGGGCGGGCCCTCAGGTAGTGGGCCAGGCCGACGACGGCGTTGCGGGCGGACCCCCGGTGGACGGCGACCACCTCCATCCTCCCGTCGTCCGGGCGCGCCGCCGGCAGCGGCAGACCTATCCGGCCGCCGATGCGCGGGGCGTTGAGGAGGGCCACCTCCACCGGAGGGCCAGGCAGGGCAACCACTTCCCCGTCGGTCGCCACCTCGAGGGGCAGAGGTGCCCGCTCCCGCCAGGCGCGCCAAGCCCGCGCGGGATAGACCATTGGGCGGCGCCAACCGGACACGTCGCGGACCAGCCCGGCGAAACGGGCCAGAATCCCCGCCCCGGCGGCATGGGCGAACGTGCCGAGGTTGGTCTGCACCAGGTCGACTCGACGCATGGTCCCCCGCACGGCCACGGCGGCGGCCTCTTCCGGATAGAGCGGAACGCCCAGCGCACGCCCGATGTCGTTTCCCGTGCCCGTCGGGAGGATGGCCACCGGCACCCCGGCGCGGCTGGCGACCTCTAGTGCCTTACCGACGGTTCCGTCGCCTCCCGCCACTACCAGGCGAGACCCCGGGCGGCTCCTGAGCTCGCCGACGACCTCCTTCAAGGCCGACTCCAGACCGGGGCCGCAGACCCGGCGCTCGCTGAGTACCTCGGCCTCGCGCTCCAGCGCCCGCCGGGCCCGGCGGGCGAGGCGAGCCGAGCCTGAGTCGCGGTTGACCACGAGCTGTACCGGGACACGACGCCTTCGGCCGGCACGGGGCCCTAGCCATTCGACCCCCGCGGCCGTCGCCGCCCCCGCGGCGAGGGACGACAACCCGGCGGCGAGAACACGGCGGCGGCGAGCCGGACCGACGTCGGCTAGGAGCCCGCCGACGTAGGCGAGCGCCAGCGGGGTGCGGAGGGCCGGGGACACCCGTCCCAGTCCATAGGCGAGCCCAGCCCAACCGCCGTATTGGTCCCCGACGCCGGTGGCCCACAGCCGACCGGCGACCCAACAGCAGGCCACCGTCGCCCCTGAACGCGCCCGACCTGATCGGCCCAGGGCGACCACGGTCCCGCCGGCCATGACGACTTCGGCGCCCGGCAACCAGCAACTTCTGCTCACCGGCCAGACCGTAGGGGTTGCACGGCGCCCCCGGGTTAAGCCCTCCAACCGGCCCGGGACCGACGAGGAGACTCGACCCGGTCGGTTCGTGCCGTCCGCCTCCTCGGCCGCGAAGAAGTTCGTGGCTGGACCGCCGGGCCCGCCACGGGGTGGGCCGGCCCAGGCGGGCGCGACGCCCGCTGGGCGGGGGGTGCCGGGATAATCCCCGCATGTCCGATCTCCCATCGTCTCTCCCACGTCGCCGGGCCCGGGCGGTCCCGGCGCTCGTCACCTCCCTGGCCTTGGTCGTCCTCCTCGCCTCGGCCTGTTCGCCGTCGAGCCCCGCCCCCTCCCGGCGGTCCGACTCGGCTCCGGCCGG
>JAJPHE010000074.1 GCA_021325435.1 Actinomycetota bacterium | reverse complement strand
GGGACGACGCCCAGGTGGCCGAGCTGCACGCCACCAAGGGCTACGGCGAGCGGCCGGGGCTGGCGGTGGCGCTGCGGTCGCTGGAGGGGTGACGGGCTCCGAGCGACGGCCCTGGAGTCAGACACAAAGTGCCGTAGCTCCATGACCTCAGACCGCGCCTGTCGCAGAGGCCATGAGGCCATAGCCGTAGCGGGGCGGCCTCTGCAACTCGCCCGACGAGAATCCCGGCGATCCCGGCACCACGGCGTTTCAATCCCCTACCTCACGGGGCGACCTCTGCAACAAGAAGCGGTGCCAGCATGACCGTACGCGGGTCGGCCACTCCCAGTGCTGATCGGCGATGCCAGCCCTGGCAAGCTATGCCCGGTGGCCCCGAGCGACAGGGCTGTGCTTACCTGCCCTCCTGTGTAGACAGGACGGTGTCGCATCCCTAGCATCACCCCTGTGAGTGCAGGCATCTACCTGTTGAGAGGCGACGACGACCTGGTGGAGATGTCCCAGCAGCCGTACGAAGCCGAGCACGTGCTCCAGTCGCTGATCGCGAAGTTCCCGCAGCTGCTCGGTGGGGACCAGTACGGCGGCGGCAGGCCATGGCGCTGGTTGCTCATCGGCCGTGAGGTTCCGGTCCCTGACGACCAGGACGCGGCCGGCCGTTGGTCGCTTGACCACTTGTTCCTCGACCAGGACGCTGTACCGACAATAGTCGAGGTCAAACGCTGCTCCGACCAACGGATCCGCCGGCAGGTCATCGGGCAGATGCTGGACTACGCCGCCAACGGCGTCGTCTACTGGCCGCTGGAACGGCTGCGTGCCCGGTTCGACGACCAGTGTCGGCGTGACGGCCAGGAGCCTGAGGAGGCGGTGAGGGAGGTCGCGGGAGAGGAGGTTGATCTTGAGGAGTTCTGGAAGCACGTCGGCGATAACCTGCGTGCCGGGAGAGTACGGATGGTGTTCGTCTCCGATCAGATCCCGCCCGAGCTGCGCCGGGTGGTGGAATTCCTGAACGGGCAGATGAACCCCGCGGAGGTCCTCGCGATCGAAGTCAAGCAGTACGTCGGCACTGGCGGTGCCAGGACATTGGTGCCGCGCGTGATCGGCCAGACGGCTGAGGTCGAGGCTCGCAAAGGCCGGCGCGTCCGGCAATGGGACGAAGATTCTATTTTCGCCAGCATAAAGGAGAAGTGCGGGGAGGAAGAGGCCCAGATTGCACGGGAGCTGTATGAATGGACCTTGCAACGCGGTTGGAGTGCGACCTTTGGAACCGGTATGAAGGATGCCGCCTGGATTCCCGCGGTGACGGTGGCCGGCAACAGGATCACTCCGATCGCTGTGTACAGCTACGGGCGCATCGAGGTGCTTTTCGAGTACCTGAAAAAATATCCACCGTTCGACAACGAAGCAACCAGGATTGAGCTGATGAACCAGCTTAACGCAATCCCTGGCGTCTCCATTCGAAAGGATTCTATCACCAAGCGGCCGCCGTTCCCGCTCGCCTTGCTGGTGAACGCTCCCGGCGCGGTCCAACAGCTCAAGCGTGCACTGGAGTGGGTCGAAGAGCGGGCGAGAGGGACGGAAGGACAGATTACCGAGGGGTGAGCGCCGCAGGTGGCGCCGGAGCGCGTAGAGATATGGCGCTCGACGGATCCACCGACCATTTCCTTCGCAGCGGCGGAGATGGAGCCGAATGGAACCCGGTCACCTCCTCCGGCCGCCGGTTCCGGCCGAGGGCACAGCAGTTCCGGCTCAGCATCGTGGGAGCTCCGCCCGGGCAGCGCCAACCAACTGGGAGTCCCAGGTCCGAACCATCTAGAGGCCACAACAGCGCCGATCGCCGGTGCACACAGCGGAGCTTCCCGCACGCGCTGGAGAGGAGCTAAAGCATGAGTTCGGTAATCCCCGGGGAGAAGGTTGTGGCGCGGATCCATGAGCCTTTCAGTCCTTCCATCGCAATCCTGACTATCCGTGATCGCGTTGGCTGCCTTGGGGAGGCGACGGGTACTCGCGCTTGGTAGTGGCCAAACCCACATTGGGATCCAATGCTTCCCGACCAGCTGTGAGGGAACGCGGGACCCATTGTGATCCATCCCACCACCACCGTCCGTCAGCGAGTACGTCACTGCAGCGGATGCGCCAGGGACTGGCGCTCCAGGGGGAGCTGGCTGCGGGACTGGTACTCGTTGGGAGCGTTCCTGCAGCAACCTGTAAAACCGCCGCGAAAGCTGTGGGGGTTCGACTCCCTCCCGGCCCACCAGCCGTCTTCGGCCACCTTGAGAACAGGTCGAAGGCGCCCCGGGCGAGTTCGAAAGCGGCCTTGGCGCTGCCAGATGCGGCCTCCAAACCAACGCTGCCTCATGAACCCGATGTGCCATTCGTGTGCCACCGGCCGGCGTTCGCATCCCGACCGCCGTCTCCCCGGAGCCTGATCACCTCCCCCAGACGCCGAGCCACCTCCCGGTCTACCCTTGGCAGCAAGTGGCCGTAGGTCCTCAGAGCCAGGGTCTCGTCCGCATGCCCCAGTCGCGCCGCCACCAGCTTCACGTCCTTCGTCTCATGCAGCACCAGGGTGGCCATCGTGTGGCGCAGGGCGTAGAGCACCACCCGCCGCACCCCGGCCCGCTCCAGCGCCCGGTAGAAGTGACGCCGCACCCGCTC
>JAJPHE010000003.1 GCA_021325435.1 Actinomycetota bacterium | reverse complement strand
GGGCCGCGGAACCCGCCAAGGCAACGCTCGCCTGAGCCGACCCACCGCGTTCGCTCCCACGACCAGGTGCCGGGAGGGGTGACCTCCACCTCCTGGTCCGCTCGCCGACGCACCGGCGCTCACCGTCACCCCGTGGGTGACGATGGCAGTTACGATGCCTTCCCCGCTGCCCAGCCTGTGGCGAGCACCCCCCAGGCCACCGGTCGGCTCTCCTGCTCCCAGTCCTATCGAGGGCTCATCGGCTCCGTCAGGAGCAAGCTCGCGAGGCTCAGACCGAGGCCTGGATGCGGGAGCTCGAGCGACGGATTACCGCAGGCCGGGCGCCTCAGCGTGAGCAGCGCTCGCTGCTCACCCGCCGCTGCCCTGAGTACAACCTCAGATGCCGGAGGCTGGGCCTCGGTGGCCTCTGCCCCCACGGTGGGGGCACCGTCCTCGTCTCGAGGTTGATCGGAGCCGAGCCTTGATCTCCCAACGCCGACGGCGCCAGCCGCGTCACCCTGCTGGCGGCTGGGCCGCACCCCGAATCTCCACGACGCTCGGGACAACCTCCGCTGCCCCCCCACGCGATCGCTGCCACCGGCTTCGAGTGTCGTCGCGGCACCACCACCAGCTCTCGCACTCAGGCACGTTGATGGCCATCCCCCGCTTTCACAGCATCACCTTGGACAGGCGATCGCCTCCAGATACCCACTCGCAACACCGCCAGCGATCCCATCTTGCTCAAGGCGGTGGCCACGGCCAACCCAGCGGTGGCCCCTACTTCCTCACCGACAACCTCGCCAGCCACCAGAGCCCACCGCGCTGGCCAAGCCCCCCTGCCGGCATCAGCTCCTCGTCCCAGCCAGCGCCTGCCGGCTCAACCGGCGCGAGGAATGGGGACGGAGGCTCGGCGGCGTGACCTCGCCGGTCGGGACCTCGCCGACGCCGGCGAGATCGCTCGATCGGCCCGGCCACACAGCAGCTCAACTACCGCGCCCGGCCCTGGTCTGGAGCCGCCCCCATTCCTTCCACACCTCGTCCCCGCTGGCCCACGCTACCGGCGACGCGCCACCTCAGCGACGAGCCGGGTGGGGAGGCGCGCCCCACGCGGCAACTCGGACCATTCGCGGCCATCGAGGACCCGGCCACCTTGCTTGGCGTGGATGCCACCCCACTGCTTGAAGAAGAAGGCAACGCCAGCTGCCTGGCAACGATCGCGAAGGTCTCGGACCCACTCAGGATCGATGCGGCGATGGCGGAACCCGGACTCGCCACCAGCGATCAGCCAATCGATGCCCCTGAGGTCTAAGCCGACCAGCGGGCCCAGCAAGGGCTCCGCGCTCACGAAGCGGACATGCGCGGGCACCCTGCGCAGGTAGTCCGCGCGCTCGACGAACCGACGGTTCTCGATGCTCACGCCCATCCACACGTTGGGAGGCCAGGGAAGGCTGGGAGCCAGATCCGCGAGCCGCTGGTGGCGCTTCGTCAGAACCTGGAAGGTGTGCCAGTGGGCCTCGACCATCACCTGGAAGGCGCTGCGGATGAAGGACTCAGGCACCCTCTCGTGGAAGAGGTCCGACATCGAGTTGACGAAGATCATGCGCGGGCGTCGCCATCGAAGGGGTAGCTGGAGCCGATCCGGCCAAAGCCTCAGGTCGAAGCCCTGCTCGTAGGGGTGCCCGGGAACGCCGCGGAACCGCTCTGCGAACGTCTCGGCGTAGCAGTGGGCGCATCCTGGGCTGACCTTGTCGCAGCCGGTGACTGGGTTCCAGGTGGCCTCGGTCCACTCGATCGTGGTGTGATCAGCCATCGCTGTGCGCTTCCAGGTCAAGGATAGTTGAACGAACGTCAGTTTGGCGACGCCTTTTGGACCAGATGCCCGTACTTTAGAGATCATCCTGAGGGAGTTGGGAGGTCAAGCCATGGCGATCGTGGGGGAGCGGGTTCGGTGCTTCGTCGCGCCCAGCGACGAGTCCTACCGGCCACCGGCGTTCCACGGGTTCCCGACCACATTGCCTACGGTGGAGTCGGATGGCCTTGTCACGCTCAAGATCAGGCCACACTCCCTGGCCAAGCTCGAGGCGGTCGGCCGCTACTGCAACGCCTTCGCCAGAGCGCTGAAGCGGCGGTGGGCAACGACCTATGTTGACCTCTACGCAGGTCCAGGCGTTTTAGAGCTGGAGGGCGGCAAGCTCACCTGGGGCAGCCCGATGATCGCGCTCCAGTGCGCGGATCCGTTCAACTCATTGGTTCTGGTGGAGATGCAACCGCAGCGAGCGAACGTCCTTCTTCAACGGGCACGCAGGATCGCTCGGCGCGGTGAAGAGGTGTGCATCATCCAAGGGGAGGCGGAAAAGACCCTGGACGACGTGCTGCGACGCATCCCAGTAGGATCAGTTGCACTCACCCTGATCGACCCATTCCGCCTCGAGTTCAGCCTGGAAGCGATGGCCACTCTGGCTGGATCGGGGAAGAAGATGGATCTGATCCTGCTCTTCGCCGAGGGCATGGACCTGCGCCGCAACCTCCAAAACGCCATCCGCAGCGCCCCGGGCAGCGACCGGTTCGACAAGGTGTTCGGTGGGCCCGAGTGGCGCGATCTGGTGCAACCTCAGAATCCTCCGGCGAGGAACGCAGTGCTGCTTCGTAAGCTCTATCTCGATAGGCTTCGGAGACTTGGGTTCGACCATCTTGGCCGGGAAGTTGTCGTCAAGAACTCGAGCAACGTCCCTGTCTATCTGCTGATGTACGCGACGAGGAACCCACTCGGCGTTCGCCTCTGGGACAGCTGCACCAAGAGTTCGCAACTTGAGCTGTTCACCTGACGACCCTTGTCCCGCGAGGGCCAGCCGGATGGGACTCGCCACTCCTTTTGAGTGGACGCTTCGAGAGCGCATGGACGCAGATCGAGGGATGAGCCGGTAGCCGAAGCAGGAGGAGGACGCGCGGCAGCGGGCTCAAGGCCCGGGCTGCCGAACGAAGCATATGAGGACACCCTCCTCTGGCGCGGTACGCAGAGCACCATCCGCAGGCTATCGGTTAGCCCCAACGGACGTAATGAACGAAGGAGGCATCGGTCCGCTGAGACGATGATGGCCATCGGTCATCCCTCAAGGGCCCAACCAGCCCAGGGAGAAGCGACGCGAATGGCCACGCTCAGTATGAGCCGCCGTCGCTGAAGAGCGGATGTACGGTGAGGCGTGGGCGATGCCAGAGCCGATGCGCTCCGTTGTCCGGCAGGTGACCTTCGTCTGAGCTCCAGCCGGGATGCGACAAGTGGTGCTCCACATCCCACGCCACGCTATGGCGACGTTGGCTCCTCGCCAAGCGAGGGGCTGAAGCCCGTGGCGGCCCGACTCGGCCGCTCAAACGAGGTGCTCGTCCTGAAGACGTACGGGCATCTGCTGCTGGGGGCTAGTCGCGAGCTGCGAGCCAGCTCGGCAGGACCGTCAGACGGCCGGTACGACATGGGTGCGACACGCCGAGCGAACAGAAGGTTGGTGAGGAGCCACCAAGTCGAGCGATCCGGGATCCCGAGTTCGAAATCAGGCTGGTAGGCCGGAGGGGGGCCGACCCCAACAGCTTTTGCTGTGCTTTGCAAGACCACGTCCAGTCCAGGTGGATCCTCTCATGGGAATCGAGGGGGAACCAAAGCTTCGCCTCCTCACGATGCCATCGTCGGTCGGGGTTGACTCGCCGGCTCGACAAGCGGCTCATACCTCTGGCGAGCGATCTCGCCGCTTGAGGCACCAGACGATCCTGGCCTGCGCCTGACTTTCTGTCCTTGGCCAACGTAGAGTCCGCGGAGTGGCCATCTCAAAGTCCGCACCCCTCGGCTGACCCGAGGGGCAGACGGAGGAGTCCCCGGTGCGAGAACGTGTTGGGGTCCAAAGCCAACGTCGTCGCGCCGGAGGACGTCTCCATTGAAGAACACGAGGGAGCAGTTGGACCTCCTCAACGCCTACCGAGAGCTGGGCAGCTACCGGGCCGCGGCCCGGCTGTGCCGGACGACCGAAGAGACGGTGAGGCGGGTGGTGGAGCGTATGGAGGCGGGCCGTACGAGCGTCGGCCGCGACGCCTGGTCTCGAACCCCGAGAAGGTGAAGAGGGTCATCGAGAAGGCGGCGAAGGACACCGAAGGCCAGATCTCGGCGAAGCGGTTGCCGCCGGTGGTCCGGGCGGCGGGCTATCGGGGCTCGGCGCGGAATCTGCGGCGGGCGGAGCACGAGGCGAAGGCGCGCTGGTGGCGACAGCGTCGGCGGTACCGGCCCTGGGTGCCGGTGCCGGGCCAGCACCTGGTCATCGACTGGACGCCGGTGCAGGGCTGGAGAGGTTCTGCGCGGTGCTGGCCT
>JAJPHE010000002.1 GCA_021325435.1 Actinomycetota bacterium | reverse complement strand
GGGGGACAGCCGGGCGGAGCTGGAGGCGGAGGTGGAGGGCTCCGAGCTCCAGATCGCCTTCAACGCCCGCTACCTCTCGGACGCCCTCGGGGTCATCGATTGCGAGCAGGTCGAGCTGCGCTTCGACGGCCCTCTCAGCCCGGGCCTGATCAAGCCGCCTGGAGCCGAGGACTACCTCTACGTGATCATGCCGGTCCGGGTAGCGGCCGAGGCGGAGGTGCAGTCGTGAGGCCTGGTGGGTGGAGGCTGCAGGCAGGCAGACGTGGGCGGCTGGTGATCTGCGCGGGGCCCCTGCCGCCCGACGCGACAGTCCTGCCGATTGCGACGTGGCCGTGTGCGCTGTGCGGGTCCGAGCCGGTGCTGCGGCGGGGCGACGTGTGCTGGCGGTGCCGGCAGGACTGGGTGCCGGACGGTCCGCACGAGCCGACTGGGATCGACAGCCTGGAGCGCTGGGAGGGAGGCGACCGGTGAGAGAGCTGAGCGCGCGGGAGCGCCTGCTGCTGGAGGGGTCGCTCGATCTGGTCGAGCGCTGCTGCGAGGCTGAGAGGCTGCTTGCGGAGGCTGATCGGGGCCTACGGGCGGCCGAGCGGCTGCTGCCGAGCGGTGGGGCGACAGACAGCGAGTTGCTGGCGTGGCGTCGTGAGGCGAAGCGCTGGCGGGAACAGTTGGTGGGGTTGGAATTTGACTCAGGAGCCTCTAGCGGATAGAACGTGCGTGCGGCGGTCCCCGTCCGGTCATGATCCGGGGAGGCGAGGCGCTGGACGTGCGGATATGATGGGGGGGCACACGTCGGGCGGAGGATGCGAGCCTGCCGAACCAGTGTTCGGGATAATGAACAGTCTCCCTGTTATCTGTCGGCTACGAGGCTGGCGGTTGCGGACTCCGTCTCCAGAGGGGAGGGAGCGGTGAGAGGGCAGCTTCACGACCCTCAGCGAGTGCCGTCGCGAAGCCGAAGTCCTGCGACGCTGCTCAGTGCTGGTGCGGACCTGTGCCGATGGCTGACGCAACTCCTCGACCACCGCCTCCACTTGGTTGCGAGCCCCGCAGGACAGGTCAGCGTCGGACCTGGTGCCTCGCGCGGTGGGACCCCGAATGGGAGGAGGCGAGCATGAACGTGCGAGCCAAGTTTCGAACGCCTGCGCCTTACACGCCACGGGGTGGGCGGCCGGGCCGCCAGCGTCCGGTCCCCAAGAGCGCCACGGAGGATCTCAGCGCGGAGTTGTTTGACTCCGTGAGGGGGCTCTGCCAGAGCGAATACCCGGAGTTCTGGGCTGCACTCACGCCAGCCGGCCAGGAGCTGTTCGTCCGCGATGTGTTAGCAGCCATGGCGCGGCCCAAGGAGGATCGCGTGCAAGCGCTCCGAGCGGTGCTTCAGTGCTGGCTGGACGAGTGGAATTTGGTTGCGAATGCACCCGATGACGACGAGCCTTTCACGGAAGACGAAGAGCGGGAGGCCGAGGCCGCCGAACAAGAATTCGAGTTGGGTGAGGCTGTGCCCTTTGAACAGGTGGCTGTGCAGCGTCGCCAATGACCGCCGGCCAGGAGGCTCGCCCCCAATCGTCAGGGTCAGGAGCCAACCATCAGTCTCCATGGCGCGTGGTGCTCGGCCGTCAAGCGGCGAAGGAGCTCAAGCTTCTCGCCAACGATCCGCAGCGCCGGCGTCTGGAGGCGGCCATTAGGGACCTCCCGAAGGTCATCCGCGACCCCTCGAAGGTGAGGAAGGTCAAGGGCACGCACAAGCAGGATCCCCGGTTTCGGATCCGGGTCGGAGATTGACGGGTTCTGTTCGCTGTGATCGCCAACAGGCAGACCATCCTCGTTGAGAAGATCGCCCCTCGTGGGGGCAGCTACAAACCGTAGGGATTGCGGCACAGCGAGCCGCGCCGGACTGCCTACAGGCTGGCAGCGCCGACCCCTCCGACGGATCCCAGGGTCCGGCCCCGCTGTCGAGGAACAACAAGCAGCAATGAGTAGATCGGTAGCCCGAAGATCGACCGCGAAGGCTAACTCCATGGCCTCGGCCAAGCGGTGCGGACCATGGTGCTACCCGGGAAGACGCGAAGCCTCCCTTGCGCGCGGTGGGACGCGTGGATCGCAGGGATTAAGGCGGGGTCGGCGAGGCGCCGAACCGCTGAGGTCTTCACTACCCGCCTGGCACGTGTAGACGCTCAGCGGCCAAAACCCCGATGATTACCACGTGGACGAACAGCAGGCTGGAGGTTCGAGGCGCCGCGCCCGCGAGCTGGTCACGGGCTATCGAGATGGGGAGCTTTGGTTGGAGGGAGATGAGCTGGTCTGGACAGCAAGAAAGGGATCTCGCGTCCTGTTTCCCTTGGGATGAGGGAGCCATTACCGTAACGTGGGTCAAGCAGCCGATCTCATCCACTGTGGCGAGTTCATCTCCTACACCTGCGTTGCCGGATATCCCAGATCAGCTCCGGAAGCTCGCCGAGCTGCGCGATGCTGGCATCCTAACCAATGAGGAGTTCGAGGCCAAAAAGGCTGAGCTTCTGGCGAGAATGTGAGCGAACCTCCGAACGACTACCGGTGAGGCCTTCTGAGGTGTGAGGTCAGGGTGGGGCGATTACGATCTTCTCGGGCCTGGCGGGACTGAACTCGTCCATCAGTGGTATCGCCTCTTGCGGTCGAGTCTCGCGAGTCGCTCCTCTGCTGCGTCAACGGCGAG
This sequence comes from Actinomycetota bacterium, assembly GCA_021325435.1. Classification (GTDB taxonomy): domain Bacteria; phylum Actinomycetota; class Acidimicrobiia; order Acidimicrobiales; family JAJPHE01; genus JAJPHE01. The sequence continues at coordinate 3,651 of JAJPHE010000002.1, read as the reverse complement.
GTCGGCGATGTCAAGCCAGTGCTCGCAGTCGTCACCCGGGATGGTTACCGGATACCAGCGCCCGCGGTACCTGACCAGTCGCCAGGCGCAGCGGCAGTGACGACAGTGCCGCCATCCGTTTGGGCTGAGCCTCGGATCGGTGAGCCGGAACCCGGCGCGGGAGCACTCGGGACAGGGGCAGCGGAGTTCGCGGATCACCTCGACCGCCTGGTCGATGCGTGCCCGGGGCACGAGATCGAATATACGTTCCGCCATCCGCGTTGGTAGGAGTGCTCCCGCACCGCTGCGACGCGTGGCCGTTCCGGCGCCGGGGGTTCAGGCCGTGGCCGCTCACCTGCAGGGCGCGGTGGGGATCGGGGACAGCGAATCCGTGCGCCCCGATCGCCTGGACGAGACACGCCAGGATTGCGGCCGTCCCGACGACCCGGTCGAGCATGCGGCCGAGGAAGCTGTTCTCCCTGATGGCCGGCAGCCAGCGCAGCCGCCACCGGCGCCGTGAGAGGGGCCAGAAGAGCATCTCCGGCGTCGGGTTGATCTGATCCGCGGCGAGGTGGCTCAGATACCCGATCTGCGTCCCCAGTGCCGCGGCCCACCAGGCTCCCGGCGGCAGCCAGGAGTGCGCCCACCAGGCAGCAGTCGCGGCCAGGGCCGACGCCGCGACCGCGGCGCCGACCGAGTGGACCTCGTCGCGATGCCAAACGACTCCTCCGGGCCTCCATCTCCCCGTCCGCCAGCCCTCTCGCACGGCGGGCCATGGCACCCAGCGACCGACAACCGAGTCCGGGCAGTCGATGTCCGGCAGCAAGCTGCCGAACAGGCCGGCGGCGAGGGCAACGGGGCCGGCATAGCCCAGGTGAGCCGCCAGCGGCGCCACGGTTGCGGCTGCCAGTCCGAGATGAGCGGACCCGCGCATGGCCGTGGATCGTCGCCGAATCGGGGCTCGAGGCTGGCAACCTGAGCTCGATCGCTGGCGCCCCAGCAATCGCTTGGCGCTGCGGAACCCAGGCCGGCTCGCCGCAAGCCACCGAGCGTGCGGGCGTCCATCCGCTCGTTTCGTCGAGCCTCGTCGCCATGGGAATCGGAGACGACGAGCTGTGGCGACTCTTGTCGCCCAACGGGAGCCGACCGCACCTGGGGGCCGAGGTGGTGGAGGAGGCGATCGGCCTCCTCGACGAGGGACTGCTGCGGTTCGCGGAGCGGTTGCCGGATGGCACCTGGAGGCACTTCACCGAACCGCTGAAGCGGCTCCTGCTGGAGTACTTCCGACTCCACGGTGCCGGGATCGGGGACTCCATGCCGCTCAAGACCAGCTGGCCGCCCGGCGTCCGGGTGAGCCCGAGCGCCGTGGTCCGGCGGGGTGCCCATGTCTGCGAGGGCGCGGTCCTCCTCCCCTGCCAGGTCGGCGCGGGGGCCTGGATCGGGCCGGACACCATGCTCGACACCTTCTCTTCGGTGGGGACCGGGGCTCAGATCGGCGCCCGGGTCCACCTGGCCCAGCACGCGGGCATCGGGGGAGTGCTGGAGCCGGAGCAGGAGCAGGCGGTCATCGTGGAGGACGACTGCTTCATCGGCTCGCACTGCTCGGTCACCGAGGGGGTGCTCGTCCGGGAGCGGGCGGTGCTGGGCGCCGGGGTTCAGCTGACGCGGACGATCCCGATCCTGGACCTGACCGGACGGACGCTGTTGGAGCACCGCGGCGAGGTGCCGCCGGGCGCCGTGGTGGTCCCCGGCAGTCGGCGGCGACGCTTCCCCGCCGGCGAGGTCGGCATCGCCTGCGCCTGCATCGTGGGCTGGCGCGACGAGCGGACCGATGCCCGGGTGGCGCTCAACCGGGCGGCGCGGCGGGCGCTGGCCGGTCTCCAGGGCCTCGAGGGGGTGGGCGTGGCATGAGCGCGATCGGGCTGGAGGTGCCGCGCCCCCTCGGGCGGCGCCTCAGCGAGCTCCTGAGCCGACGCCCGCTGGCCAACGCCCTGGTCTTCACCGGCTGCTGGGGGCTTCAGACGCTGGTGGCGAAGGTCGCCTATCGCGAAGGCGCCTCGGTCGGGGTGCTGGCGGTGGTCTCGGTGACGATCACCCTGATCGTGTTGGACGCCTACGCCGTCCTCCGGCATCGAGCCGAGCTGCGCGCCTTGCGCGGCCGTCTCCTGAGCCGGGTGCTGGCCGCCAACGCGCTCCACGCCGGTCTCGGCAACTTGATCGCGCTCGCCGGGATCGCGCTCACCTCGGCGGTGAACGCCGGCTTCCTGATGCAGTGCCAGGCGGCGACCACGGTGGTGGCCGCACGGCTGGCCCTGGGCGAACGGGTGACCGCGGCGAAGACCCTCTCGCTGGTCGGCCTGATCGGCGGCGCCTTCCTCCTCACCACCGGCGGCCGACCCCAGGCACCGCGGCTCGGCGACGTGCTGATCCTGACCGCGTGCGGCTGCTGGGCGGCGGCGACGGTGATGCTCCGCCCGATGCTGGAGCGACGCCAGGTCTCGGCCGGGGTGGCGACCGCGCTGCGTCCGGTGGCGGGGTTGCCGGTGATGCTCGCCGCGGTTGCGATCGCGGGCGCCCTGCCCGCCCCGGTTCACGCGGCGCTGACCTTCGGTCATCCGACGCCGACGGCGTTCCGGCTGGCCATGGTGTTGCTGGGGGAGTCGGTCGCCGCCCTGCCAGCGGTGGGGGCGGGGCTGATCGTGGGCTCCGGCGTCGTGACGGAACTGCTGGCCCGCAGGGGCGACTCGCCGATCACCGACAGGATGGATCCCACTACGGCGGCAGGAGAGGCCTGAGGTGTCGGACTGGCGCTACCTCCCGAGGGTGAGGGAGAGACGGGTTCCCTCGCGGGGGTTCGCGCTTCTTCGCTGCCGCCCCGCATCGTTCCCAAGATTCTACATCGGCTCCACGCTTCACGGAGGCTCCAACTGAGCCTACGGCCGGGCCCCCTTAGCGCGGGCTCGTTTCGCCGAGCCTCGTCGCCATGTCGGATTGGCACCACTTGGTGGAGACGGAACTGCGCGAGTACGCGCGACGGGGTGCCCGTCGGTGGCCTGGAGCAAGCTACTTCGTCGTGGCCGCCCTCGATGGGCAGGGACAGACCACTGGCAGCGGTGCGGACCTGTGCAGGGACTGCGTGCAGTCGGTCGCCCGTGCGTTGACCGACGGCAGGACGTGCCGGGCGATAGAGACGGTGGGTCCGGCTGCCGCCTACGACATTCGAGGAGAGAGCGACCTCGATGCACTTAGGTGGTGTGCCGAATGTGGTTTGCAGATCGAGGGATAAGTGGAATAGACGGCCGCAGGCGCTCGGGCGGGAGAGACAGGGGTGAGGGTTCCGTTAAGCGCGGTTCCCCGTCCTGAGGGTGGTCTGCCGACAAAGGATGCCCGGGCGATCCTGGCCGATGGAGCACGGTCACCCAGCCCGGAGCCGCTGCCGCCCCCTGGAGCCGAGGTCGTGGTCGTGTGGGTGGGTCAGCGGGCGGCGGTGATTCGCCTGCCCGAGGAGGGACGGACGCCGCGACGCTGGGTGGTGCCGATCGCCGATCTCCTGGTCGACCCGGATGCCTGGAGGTGGGCGGCAGGGGACCTCGACGCGCAGATGGCGGCCGAGGCTCGGCGCCGGGGGCGGGAGAGTCGGGCTCGAGCGCTGATGGGGAAGGGGCGTCGCTG
>JAJPHE010000090.1 GCA_021325435.1 Actinomycetota bacterium | reverse complement strand
GAAGAACACCATCAACACCATGGTCGACCAGCTCTCCTCCTTCGCCGACGAGGTCACCCGAGTCGCCCGCGAAGTCGGCACCGAAGGAAAGCTCGGCGGCCAGGCCCGGGTCCGCGGCGTGGCCGGCTCCTGGAAGGACCTCACCGACTCGGTGAACTCGATGGCTGACTCGCTGACCGCTCAGGTGCGAGACATCGCCCAGGTGACCACGGCCGTCGCCACCGGCGACCTCACCAAGAAGATCACCGTCGACGTGCGCGGCGAGATGCTGGAGCTGAAGAACACCATCAACACCATGGTCGACCAGCTCTCCTCGTTTGCCGACGAGGTCACCCGAGTCGCCCGCGAAGTCGGCACCGAAGGAAAGCTCGGCGGCCAGGCCCGGGTCCGCGGCGTGTCCGGCACCTGGGAGGACCTGACCGACAACGTCAACATCATGGCGAGCTCGCTGACCACCCAGGTGCGGGCGATCGCCGAGGTGGCCACCGCCGTCACCCAAGGCGACCTCAGCCGGTCGATCACCGTCGAGGCGCAGGGTGAAGTGGCCGAGCTCAAGGACAACATCAACCAGATGATCGGCAACCTGGCCGAGACGACCAGGCGCAACGAGGAGCAGGACTGGCTCAAGACGAGCCTGGCCCGGATCTCCGGCCTCATGCAGGGGCAGCGAGACCTGACCGCGGTGTCGCGCTTGATCATGTCGGAGCTCACCCCCACCGTCTCCGCCCAGCACGGCGCCTTCTTCCTCGCCGAGCCGGCCAGCGACGATGAGACGAACCTGCGCCTCATCGCCAGCTACGGCTACAAGGCCCGCAAGAGCGCCTCCAACTCGTTCAAGGTCGGCGAGGGGGTGGTCGGGCAGGCCGCCCAGGAACGCAGCCGCATCGTGATCACCGACGCACCAGCCGACTACGTCAAGATCACCTCCGGACTGGGCAACGCCAATCCGGTGAACATCGTGGTCCTGCCGATCCTGTTCGAGGAGCAGTTGCTCGGAACTATCGAGCTGGCATCGCTGAAGGAGTTCAGCGAGGTCCACCTGTCCTTCCTGGACCAGGTCATCGAGACGATCGGCGTGGTGCTGAACACGATCATCGCCACCATGCGGACCGAGGAGCTGCTGGAGCAGTCCCAGCGCCTCACCCAGGAGCTGCAGGCCCAGTCCATGGAGCTGCAGACCCAGCAGGAGGAGCTGCGCCGGTCCAACGCCGAGCTGGAGTCCCAGGCCGCCTCGCTCAAGGCCTCCGAAGAGCTGCTCCAGCAGCAGCAGGAGGAGCTGCAGCAGACCAACGAGGAGCTCCAGGAGAAGGCGCGTCTGCTGGCCGAGCAGAACCGGGCCATCGAAGTCAAGAACCGTGAGATCGAGATGGCCAGGCTCGGCCTCGAGGAGAAGGCGCAGCAGCTGGCCCTGTCATCGAAGTACAAGTCGGAGTTCCTGGCCAACATGAGCCACGAGCTGCGCACCCCGCTGAACAGCTTGCTCATCTTGGCCAAGCTGCTCTCGGACAACCCCGAAGGAAACCTGACCGATCGGCAGGTGGAGTTCTCCAAGACCATCCACACCGCCGGCAGCGACCTGCTCGATCTGATCAACGACATCCTCGACGTGTCGAAGATCGAGGCGGGCAAGATGGACGTGATCCCCGCTCAGGTGATCATGAACGAGCTGTGCGAGCGGGTTCAGCAGAGCTTCGCCCCGGTGGCCGAGCAGAAGGGTCTGAGCCTGCAGGTCGAGGTGAGCGAAGACGCCCCCGAGGCCATCATCACCGACGAGCAGCGACTCCACCAGGTGTTGAAGAACCTGATGTCCAACGCGGTGAAGTTCACCGACGAGGGAGGAGTCAGCCTGAAGATCAGTTCGGCCCCCCGAGACGCCCGGTGGGTGAACCCGGCGCTGACGGAGGCCACCCGGGTGGTCGCCTTCACCATCACCGACACGGGCATCGGCATCCCCCGCGACAAGCTGCGGCTGATCTTCGAAGCGTTCCAGCAGGCCGACGGCACGACCAGCCGCCGCTACGGGGGAACCGGTCTGGGCCTGACCATCAGCCGCGAGATCGCCCGACTGCTCGGTGGGGAGATCCGGGTGGAGAGCGTCGTCGGCGAGGGCAGCACCTTCACCCTCTTCCTGCCGGAAGCCTACGTGCCCCGTCCCGAGCCGGCGGTCGACTCCGACTCGGTGGTGCGCATCGAGTCACGGCCCGGGGCCTCGGCGCCGGCCGGAACCGCGTCCAACACGGCCGAGTCCGGGCTGAGCGCCCTGCTCGGCTCGGACGTGGGCACGCTCGACCTGCTGCCGCTCGACCCGGATCCGCTGGCCCCGCTGGCCGGCGACGTGCCCGACGACCGGGCCGTGCTGGAGCCGGGCGACCGGATTCTCCTGGTGGTCGAGAGCGACCAGGCCGCCTGTCGCTCGGCGGTGGACGCCGCCCGGGCCGTCGGCTTCAAGGTCCTGGCCACATCTCGGGCGGGCTCGGCCGTCGCCCTGGCCCGCGAGTTCCACCCCGACGGAATCCTCCTCGACACCGAGCTGGACTACGCCGAGGGCGCCGTTCTCCTCGCCCACTACAAGCAGGATCCGGACCTGCGCCACATTCCGGTGCACGTGGTCGCTCCGGAGCAGGAGCGCCACGCCGTGCTCCGCCTCGGGGCGCTCGGTGTGACGGCTAAGCCGGCGACGCCCGAGCAGATCGAGGAGGCGATTGCCGCCCTGTCCGCGTTCGTCGACCGGGGCACCCGCCGGGTGCTGGTGGTCGAGGACAACGAGACCGAGCGCCAGGCCATCGCCGCCCTGCTGGGCGCCGGTGAAGGCGTCGAGGTCCTCACGGCCGGCTCGAGCGAGGAGGCGGACACCCTCTTCGAGAGCAGTGAGATCGACTGCATCGTCCTGGACCTCAAGCTGCCCAAGGCCAGCGGGTTCTCCCTGCTCGAGCAGATCAAGTCCGACGATCGGCTGCGGAACATCCCGGTCATCGTCTACACGGGCAAGGAGCTCACCCGGCGGGAGGAAACGCGGCTGTCGAAGTACGCCGAGAGCATCATCGTCAAAGACGCCCGGTCACCCGAGCGGCTCCTCGAGGAGACGACGCTGTTCCTCCACCAGCCGGGCAGCCGGCTGCCTCAGGACCAGCGCCTCATGCTCGAGCAGCTCCAGACCGGCACCGCCGTGCTGGAGGGCAAGTCGGTGCTGATCGTCGACGACGACGTCCGGAACGTGTTCGCCCTTACCAGCGTGCTGGAGCGCCACGGGATGAACGTCATCTTCGCCGAGAACGGCCGGGAGGGGATCTCGATGCTGCGCCAGCATCCCGACGTGGACATCGTCCTCATGGACATCATGATGCCGGAGATGGACGGCTACGAGACCATGACCGAGATCCGCAAGACGCCGGCCTTCCGCAAGCTGCCGATCATCGCCCTGACCGCCAAGGCCATGAAGGGAGACCGCGAGAAGAGCATCGAGGCTGGCGCCTCCGACTACGTGACCAAGCCGGTGGACATCGACCAGCTGCTGTCGCTGATGCGGGTATGGCTATACGGGTAGGCCCCACCCGTCACGCGCTGGAAGACCTCGAGCTGCGGCTGCTGCTCGAAGGCATCTACCAGCACTACGGCTACGACTTCCGCGAGTACGCGCGGGCTTCGTTACGTCGGCGGGTGTGGCGGCGGCTTTTGGAGGAGGGGCTGGAGACCATCTCCGCCCTGCAGGACCGGCTCCTGCACGATCCGCAGTGCTTCGAGCGACTGCTGGTCGACCTGTCGGTCACCGTCACCACCATGTTCCGCGACCCGTCCTTCTACCAGGCCCTCCGGGAGAAGGTGGTACCGCTGTTGCGGACCTACCCCTTCGTGCGGGTGTGGAACGCCGGCTGCTCCACCGGAGAGGAGACCTTCTCGTTGGCCATCCTCCTCCACGAAGAGGGGCTGGGCGAGCGGGCCCGCATCTACGCCACGGACATCAACGACGTCGTCGTCCGCCAGGCGAAGCTGGGCACCTTCTCGCTGGAGAAGATGCGGGAGTACACCCAGAACTACATCCGCTCAGGGGGCAAGGCCTCCTTCTCCGACTACTACAAGGTGTATGGCGACAAGGCCCGTTTCGATCCGTCGCTGGTCGACAACGTGGTGTTCGCCCAGCACAACCTGGTGTCCGACAGCGAGTTCAACCAGTTCCACCTGATCGTCTGCCGCAACGTGATGATCTATTTCGACCGCTCGCTGCAGGACAAGGTGCACGACCTGTTCCACCGCAGCCTGGTCCGCTTCGGCGTCCTCGCCCTGGGCCACAAGGAATCCCTTCGGTTCACCTCGCACACCGACGACTACGAGGAGGTCGACGGGCGCGAGAAGCTGTGGCGGAGGATCTCCTGAGCCCCCGGCTGATCGTGGTGGGAACCTCCTGGGGGGGCGCTGACGCCCTGGCCGCTCTGCTGGGCGCCCTGCCGCCGGAATTCCCGGTGCCCATGGCCGTCGTGCAGCATCGGGGGGCCGACTCGCTCGAGGGGGTGCTGGTCCGGTTCCTGCAGGAGCACTGCGCCGTGCCGGTGCGCGAAGCCGACGACAAGGACGCCATCGAGGACGGCACGGTGTACGTCGGGCCCTCGGACTACCACCTGCTGGTGGAGAAGGGCTCATTCGCTCTGTCGGTGGATCCTCCGGTGACCCTGAGCCGCCCGTCGATCGACGTCCTCTTCGAGAGCGCCGCCGACTCCTACGGACCCGACCTGGTGGCCGTGGTGCTCACGGGGGCCAACCGCGACGGGACCGACGGGGCCCGGGCGGTCAAGGAGCAGGGCGGGGTGGTCCTGGTCCAGGATCCGGGCTCCGCCACCAGGCCGGAGATGCCGGCGGCGGTCATCCACAGTGTCGAGGTGGACGAGGTGCTTCCCCTGGAGCGGCTGGCTGCGAGAATCGCGGGCATGGGACTGGAGCCTTGAGCCAGCTGGCCGACCAGGCTGGGCCCGCCCTGCTCCTGGTCGACGACATAGCCGAGAACCTGGTGGCCCTGGAGGCGGCCCTGGCGCCCCTCGGCCACCAGATGATCATGGCCCGCTCGGGCGAGGAGGCCCTCGCCCACCTCCTGCGGCGAGAGTTCGCCGCCATTGTGCTGGATGTGCAGATGCCCGGCCTGGACGGGTTCCAGACGGCGGCGGCCATCCGCCAGCGCGAGCGGAACCGTCACATCCCGATCATCTTCCTGACCGCCATCAACCGCGACGAGGTCCACCGGCTGCGGGGCTACGAGGTGGGAGCGGTCGACTACATCTTCAAGCCGATCGACCCCGAGGTGCTGCGGGCCAAGGTCGGGGTGTTCGTCCAGCTCCACCTGCAGGAGCGCCAGCTGATCGCCCAGCGCGAGCAACTGGAGCGCCGGACGGCCGAGTTGGCCCGCTCCAACGCCGACCTCGAGCAGTTCGCCTACGTGGCGTCCCACGACCTCCAGGAGCCGCTGCGGGTGATCACCGGCCATCTGGAGCTCCTCGAGGACCGCCTGGGCGACGTCCTTGATGACGACTGCCGGCGCTGGATCGGCCGGATCGACGCCGCCGCGGTCAGGATGGCCGACCTGCTGGATGGCCTGTTGTCCTACGGCCGGGTGAACGAGCAGCCGAGCCTCGAGACCGTCCTGCTCGGCGACGCCCTGGCTGACGCCCTGGCCAACCTGCAGACCACCATCGAGGTCGGGGCGGCCGAGATAACCAGCGATCCGCTGCCCGAGGCGTCCGGCCCCCGCCGCGAGGTGGCCCGGATATTCCAGAACCTCGTGGCCAACGCCGTCCACCACGCCGGTGACCAGCCGGCGCGCGTCCACATCAGCGGATCCAGGCAAGATGGGCTGGTGACAGTCACCGTCGCTGACGATGGCCCGGGGGTCCCCCCGGACCAGATGGACCGGCTGTTCGGCATGTTCGAGCGGCTCGGCGACCAGCCGTCGCCCGGGGTGGGCCTGGGGTTGGCCATCTGCCGGAGGATCGTCGCCCGGCTGGGAGGCCGGATCTGGATGGAGCCGAACCAGCCATCCGGGGTCAAGGTCTGCTTCACCCTTCCCGAAGGACCAAGCTAATGGACCTGCCTCTGCCGGACGCCACCCTGCTGCTGGTGGACGACCGGCCCGAGAACCTGGACGTCCTGCGCCTGATCCTGGAGCCTCTGGGCCACGAGCTCGTCACCGCCACCTCCGGCGATGAGGCCCTGAAGCGCCTCCTCACCCATGACGTGTCGGTCATCCTCCTCGACGTGCGCATGCCCGGCATGGACGGCTTCGAGACGGCCCGGCATATCAAGAGCCGCGAGCGGACCCGCGATCTTCCGATCATCTTCCTGACGGCGATGCAGGCCGACTCCGGCGCCATCCTCGAGGGCTTCTCCTCCGGGGCCGTCGACTACGTGACCAAGCCGGTGGACGCGGCCCTACTGCGCGCCAAAGTCCAGGTGTTCGTTGACCTGTCCCAGAAGACGGAGCTGCTCCGCCGCCAGAGCGAGCTCCTGTCCCGCCGGCTGGACGAGCGCTACGCGGCGGAGGCCCGCCACCTCCGCAAGCTGGCCGACGCCGCCCTGGCCATCAACTCCAGCCTCTCCCTCCGGGAGATGCTGCGCGTCATCACCCAGAGCGCCCGCGAGGTGATCGAAGCTCACGAGGCCGAGACGGTGGTGCTCTCCCGCGAGGAGACCGACACCCCCGAGAGCGCCCGAGCGCACTCGGCCAAGTATTCGCGCTGGGCTCGCGAGACCGCCGTCGACCTGTCGCCCATCTACGCCTTCGTCCTCGAGCAGGCCAGCCCGGTGCGCATGACCAAGAAGGAGATCGAAGCCAGCTTCGCCGCTCGGGGGCTCGACTCCATCGACCCTGGCCACCCGCTGCTCGAAGGATGGCTGGCCGTGCCCCTCGTAGGGAGGACAGGCAAGGCCCTCGGCATCATCCAGGTCGCCGACAAGGCCGAGGGCGACTTCAGCGACGACGACGAAGTGGTCCTCGTACAGCTGGCCCAGCTGGCGGCGGTGGCGGTGGAGAACGCCGACCGCTACGAGCAGCAGCACGTCATCGCCGACACCCTGCAGCGCAGCATGCTCCCCCAGCGGCTGCCCGAGATCGGAGGGCTGGAGCTGGCGGCCCGGTACGTGGCGGGCAGCGCCGTCGCCGAAGTCGGCGGCGACTGGTACGACGCCATCCAGCTCGACGACGGACGGGTCGTCCTCGCCGTGGGCGACGTCGTGGGCCGGGGCGCCCGGGCCGCGGCGGTGATGGGCCAGCTGCGGACGGCCATGCGCGCCTACGCCCTGCAGCAGCTGCCGGCCAGCGTCCTCATGCGCAGCCTCGACCGCCTCCTCCAGGATGTGAGCGACTCGTCTCTCGCCACCGCCATCTGCCTGGTGCTCGACCCGGTCACCGGCCGATCCGAGCTGGTGGTCGCCGGCCATCCGCCGCCTCTGCTGGTCGGCCCGGACGGGACCACCGCCTACATGAAATGCGACACCCGTCCCCCCCTCGGGGTGCACCGCTCGCCCCTCTACACGCCGGTCGCCGGCTCGGTGGCCCGCGGCTCGACCATCGTGATGTTCACCGACGGCCTGGTCGAAAGCCGGCAGCGGCCGCTTTCGGAGGGCCTCGACCTCCTCTCGTCCACCGTCGGGCCCCTCGCCACTTCCACGCCGATCGAGGAGTTGTGCGACGTCTGCCTGGACCGGATGATCGTGGCCAGCAGCCACGACGACGACGTCGCCCTGCTGATCGCCCGGCTCACTTGATCTGGCTGGCCCGTCACGGCGAGACCGAGTGGTCGGCGTCGGGCCGACACACCAGCCGCACCGACGTGGATCTCACCGCCGCCGGTCGTCGTCAGGCGGCCGCCCTCGGCCAGCGCCTCGCCAGCCGGAGCTTCGCCCTCGTGCTCGTCAGCCCCCGGCTACGGGCTCGACGGACCTGCGAGCTGGCGGGGCTCGGGTCGGTCGCCGAGGTCGACCCCGACCTGGCCGAGTGGGACTACGGCGACTACGAAGGCCGCACCACGGCGGAGATCCACCGGGACGATCCGGGGTGGTCGCTGTGGGACGGGGGCGCCCCCGGCGGGGAGACGCCCGATGAAGTGGCGGCCCGGGCCGACCGGGTGCTCGCCCGGGCCTCTGCGGCCACCGGTGACGTCCTGGTGTTCGCCCACGGGCACCTGCTCAGGGTCCTCGCCGCCCGTTGGGTCGGCGAGACAGCCGGCTTCGGCCGGCATCTGCGGCTGTCGACCGCCAGCCTGAGCCGGTTGGACCACGAGCACGGCACGCCGGCCATCGGTCTGTGGAACGACGCCGGCCACCTCGCCGGCCTTTCGGGCTGAGCGGACCTAGCCCTCGTCGGGCTGGCGGACCAGCCAGTGGTACTCGGGGTTGGGCAGCTGCCCGGTGGCCATGGCCAAGCGGTTGGTGAAGTTGTACATGGCGGCGATCTCGGCCACGTCCCAGGTCTCCTCCTCGCTGAGACCCAGTCGGCGCAGGCCGGCGATGTCGTCCTCGTCGCACTCGACCGGTGTCCGGGTGACCTTCACCGCGTAGTCGAGGACCGCCTTGGTGCGCTCGTCGAGGCCGGCCCGGCGATAGTCGAGAGTGATCCGGTCGGCCAGCACCGGGTCTCCGAGCGCCTCCCTCAGCGCCGCACCGTGGGCGACCAGGCAGTACAGGCATCCGTTGGCCATTGAGACGGCGACGGCGATCATCTCCCGCTCAGCAGTCCCCAGATGCTCGGACGGCTCGTGCAGGTCACGGAAGTGGGTGAACCAGGCCCGCATCCGGTCCGGTCGCCAGGCGTAGGCCCGGAACACGTTGGGGACGAAGCCGATCCGCTCGCGGGCCTTGGCGAACAGCTTCTGCAGGTCCTCGGGCAGGTCGGCCTCGTCGGGCACCGGGTACCAGCTGATCCGCTCCTCCACCGTGCCGATCCTATGGCGGGACCCGAGGTCGGGCGGAGCGGCTGGAAAGACCGCCCGGAGAATCGGCCGGATGAGGATGCCGCTCCGCCCGAGCCCCGATCTATGGCACCGAGATGGGCGCCCCGATCTCGGTGTACTGGCTCATCAGCCACGCGTCCTTCAGCTGCGACAAGGCGCCGTCGTAGAGGAACTTGAGGTTGGGAGTGCCGTTGCAGGTAAGGGTGTTGGCCACGACCGACCCGTAGTAGGTCCCTTTGCAACCGTCGGCCGTCATGTAGGCCTGCGGGGCATAGAGGACGCCTCCGAACGTGTAACCCTGCCCTGCCAGGGCCCCGATGGATCCGATGCCGTTGGTGTAGATCTGAAGATTGGCGGCCACGGGCCAAGTTGTGATGTTCCCCAAGGCGTCGGTAACGGGGCCGTTGATGCTCGAGGCCGGTGCGATGGTGATGTCAGGTACCGATGCCAGGTTGATCGTGGGATCCAGCTCGACGTAGAGCTGGACCGGACCCGCCACGGCCAGGGTCCCTGCCATCACGATTGGCAGGTTGCACTGGTAGATGCCGGACGGGATGATGGGTATGCCGTACGCACTCCCCAGGAACACGCTGCTCCCTTGGATCAGACCAGGACACGCCTGCACGCCGGTCGCAGGCGGGTTCTGCAACGGGACCGGATAGGGGATTCCGATCGGTTGCAGGGTGGCATTGGTGCATCCGGACGTTCCACCGCCCCCTTGGAAGTACACGACGGTCACGTTGCTGGTGAGGTTTCCGTTGCAATTGACGACCCCATCGCTGCCTATATACACAGGACCGTTGGCGTTGTATCCGCCTCCTGCGACCGACGAGTTGTAGGTGCTGAACGCGTCATTGTTGCTGTTGCACCCGTTAAGGACGCAGCCCACCGGCCCACCCGTGCCCTGGAAGTTGAGTCCGGTCTTTCCGAACAAAGCAAAGGGGAACTTCGTTGAGCGACTGTAGGTGGCCTGGATGGCGTGGGGAACATTGTGTTCGGAGCCCATCGACTGAATCGTCCACTGATCAGGCGTTGTGGCGGTTGCCTTGTACTGGACCCCAGGTGCCCCAGGGACAGCTGACGCCAGGCACGCCGGGGACGTCCCGACGCAGAAACTGGCCGCCTGCCCGTTGTCGATACGGAACTTGGCGTCGGACAGACCCGCGTCTGCATCTCCAAGCGCCGAGCTGAAGTTCTCCAAGTGGGTGATCACATGAATGTTCGACAAGGACCTCGCCATTAGCGCGGTGCCGATCATCATTACGATCATGATGATGGCGATGGCGACGATCAGGTTTCCTCGCTCGTCGGGGGTCGTCAGCCGCTGCCGCATGGGTCGCCTCCCGTCGCCTGCAGGTCCGCTATCTGGTTTCGCAGCTCCACGTCCTTGGTTTCCTGGAAGGGAAGCGGCCCCGGGTCGGACCGACTGATCAGGTCGATGGTGACCCGGGTGGTGCAGGTGGCAATGGTCCCGTCGGGGGTGTCGCCTTGGGTGAACTCATTTCCGGCGTTATCCCAATAGCGGAACACCGGCTGGGCCGGTGAGCAGCCGGAGCCCGTGCAGTTGAACACGTTACGAAGCACCGTCTCGGCCGAGACGACACTCCCATGGGGGCCGGAGAGGACCTCGCGAGTGAGGGTCTGGGCATTCGGGTCGTACACCCATTCGACGGTGGTGGGCGCCCCGCCGGTGGGGTTGACGAGGGTGACCTGGATCTGGTCGGCGTAGCTGTTGTAGCCGCTAGTCGGAGACTCGTCGATTATCGGTTGAAGCGGATTGGCAGCCCGCAGATCTCGGGCCAGGCGCCCGATCGCCAAAGTTGACTGCTGTTCGTTTTCGACCAGCGCTTCACCCTGGTTGGCGGCATGGGTGACCGACATCAGGACATTGCCGACGATTGCTAGGACGATGCTGAGGATCACCAGCACCACCATCATCTCTAGCACGGTGAAGCCTTCCTCCCCGCGTGGCGCGGCGTGCCTCGTCAACACGTGCCGGTGCTTCCCTTCTCCAGGCAGACGTTCACCAGCACCTCCGTGAGCGGCGAGTACTTCACGCCGCCCACGTAGACCACGAAGGGGTCCGTACCGACATTCCATTTGATCGATGTCGGAAGGGTGGTGCCGGTGAGCTGGCCGCTGGTACCGGCGACGGTGGCGTATTGGGTTCCTGAGGCATCCGCGTACTGGACCTGGACGCTGTTACACGCTGGTGTCGCGTTGACGCTCAGGGAGAACTCGTCGACTGTGCCCACCGTCGTACCATTCAAAAGGTTGCCGTGGTGATCCACTACACCGGTCGTGGGCGTGACGTTGAGGGAATTCACCACACAGAGGCCACTTGGCAAGTCGCCGCCGGCCGGAGCGTAGGCAACGTTGGAGGGGGAGGACTGCCCGCCCCCCGCCGCCACCGCCAGCACTTGGAAGTAGTAGATGCTCCCGGGCGTCAAGCCCCCGACCGAGTAGGTCAGACCCTGACCGCCGTCGAGGCTGGCGAAGGCTCCGCTCGCACCGAAGACCCCGGTGGTGTTGTACTCGATGAGGTAATGATCGACGGGGACCGGTGTCAGCGCCGGAGGTACCCAGGCGAGATTGACCGTTCCGTAGTCGCCAGTCGTGGCGACCAGAGCCGTGGGCGGGGCGGGATCGCCGGCGGGCGCGGAGGAGGCCGCGGCCTTGCAGCTGTTCTGTTCGAACGCGTACGGCTGGCCGCAGTCATAGACGACTGATTCCTCAGAGATCGCGTGGGCGCCGGCCGAGTCCGTCCACGAAACAGCAGCGACGGTCTGCTTATAGGCGTCGGTATCCCCGCTGATGCTCGCGTTTGCCCAGTACACGCAGCTCTGGACCGTGTATTGCACGCTGTCCGGCGCGAAGTTCAAGGTTTGGTTGGTGACCAGGGAATTGGGCTGTGCGGTGGTCACCGCGGTGTCAGCGGTGGCGTAAGCATTGAAGGGCGAAGCGGGGTTCGCCGTGGTGCAGTACGCCGGGGCCGGGCCCGAGAAGCCGACCTCGGCGTAGGGAATGGACTTCCACTGCTCGATGGCGGCGACGGCCAGGCCGTCCGCCTCCGTTCTGTGGTTCGTGGTCGCCGCCGCCTGCAGCGCTCCATCGATGGCCGGGGCGAGCCCGGCCATCACGATCGCCATGAGAGCCAGTGCGATCACCAGCTCGACGACCGTGAAGCCGGACTCATCCCCCCGATTGCACTGGCCGCGGCGGGAGTGTGGGAGCCCGAGCTGGCAGTGCTTCACGCCCGCCTATCGGAACCCGCCAGGCTTCGCCTTTAGCTATTGAGCGGTGCCCGATCGTTCGGCGACAGCAATGGCCCTATCGGACTAGCCGAACCATGGACACAGTGGCGCCGTACCACTAGCCGGAGGGGCAAAGGCGAGGTCGTCTTCGACCATGACTACGGAGGACTATCTAGTGGCTAGTTCCGGCCCACCCGAGGGTCTCGAAGGCCCGGGTGACGACGTCGGACAGGGGGGCCTCCTGGCCCTCGTCGCGCCAGTGGCGGGTGGCGCTGACGACCACGCCGACGGCGGTGGTGGCCAGCACCCGGTGACGCAGCTCCGGGGTCGGGCGGCCTTCCGTCTCGGCCAGGACCACCGCCAGGGAGTCCTGGGCCATGGAGGAGTGCAGCAGGGACCGAGAGACCAGGGCGGCATGACCCCGCACGATCCTGGCCCGGGCCGCCGCCCGCTCGTCGTGCTCCTCGATCCAACGGGCGAAATGGCTCATGGCGGCGGCGAGGCGGGCCTGCGGAGGACCCGGCGGCTGGGCCCGTAGAGCCTCGTTGGCCACCTCCGCCCGCTGCCGGGGGTCGGGCAGGACCACGTTCTCCTTCGACTCGTAGTACCGGAAGAACGTCCGGGGGGAGATGCCGGCCTCGGCGGCGATCTCGTCGACGGTCGTGTGGTCGAACCCCTGCCGCTCGAACAGGTCCAGGGCGGCAGCCTCGATGGCCTCTCGGGTCATCTGTTTCTTGCGCTCGCGCAGACCGCCCCGCGTGACCATGGGCACAACGGTACATCTCGTCCCGGTTTAGCAACAGATGTCCGGCTTCGACTATGGCTGACTTTTGTCGTTTACTGACACCAATGTCAGGGAAAAGTTAGGCAACTGAGACTGGGCGGGGGTGGGCGATGCCCGATCGCATGGACCCGAGACCTTGGGCCAAAGCCATCGCTCTGGCCGTCTTGGCCGCCGGGTTCTTCGCCGCCGCCAACATCCTCATCGAGTACTGGCTGGTCCACCGCCGGTCCCTGACGACGGTCAGCCTCCAGCTGCTCCTCCTGGTGGTGCGCATGGCCTGGGTCCCTCCGGCGGTGGGGGCGGCCCGGGCCTTCCGGACCGCCCGCCAGGGCCGGCTCACCGACGAGCAGGTCCGCCAGCTCCAGGAGTCGCGCCGGCGGCTGCAGGTCGAGCGGGTCAAGCGGATCCTCGACGCCTCGGAGCGCCTGGAGATGGCCTTTCAGCCCGTCATCGACCTGCGGACCGGGCGGATGTCCCACCTCGAGGCCCTCGCCCGCTTCCGGACCGACCCCTACCGGCCGCCCGACCAGTGGTTCGAGGAGGCCGCCGGGCTGGGCATGGGGGCCGACCTAGAGCTGCTGGCGTTGCGGCGGGCCCTCGAGCGGATCGGCGAGGTGTCCGACCACATCGGCGTGGCGGTGAACCTCTCCCCTTCGGTCGTCGCCGATCCCCGGGCGGTGGAGCTGATCTCCCACCACGACCCGGCGCGGGTGGTCATCGAGATCACCGAGCACGCCGTGGTCGACGAGTACGAGGCTCTCCGCGAGCATCTCGGCAGCCTGCGTGACATCGGGGCCCGGCTCGCCGTGGACGACGTGGGGGCGGGCTACGCCAACCTGCGCCACGTGGTGCGCCTGTCCCCCGACGTCATCAAGCTCGACCGGGTTCTCGTCTCGGGCTTGGACGCCGAGTCGCCGCTGCAGGGGCTCATCAGCGGCCTGGCCGACTACGCCCGGCACACCGGCGCCGCCCTGGTCGCCGAGGGCATCGAGACCGCCGCCGAGCTGGCCACCCTCCGGATCCTCGGGGTGACCCACGGGCAGGGTTACTTCCTCGCCCGGCCGGCGAACCTGCTCGACATCGACCAGCAGGGCGACTGGACCGAGGTGATCTCCGACACCAGCGACGCCGACCGGGCCTGAGCGAGCCTCAGCGACCAGCCCAGTTCGGAGGCCGCCGCTCGGCCGCCGCCCGCATCCCTTCGGCGGCGTCGTGGGTGGCGCCCACGACCTTGCGCATGGTCTCCCCGAAGCGGATGGCCTCGAGCATCGGCATGGCCTGGGTGCGCACCGCCATCTCCTTCATGACCCGCTGAGCCAGCGGCGCCGCCGCCACCAGCCGCTCGGCCAACCCCCGCGCCTCGAGCATGAGGCTCTCATGGGGAACCACCCGCCAGGCCAGACCGATGTCGGCCGCCCGGCGGGCGTCGATGCGCTCGCCGGTGAGCAGCAGCTCCATGGCGTCGGACCAGCCGATGCGGCGGGGAAGGCGGATGGCCCCGACGATCGCCGGCACGCCCAGCTTCGCCTCCGGAAAGCCGAACTCGGCCCGCTCGCTGGCGATGACGAAGTCGCACCAGGTGACGAGGGTCAGCCCGTAGCCGAGGCAGGGCCCGTTCACCGCGGCGATCACCGGCTTGAAGATCTCCCAGCCGCTCTCGAAGGAGTTGAGGGTGGGCTTCTCCCAGAACGTGCCGGCGAACTCGCCGGTCGACCCGCTGCCGTCCTTCAGGTCGGCGCCGGCGCAGAAGGCTCGCCCCGCCCCGGTGACGATGGCGACCCAGGCGTCCTCCTCGTCGCGGAACCGTGAGAAGGCGGCGTTGAGCTGGCGCCGGAGCTCGCCGTTGACGGCGTTGAGCGACTCGGGACGGTTGTAGGTGATGGTCGCCACGTGACCGTCGAGTTCGTACAACACGGCGGGGCCCATGCCGCACCGTACCGCTGGTGCTACCCGGCCGCCGGGCGCACGGGCCGGGCCCTCACCGCCGACAGCAGGGCCGCCAGCACCATCAGCGCCATCGAGGAGTAGAAGGCGGCGTGCAACCCGGAGATGAACGAGCCGGACACCCGGGACGACAGCGTGGTCGTGCCCACGAAGATGGCGAAGGCGACCCGCCGCGAGATCGAGTGGGAGGCGACGAGGATGGCAACGGCGAAGGAGAACACCATCCCCACGTTGGAGAAGGTGCGCAGCATCCCCGAAGCGATGCCGAACACGCCGGGGGGCGCCGCCTTCATCACCGCCGAGCTGTTGGCGGGGAAGAAGCCACCCGTTCCGGTGCTGTTGATGACGCTGCCGAGCACGACGACCCACAGGGCGGTGCGGGCGCCGAGGTGGGCGTACACGGCCAGCGCCACCACCTCGATGGCCAGGCCGGCCGTCGCCGGCAGCACCGGCCCGACGCGGTCGGCCAGCCGCCCGGCCAGGGGCCCGACCACGCCGCCCACCACATAACCGGGGACCAGCAGCAGCGAAGCGTGCAGCGGGGAGAGGCCCCGGACGCCCTGCAGGTACATGATGAGGAGGAACAGCACGGCGAAGTTGGCCAGGCTCTGGAACATGGCGGCCAGAAGCGACGGCGACATGGTCGGAACCCGGAACAGCGACAGCTCCAGCATCGGCTGGCGGGTGGAGCGCTCCACCACCACGAAGACCCCGATGAGCACGACGCCCACGACCAGCGAGACCAGCACCGATCCGGTGAGCGACTCCGACGCCAGCTTGGTCATGGCCCACAGCACGCCGAGCAGGCCGACGCTGAGCACGACCATGCCGGGGACGTCGAGGCGGCGGGGGACCCGCTCGCCCCGGTCGCGCAGGACCCGGAGGGCGAGGAGCACGGCCGCCCCTCCGATGGGCACGTTGATCCAGAAGATCCACCGCCACGACACGTAGGTGACGATCGCCCCGCCGATGAGGACCCCGAGGATGGCGCCGGCCGTCCACCCCATGGCGTTGTACCCGTAGGCCCGGCCCCGCTTCTCCGGCGGGAAGGTGTCGGCGATGACCGCTCCGCTGTTCGCCGTCACCAGGGCGCCCCCGACCCCCTGCACCAGGCGGAACACGATGATGGAAGCCTCGTTCCACGACAGGGCGCACAGCACCGACCCGACGATGAACACCACGAAGCCGAGCTCGTACATGCGCACCCGGCCGTACATGTCCCCCAGCCGTCCCACCTGGGTGGCCAGGACGGTGATCACCAGCAGGTAGCCGATGATCACCCAGACGACGGAGGCCAACCCGACGTGGAGGGTCCGCTGGATCTCCGGGAGGGCGAGGATGACGATGGTCGTGTCGACGGCGGTGATGAGGACCCCGACGACGATGACCAGCAGGGCGAGACCCGTCCGCTCGACCGGGTCGGCCGAGACGTCGGACGGAGCGGGCGCGGCGGTGTTCGTCACGGCCTCATTGTCGCTTGGGCCGGACCCGCCGCCGGGCGGCCCGGCTGTCCGCACGGGGCGCCACCCGGTAGGAGCACATGTGGGCGCCGGCGACCATGTGGGCCACCCGCTCGATGTCCGCCTCCGGCAAGGCCTCGCGCAGGAACTCGATCTCGCTCGAGCAGGCCTGTCCGTAGCGGCGGGCCACCCCGAAGATGGCGCAGTTGTGCTCGGTGATGCGCCAGGTGCCGTCGTCCAGTCGCTCGAAGTCGGCCAGGTATCCGTCCTCGTCGAGGATGCGGGCCAGCTCGGCGACCTTGCCGGCGAAGTCGTGGCCGGCCAGCCGGGCCCGGGCCGCCTCGGTGCGGCGCCGGCGGCGACGCTGGAAGGCGTCGTCGACGAGCTCGGGGGAAGCCTCCGAGAAGTAGCCCAGCAACTCGTTGGTCAGCTCGCCGTAGGCCGCCGGAAACAGACCGTGGGCCCGGGGAGTGAGCCGGTAGAGGTGACGGGGGCGTCCCCCCCGACCGTCGGACGCCGGCTCCTGGCGGTGGGCCACCAACCCGTCGGCGGCCAGGGCGGCGAGGTGCTGGCGCACGGCGCTGACGGTGAGGGCCTCCGCCTCGGCCAGCTCGTCGGTGGCCGCCTCCCCCCGCCGTTTGATCTCGCAGAGGATCGAGCGGCGGGTGGGCGCCAGCGAGTCCAGGGCGGCCGTCACCATCGTCCCAAGGCTATGGGAGTGGTCATGGCAAGAGCAGGTGGACGTCGCCGAACTCGTGCCACAGGTAGCGGCGCGAGAGGGCCTCGGCGTAGGACTCCTGGACGAGCTCCGGGCCGCCGACCGCGGTGAGCATGGCCAGATGGGAGCTGCCGGGCTGGTGCCATCCGGTCAGCAGGCCGCCCACCACCCGGACGGGCCGGCCGGGGCCGATGACGAGGTCGGTCCAGCCTTCGGCCGGGTGGACGACACCCTCGTCGTCAGCGGCCGACTCCAGCGCCCGGACCACGGTGGTGCCCACCGCCACCACCCGGGCGCCGGCCCGGCGGGCGGCGTTGACCCGGCGGGCGGTGGCGGGCGGAACCCGGAACCACTCCGGGTACGGCGGCTCGTGGTCCTCCAACGACGAGACCCCGGTGTGGAGGAGCAGGGGCGCCACCTCGACGCCTTTGGCCACCAGGGACGTGAGAAGGCGGGTGGTGAAGGGCCGGCCGGCGCTGGCCATCTCGGCGCTGCCCGGCTCGGTGGCGTAGACGGTCTGGTAGTCCGACAGCGGCCAGGGCTTGTCGACATACGGGTAGCGGATCGGGAAGCCG
This sequence comes from Actinomycetota bacterium, assembly GCA_021325435.1. Classification (GTDB taxonomy): domain Bacteria; phylum Actinomycetota; class Acidimicrobiia; order Acidimicrobiales; family JAJPHE01; genus JAJPHE01. The sequence continues at coordinate 51,392 of JAJPHE010000090.1, read as the reverse complement.
TGCCCCTGGAGGTAGGCGGCGAGCCCGCCGTCGAGGCCGCGGATGCGGGCCACCCACAGGCGACTGCCCGCGGTCGCGGGCGAGATCAGCTCGGCCGACGCCGCCGCGGGCAGGGCCAAGCGCTGCCCCTGGCGGTCCGCCGGGGCCGCCAGGCTGGCCGCTCCGGCGGGCCGGCGCACCTCGACCAGCCACAGCCCACCGACGGGCACCCGACCCGAGACATGGAGCCGGAACGGCAGCCCGTCGGGGCCGGTGACAGCCAGAGCGGCCGGCAGGGTTGCCGAGGTGTTGATGACTACGACGTCGCCCGGGTCGAGCTCCGCCTCGATGTCGGTGAACTGGCGGTGCTCGATGCGCCCCGGCCTGGCCACCATCAACCGAACCCGGTCGCGGGCTCCCACCCGGCGCTCGGGCGGAGTGCCGGCTTCCAGCTCCGGCGGCAGCACGAAGGAGGTCGCCCGCTCCAGCACCGTCATGCCCCCACCCCCTCGGGCGCCAGGCGGCGAGCGAGGTAACGGCCGCTCGGCCGGTCCTCGTGGATGAGCCGGAGTAGGCCCGGCACGGCCGCCTCGGGCGGCGGGCGGTCGGAGATGTCCTCACCCGGAAAAGCCTCCTGGTGCATCCGGGTCCGCATGTCGCCGGGGTCGACCGCGTAGACCCGCAGCCCGGGCTCCTCGGCGGCGAGGACCCGGCTCACCTGCTCCAGGGCGGCCTTGGAGGAGCCGTAGCCGCCCCAACCCTCGTAGGCCTCGACGGCGGCGTCGGAGGTGACGTTGACCACTCGCCCGGCCGCCGCCCGCAGCTGCGGGAGCACCAGCTGGGTGAGGGCCAGCGGCGCCACCACGTTGACGTCGTAGACCCGACGCAGGACGTCCAGGGGATAGCTGGCCAGCGGTGGCTGGGGACTCGGCCCCAGCACGCTGGCGTTGTTGACCAGCAGGTCCAGTCGTCCGTAGGACCGGACGGTGGCCGCCACGGCGGCCCGGTGCACCTCGTCGGCGACGTCGCCGGCGACGGCCAGGACCCGGGCGCCGCTGGCGGCCAGGTCCTGCAGCTCGGCCCGGGCCGCCTCCAGCGCCTCTGCCCCCCGGCCGTCGATCACCAGCTCCCAGCCTTCGGCCGCCAGGGCCCGGCCCAAGGCGAGGCCCAGGCCCCTCGAGCCTCCGGTCACCAGCGCAACTCTCATCGCCACCTCCTCGTCAGAAGAGGCGACCCGCCGGGCTGCGTTCGCAGCCGTCGCCGCTCGTTTCCCTGCCTGTCCCGGGGACACCGGTAGCGGAGAAAACACAGAATTATCTGTTTTTACTCCTCAAACGGTCGGGGAGCAAGGGCTTCTGTCCAGAGGCGCACGGCCCGGACAGGCTCGGGCGGCGGTCAGAGGGTGCGCTGGGTGGCTACTCGAATCGAGTCCGGGGCCTGGTCGGCGTCGGACCCGCGGTACTCCACGAGCAGCAGGGTGAAATCGTCGGAGAGCTGATGGCCCTCGTGGTCGAGGATGGCGTGGGAGAGGCGGCGCAGCGTCTCGGCGGGGCCGTTGCCGGCGAGGCTCTCGCGGGCCAGGGTGTCGGCCAGGCGCTCCTCCCCGAAGGGCTCTCCGCGACGGCGGCCCTCGACGACGCCGTCGGTGAAGAACAGCAACCGGTCCCAGGGCTCCAGGTCGGTGGTGGTGACGCTCTCCACCCCTCCGCCGAGTCCGAGGGGCAGGCTGGGCTGGCAGGGCAGGTAGCCGACGATCTTCGATCCGCGGAGGAGCAGCGGAGGCGGGTGCCCGGCGCTGAGCCACGAGAGGCGGCCGGTGTTGACGTCGAGCTGTCCGATCTGGGCGGTGACGAAGCGCTCCGATCCGAACTGGTCCGACAGGGCCCGGTCCGCCGCCCGGTAGGCGTCGGGCAGCCCCAGTGAGCGGCGCCGGCTGTGCCGCAGGCTGCCGATGGCCAGGCTGACGGCGGTGGCCGACTCGAGGCCGTGGCCCATGGCGTCGAGGATGGCCAGGTGGAGGACGTCGCCGTTCAAGGCGTAGTCGAAGGCGTCGCCGCCGAGGGCGTAGGCCGGCTCCACGATGGCCGCCACCGCCACCCGGGGGGTGCCGAGGGTTAAGGGGGGCAGGCGGGCCCACTGCATCTCGGCGGCCAGGCTCATGTCCTTGCGCCGGCGGGCGGCGGTGAACAGGTCGGTGTAGCCGGACTTGGCCAGCACCATCAGGGTGGCCAGCGACGCCAGGGCCAGGAGGGCGTCGTTGTCGGCGACGGGGTCGCCGGGCACGAAGATTCCCATCACCCCGATGCGGGCGGTGCCGTCGATCATGGGCACCCACACGAGGGCCGTGCCGTCGACCTTGCCGAGGTGCACATCGCCGCTGACGAAGGCCCGCCCGGCCATGGTCGTGTCGATGGGCAGGTCCTCGTCGAGCTCGGAGAAGGCCGGCTCCCCCACCCGGGTCAGGAGCCGCTGTTCGAGGTCGGCGAGGAAGATGCCGGCGAGCTGCCAGCCCATCCGTTTGGCCGCGCCGGCGATGGCGTCCTGGATTCCAACCGGGTCGATGAGATGGGAACGGCGCAGCAGCTCGATGAACGCACTGAAGCGCTCGCCGTCGCCCTTCGACCGACCTCTGCCCGCCAACTCTTCCCCTGCCGTATCACGCCGACCGCCGGACGCAGCCCTGAGTACCTTCGACCCACTGAGTAGCAGAACCTTCCAACCCGGTGGAAACCGGCGAGGACGGGCCTGCCGCCCGCTCGTTGCCGGGCCCGGACGAAACTCAGGTTGCCGTGGCCGCCCGATCAGGAGACCCCCGTCCCGAGCCCGGCCCGGTGGCTAGGCCGGGCAGGCCGTCCACGCTGAGGAGGTTCTTCTCCTCCCAATAGGCGACGATGCCGTCCGGTCCCTTGCGGGCGGCCCACTCGTCCATCTGGGATCGGTGCCCCTGGAAGCTCATGAGCGGCACCCCGTAGCCACAGGAATCCGAGACCCGGGTGACGGACACCACGACCACGCTGCGAGACGCCATCCGTGCCGGAAAGTGGGACGCCAGCTCGGCGAAGTCCGGCTCGTCGGTGGTCACCACCCGGCCCTGACCGTGCAGGCGCACGATTCGGGGTGGGCCCTCGAACGAGCAGAACATCAGCACGATGCGGCCGTTGTCCCGCAGGTGGGCCACCGTCTCGATGCCGCTGCCCGTCAGGTCCAGATAGGCGACGGTGTGATCGTCGAGCACGACCAGCTCGTCGCGGTTGCCCTTTGGTGAGCAGTTGACATGGCCCTCGGCGCCGGCAGGGGCGGTGGCGACGAAGAACACGGGCTGGCGGGTGATGAACTCGGCGAGGCGACCGTCGACCGAGTCGTAGAGACGTCCCATCGCCCCAGTCTCGCCCATGCCCTCAGATGGCGCCGCCGGTTTGCCGGCTACCCGGCGCCGTAACCGGACGCCCAGTCGCCTTCGTCCACGTCCCAGGAGACATCGTCACCGCCGAACTGAACGGTGAGATGCGACATGGGCGAGCTCGGAGAGCCGCCGTGCCAGTGCCATTCGTCCGGCATCACCGTCACCACGTCGCCCGGGCCCACCACGTGGCGGCCCGATCCGTCCGCCACCACGCCCTCGCCGGCGACGATGTGGAGCACCTGCCCGGTGTGGTGGACGTGAGGGCGGGTCCGGCCCCCGGCTTCGAAGTGGACGAAGAAGACGTTCGGTCCCTCGGGGAAGGGGCTGGTGAGCTGCTGGAAGCGGGCCGCGCCCTGGAAGTGCGGCCGGAACGCCTCGGGCAGCTCGCCCTTGGCCGCGTCGGCCCGGTCGAACTCCATGACGCCTCCTAGGCAGTGGTTGACGTGGTCGTGGACGACGTCGTGGTGGGTGGGGGAACGGTGGTCGTGGTGGTCGGCAGGGGCGGTATGGGCCCGGGCGCCGGCTGGGTGGTCGTTCCGAACGGGTAGCGGCGCACCGGGGGCGGCGGCTGGGTGCCGGACACGGCGTAGAGGGTGTATCCGGTCACCTGGCTGCCGGCGATGGTGAGGATCATCCCGTAGAAGGCGTCGATCCCGTTCGCCGGCAACGCCGGGTCGGGCTGCAGTGAGCCGTAGGAGCCGTAGTAGACGGCGTCGCCGAAGGTGTAGACGGCGCCGTCCTGCCCGAGCAGGTAGTAGCCCTGACCGGTGGGAGTGGCGACGATGCGGGTGACGGCAGCCGTCAGCGCTTGGCCGCCCATCGAGCCGTGGAAGCCGGCGTCCCCGAACGTGAACACCCCTCCGTCGGAGGCCACCATCCAGTAGCCGTCGCCGCTGGGCGTGGGGGCCAGGTCGACCACCGGAGCCGCCAGCCGGGTGCCGCCGACCGATCCGTGGAAGCCGGCGTCCCCGAAGGTGAAGACCCCCCCGTCGGACGCGGCCAGCCAGTACCCGGCGCCGGTGGCGGTGGCCTTGATGGCGACCACCGGAGCGAAGAGATCGACACCCCCCAGAGAGCCGTGGAAGCCGGCGTCACCGTAGGAGAAGATGCCGCCGTCGAGCGCGGCCAACCAGTACCCGTTGCCCGAAGGGGTGCCGGCCATGGCCACCACGGGCTGGTCGAGCCGCTGGCCTCCCATCGAGCCGTGGTACGGCGCCCCGTCGAAGGAGAACACCCCTCCGTCGAGCCCCGACATCCAGAACCCGCCGGCGGGATGGGCGGCGAAGCCGTACTCACGAACGTTCACCGGCGGGGCTTCGAGGCAGGGGGCGTTGTGGTTGGCAGTGAAGTCGTCGGTGAACGAGTTGGATCCGCAGGCGTTGTCGAGCAGATAGGCCGGCGTGCAGGTCACCACCCGGCAGGCGATGCGTCCGGCGCAGGAGATGTCGGTGTGACACTGGCCATAACGGAAGGTGACGCAACCGGCCCGCCGGTGGTTGCAGTCCCCCAGGGCGCAGCCGCAGTCGAGACCGTCACACTGGTTCGAGCAGAAGTGGTAGCCGCCGCCACACCCGTCCGTGCAGCTGCACTCGGCGTGACAGTCGACGTAGTACCGGGGGCCGGCGCAGTAGGCGGAGCCGTCCGCCTTCCACCACCCGCCGGCGAACGTGCCCGGGGGGCAGGTGTTCGACCCGTGGTGCAGGGTGCAGCAGAACTCGGTGTAGCCGTCGCAGCAGGCCGACCCGCACGTGCAGCTCTGCCCGACACAACCGCATATCGCCCCGTAGGCGGTGCCCGGCCTGAGCACGTACTCGGCCGGCGCCACCGCCAACGCCGTGGCTACCAGGGAGGAGCGGGCGAGGAAGCCGCGCCGGCTGGTGCGGGCTCCCAGCGCCGCCGCCGCCCGGTCGACCAGCCAGACGCTCACCGGGCCAGCCTTCGGGCGGCGAGGCGGGGCGCCACCGCCATCAGCAGGTACCCGCAGTAGGCGGTGCAGGCCACCAGGAGCAGCAGGGCCGGCGCTTGGGCGGGGTGGGCGGACACCAGAGCCCAGGCCCCGACGGGGTGGGTGGAGGCGGCCGCCGCCGCCCCGGCCGCCCCGGCCGCGCACACCAGTAGGTGGGTCAGGGTGGGCGGCGTGTCGGGCTCACCGAAGCAACCGCAGGAGGACACCGTGCCACCCCGGGCCAGGGCGGCGCCGACGAACACGGCGAAACCGGCGTAGCTGAGGGCGACCGCCCCCGCCGCCAGCCACCCTCCGAACAGGACGAAGCCGCCTCCGACCGCCACCTCCGCCGCCGCTCCGGCCCGCACCAGCCCGGCCGGCACGGGCAGGCCGACCGAGCGCAGGGCCCGGGCAGTCGGGGCCGGGCGGGCCACCTTGGCCAGTCCTGCCGCCCCCAGCAGGGCGGCCAGCCCGAGCACGGGGGCGCTGAGGATCACTCGACCGCCCTGACCGGGCCGGCGACGGTGACGGTCGGCAGCAGCCGGTTGACCTCGGCGACCAGCTGGGCCCGACGGGTGTAGCTGCCGAGGACGACATAAAGACAGAAGCAGCGGTGGCGGGCGGAGAAGAACGACTGGGCCCCCGCCTGGCCGGGCAGCTGACGCTGCAGGGTGGTCGGGTCGAAGCGGTCGGGGTCAAGCGCTTCGGGGATGCCCTGGCGGGAGAACAGCGGCGAACCGGCGTCGTCGGGGTGGAACTCGAGCAGGGCGACGAAGGCGTGGGCGGGACCCATCCGTTCCACCGCCCCTCCGCCGTAGTCGGCCCGCACGGCGGGCAGAGGGAAGTTGGCGGCGTGCATGACGGTGTGGGTGGTCTCCCCGTCGGCGGCGGGCCGCCGGTAGATACGGACGTCCCAACCCGCCGGTGGTGTGACGGCGATCCCGTAGGCGGCCAGGCGCGTCAACGGGCCACTGCCGCCACTCCGAGGGCGGTGCCGGCCGCGGCGGCGGTGGCCGCCGCCAACCGAGCGGCGAGCGGCAGGCCGGCCTGCATCCGGCGGTGGAAGCGCCGCAGCGCTTCGGGTCCGTCGATCCGGGCCGTGGTGAGCACCGGCACCGCCCGGGCCACGCCAAACACGACACCGATGCCGGCGCCCGCCCCCGGAGAGCCCGACAAGAGCGCCAGCCCAAAGCAGAGGTACACAGTGGCGGTGGTGACGATGGTGAACAACCCCGCGCCGAGCTGGGCGCCGAAACCCACCCCGTAGACCCAGCCCCGGTAAGACGCCAGCCAGTCCTCGTTTACCTGCCGGCGCAGGCCCGGCAGCCGCCTACCGGTGAGGTCGGCCACCGCCGCCCCCCAGCAGGCCACGGCAGCGGCGGCGGCCAGCCCCCCGCCCCGGGCTGAAGCCGGAATGACGGCGGCGCCCACGGCGCCGATGAGCCCGCCGAGGGCCGCCCCGCCGGCGGCCGACGCCACCAGGTACGGATAGGCGGTCAGCCACCATCGGTTGTTCCGTGCCCTCTCCCCGAGAGGGTTGATGCTCGCCAGCATCGACTCCCCTCAGGGCGACCAGCTCGAACGCAGGCCCGCGGCCACGGAGGTGGCCAGACCCGCCCACACCACCGCCGTCACCGGCTGGTCACACCCGCACCGTCCGGACCGTCGCCACCGGCCCGGGCCGGCGGGTGCAGGCTGGGATGGCCGGGATGGATGCCGGCCGCCATCAGCTCGCGATCCGCCCGCGCCTCGCGGTCGGCGTCGTTCAACCATCTGCGCCAACCACCGGATCCGCTGGCGCCCCGGCCGGCGGCGGCCGGGGTCGTGGCTGAGTCAGCCCTCGCCTGGGCGTAGAGCGACACCAGCTGGTCCCAACGCGCCGCCGTGCCCTCCCCTGTGACGGCGGCGGCCTCGCCGTCCACGAAGACGAAATACGGCGAGCCGGGAACCCGGAAGTCCTCCCAGGCGTCGTTGGACATGAGCACGGTGAGGTCGGCAGGAGCCAGGCGGGCCACGGCCGAGATGCTCTCCTCCGACGGGTCGCGGGTCACCACGACCACCCGTGTCCCCTGCAGCTGGGAGTGGGCGCCCCGGCCGAGCTCCTGCCAGAACCCGGCGCAGGTGCCGCAGCCGCTGGACAGGAAGGCGATGAGCACGTCCGTGCCCGCGCCGGCCACGGCGACGCTGGCGGTCTCACCGCTGGGGGTGACACCCACCAGGGCGGCCGGAACGGCGGAGGCGTCGGACCGGCGCCCGGCCGACAGGGGCACCGCCACGCTGGGGGCCCCTGGTCCCTCGGCGCTGGTGGGGTCTCCGACTCCGAGCTCGTGCAGCGCCCGCAGGATGTCGGCGTGGCTGCGCAGCAGCCCGGCGACCAGCACCACCAGCAGCACCAGCACGATTGATTCCGCCGTGATCAGGACCGTCATCGCTCTCCGCCGGTTCGATTGGGCCGGCCGACCCGGAGGGCGCACTCTAGCGACCACCGATCCGGCTGGGGCACTCCCGAACCGGCGCGCGCCAGCGGCTCGGGGATGGTCCAACATGGGGGGTTCCCGGGTGACGCTGGGTGACGGGAGGGGAACGAACCGTGCAGCAGCTGCCGCAAGTTCAGGGCGATGCCGAGCCGGGCTACGGCCCGGTGGCCGACGCCTTCGGTCAGAACTTCGCCGAGGGATCCGAGACGGGTGCGGCCTTCTGTCTCCATGTCGACGGCCGCGTCGTGGTCGACCTGTGGGGCGGTGTCGCTGATCCGGCCTCGGGCCGTCCCTACGGACCCGACACGTTGCAGTTGGTGTTCTCCACGACGAAGGGCGCCACCGCCATCTGCGCCAACCTGCTCGCCCAGCGGGGACAGATCGACCTTGACGCTCCTGTCGCGTCCTACTGGCCCGAGTTCGCCGCCGCCGGCAAGGAGACGATCCCCGTCCGCTGGCTGCTGTCGCACCGGGCGGGATTGCCGGCGCTCGACACCAAGCTCTCCTTCGAGCAGGTCTGCGAGGTGACGCCCGTCGTCGAGGCGCTGGCCGCCCAGCCGCCGCTGTGGGAGCCCGGCACCGTGCACGGCTATCACGCCCTCACCTTCGGCTGGTTGGTCGGTGAGGTGGTCCGCCGGGTCACGGGCAGGTCGGTCGGCCGCTTCTTCGCCGACGAGGTGGCGGACCCGCTCGGCCTCGAGTTCTGGATCGGCCTGCCCGAGGAGGAAGAGGCACGGGTCGCTCCGTTGTCCATGGAGCTGCCGACCCGGATCGATCCCGAGCTGCTCGAGTTCGCCGCCGCCTTCCTCGCCGAGGACGCTCTCGGGCTGCGGGCGCTCACCCTCGACGGGGCCCTCGGCCTGATCGGCGAGTCCATGCCCTTCAACACCCGCGAATGCCACGCCACCGAGATGCCGGCGGCCAACGGCATCACCACGGCCCGCTCCCTGTCGCGCCTGTACGCCGCCACCGTCGGGGAGGTCGACGGGGTCCGCCTCTTCGATCCAGCCACCGCCGCCCACGCCAGCGAGGTCCAGTCGGAGGGACCGGACCGGACGCTGGTGGTCGACACCCGGTACGGCTGCGGGTTCATGCTCGACTCCCCGATGACCCCGATGCTCGGCCCCCGCTCGTTCGGCCACGCCGGAGCCGGCGGGTCCCTCGGCTTCGCCGACGCCGATGCGAACCTGGGCTTCGGCTACGTGATGAACCGGATGGGGCTCAACATCACCGCCGACCCCCGTGCCACCCGCCTGGTGGAGGCGGTCCGTAGGGCGCTCGGCTGAGAGAGCGCCCTACGGGCGGGTAGCCACCGGGAACAGGTCAGCGGCGAACACCGGTATCACCTCGACCGACTCACCGCTGTGGGGGGCGTGCACCATCAAGCCCCCACCTATGTAGACGCCGACGTGGTAGATGGTCGCCGGGTCGTTCGGATCCGACGCCCAGAAGATGAGGTCCCCGGGCGCCGCCTCGTCGACCGGCAGGTGGGCTCCGGCGCCGAACTGGTCGGCGGCCAGCCTCGGCAGGGACACGCCGGCGGCGGCGAACGCGTCCATGGTGAGGCCCGAGCAGTCGAACCCGACCGGGCCGGTGCCGCCCCACACGTAGGGCTTGCCGATCTGGTTCATCGCCCAGGCCAGGGCGGTGGCGGCCGCCTTCGGACCGTGGCCTCCCACCGGCACCGCTCCCGGCACTCCGACCGAGGCGACCGCCGCGGTCGCCGTCGCTGTCTCCGTCGGCTGAACCGGCTGGCGGGCCGCGGCCAGCAAGGCAGTGATGCTGGCGCTTCTCGAGGCGCGGGGGGCGAACGTGCGCCCGGGAAGGGCGGGGCCCGGCCGGCGGGTGGCGGCGCCGAAGGGGTGCACGGAGCCGTCCGATCCCATGAGCCAGTAGCCATCGCCTGCCACGGTCGGGACCAGCGCCTCGGTGGTGGCTGCCGGCCGGCCCCCCGATGATCCGAAGTACCGGGCGTCGCCGTAGGTGAACACCCCGCCGTCCGCCGACACCAGCCAGTAGCCACGGTCGTCCGGAGTGGCCGTGACGGCCACGATGGGACGGGCCAGGCCGACGGTGCCGGCCGAGCCGTAGAAGCGGGCGTCGCCGTAGGTGAACACCCCACCGTCCGCCGACACCAGCCAGTAGCCGCGACCGGCCCCGGTGGCCGCCATGGCCACCACCGGCTTCGAGAGGGCGAGATCGCCGGCCGAGCCGTAGAAGCGGGCGTCGCCGTAGGTGAAGACGCCACCGTCCGCCGACGCCAGCCAGTAGCCGTGGCCGTCGGGCGTGGCGACCATGGCGGCTACCGGGCGGGCCAGGGCCATCCCCCCGGCCGAGCCGTAGAAGCGGGCGCCGCCGAAGGCGAACACCCCGCCGTCGGCGCCGGCCAGCCAGTAGCCGCCCCCGTCGGGCGTGGGCACCAGGGCGATGATCGGCGCCGTCAGCCGGGTGCCGACGAGCTGACCGAGCTGACGGGCCCCGCCGAGGGGCTCCACCGACCCGGCCGGGGTGACCATCCAACGGGGCAGCTCGGTCGGGGGGGCGGGGGCGGTCGGTGCGGGGCGGCCCGTCGCCGGGGCCTCGGCGGCGGCGCCCGACCGGGCGGCGCGGTGGGTGACGGCGGCCGGCCCCGGGCGCCAGACGGCCAGGAGGACGAATAGGGCGGCGATCGCCGCCAGGACGGCCGGCACCGGTTGCGGCTGGGCGAGAACGCTCTGTGGGCGCAACTCACGCCTCCTTGAAGACAGACCCGCCGTGGGTCTTCAGGTGTGGTGGAGTGCGGGCAACCGCGTCAGCTCACGACCGCCCGGGTTTGCATCGGCACGGGCGGGATGGATCCGAGCGGCAGGGCGGACCGCCCCCTGCCGTAGGAAGGACCTGGGAGGTGTCGCCGGCGCGGGGGGCTAGTTGGTGGTGACGTCCTCGGGGAAGGAGGCGAGCATGGCCAACGACGGGGGCTGGCGGCGTAGGACGTCGCGCCACAGCTGGGACGAGCGGGCCGAGAAGGGGTCGTCCGACTCCATGCCGACCACGAACCACGCCCCGGCGTCGATCTCCCCTTCCAGCTGGCCGGCCGCCCACCCCGAGTAGCCGGCGAACACGCGGACGCCCTCGACCGAGGGAACGAGCAGGTCGAGGTCCTGGTCGAGGTCGATGCTGCCGAGAGCGCCGAACAGGTGGGCGACCCCCTCGGCCTCGTCGGTCTGGCGCATGCGGGCGAGGCAGAGGGCGGCGGTGGGAGCGACCGGTCCGCCCACGTGGACGACGGCAGGTTCGGACGCCACCTCGGCCAGGGCCGGAAGGGCTTCGCCGACGTGGGTGTCGCTGGGTCGGTTGAGCACGACGCCCACCGCGCCGTCGTCGTTGTGCTCGAGCATGAGCACGACCGTGCGGTGGAAGTTGGGGTCCGGCAGAGCCGGATTGGCCACGAGAAGCTTGCCTCGGTGGCTCATGGCGGGGAGACGCCGAGGGACGAGCACAGCTCCTCGACGGCGCGACGCAACTCGCTCACCTCGCCCCGGAGGGCGTCGAGATCTGACTCGAGCGCCGACACCCGGTCGACGCCGGTGGCGCTCACCGGAGCGGCGGACGGAGAGTCCGTCGACTGCGACTCACCGCCTTCGGCCGAGGCCCCGCCCCCGACCTCCTCGGCGAGGAGCTGGGCGACCCGCGCCTCCTTCTGGCCGGGTTGACGGTCGAGCATCCGCACCAACGGGGGCTGCCTGCCGGCCAGGCGATCGAGAACGGCCTGAACCTCGGTGAGCGAGGAGAACTCGGCCAGACGCTCGCTGCGGGTGCGCAGCTCCCCCAGCGTCTGGGGGCCGCGCAGCAGCAACAGGCACAGCACGGCGAGCTCCTCCCGCCCGAGCTCGAGCACCTCGTCGACAACGTGGCGGTACTTGGCGGCCCGGTTGGACGGGCTGTGCACGATGCGGATGAGCTGCTTCTGGCGAAGGGAGGCGAGGGCGTCGGCGACCGTGGCCTCGTCGTAGGTGACGACCGGGTCGCGGCTGGACGCCTGGTTGCAGGCCAGCCGGACGCTGTTGAGGGTGAGCGGGTAGTTGTCCGGGGTCGTCCGCTCCTTCTCGAGCAGGCATCCCAGCACCCGGCCCTCCACCGGTCCGAGGTTGATGATCTCGCCGTCGTCGAGGTTCACGACCCGATGCTACGGGCGGCGATCCTCATCCGGTCTGCGGATGGGTGGGCGTGGTGTGATCGGGCGCCAGCAGGTCGAAGCCGTCAGGGGTGTGCAACTGGTCGGCGCCGGTGCCCGCCACGTCGGTCTGCCCGTACTGCCAGGCGATCTGGCCGGTGGTCGGGTCGATCAGCACCACCCGGTGCCGGTAGTCGTCGTTGGTGCCGATGAGCCCGTTCGGCAGTCGCTCGGCCAGGCTCGGGTGGTCGAGCATGTCCTCCCCCGACGTCGGCTTGTACGACCAGAGGATCTGGCCCTCGCGGTTGAACTCGTAGATGCCGCCCGGCCTGCTGTAGTCGGCGACGATGTAGAGGTCGGGTCCGAGCTGTTGAGGGTCGGACGGGTAGGCGATCGGCAGCTGGACCGTCCATACGAGGCCTCCGGCCGGGGTGTACTCGGAGATCCAGGAGCCGTGGATCTCCGAGATGAGGAAGTTCCCGTCGGGCAGCGGCGTGTCACCGTTGGGATAGCCCAGCTCGGTGGGGGGCGCGTGCACGCAGCGCCCGGTCGTGCCGATCTGGCTGACCGGCGACCCTTGGCCGTCGATGAACAGGATGCGGCAGTTCATGGCGTCGGCCACCGACACCGTCCCGTCGGCGAGCAGGTAGGCGTCATCGGGCTGGTTGAGGTACCCGGCGGCCGAGCCAGGCGAGTGCGGGTGCCCGTAGGTCCAGATGACCTGTCCGGCCGGGTAGCTGATCTGGACGATGGTGTTGTTGCCTTCCTCGTTCGAGATGATCGACGTCCCGTGGCGGACGAAGAAGCCGTCGTCGGGGAAGTAGAACCCTCCCGGGGGGGCGGGCGCCGTCGCCGACGGGTACTGCCAGAGCAGCTGCTTGTTGGCGTCGACGACGATGAGCCGGTCGTTGCCCCGGTCGGCGATGAGAAGCTGGCCCTTGAACGGGGCCTGGCCCGGCTTCCACGTCGACGACCCGGGCACGGAGGCGGCGGCGGGGGCCGGATCAGGTGCACCGCCGAGGGCGCTGGGCCCGGTGGTGACGGTCAGGGTGACGACCGTGTCCAGGGTCTGGGGCGCCTCTCCCCCGACCAGGTAGCCGGTGTCGCCCACCACGGTGGCTCCGGCGTCGGTGACCGCCTCGGGCAGCTGGCCGGCGGCGCTCACCTTGCCGGTAGAGGGGTCGAAGCGCAGGATCTGGTCGCTGGCGGCGTTGCCCACCTTGCCCCCGAGCACCCAGATCTGGCCTCCGAGGGTGACGGCCGAGGCGTGGGACAGCGGCGCCGGCAGCTGGCCCACGACCCGCACCTGGCCGGAGCCGGGGTCGAAGGCCTGGATGTCGGCGGTCACCGACGACCCCGACTCCCCGCCGAACAGATAGAGCTTGCCTCCGCTCGCCGCCACCGCCGGGTAGCGCACCCCGTCGGTCAGGGTGCCAACCTGGCGGAAGCTCGAACCGTCGGTGGTGGCCAGGATCTCCGGTGTCGGCCGTGACCCGTCGTAGCCGCCGGCGACGTAGGCGGTGCCTCCGATGGTGGCCGCCGCCAGGTCCGAGCGGGGCCGGGGCAGATGTCCGACCAGCTGCCCCCCGCCGGCCGAGGGCGAAAAGGACTGGACCTTGTCGAAGGTGGTGGGGGCCCCGCCGCCGAGGACCAACCACCGGCCGCCGACCTCAGCGCCGGCCGCGTCGTGGACCGGGCTCGGCAGGGCCCCGAGGTGGCTGAGCTGGCCGGTGGCCGGGTCGAGGCGGTACACCCCGGCGGCCGACTGCTGCGCGCGGTCCAGGCCGCCGAGGATCACCAGCGACGTGCCGTCGGCCAACACCACCTCGCGCGACAACGGAGCGGTCAGGCGATAGGACGCCAGCGTCGCCTGGAGGGTCGGCGCCGCAGCGCCTCGGCCGGCCGCTGACGACGTGGTCGTCGACTTGGCGGTGGCGCCGCCGGACCCGCCGCAGGCGGCGGCGACCAGGGCCAGCGTGGCGGCGGCGGCCGGCGTCAGGGCGGCCTTGATCAAGCGTCGGGGGAAGGGCACGGACGTCCTTCTATCAGGGCTCGTCGGGCGGCCGCCGCTCGGCCGGCCGGGTGTCGTCACACCATGAGCGGCCGTCCCACCATCGCTGGCGATCCCCACCGGCGGGGTCCGGATACCACCCCGGCGGGGGGCGAAAAGGGGTCGGGCTCCCCTCGGCCAGGCCGGTCGGCGCCGGGCGGGTGGCCGGGGGCGAGCCCGGCCCGGACGACGACGAGGACAGCGGGGCGGCGCGAGCTGCGCCGGGGGCGGGCCCCTCGGCGGCGGTGGTGTGGTGGTCCTGGTCGGGCACGGCCCTTTCCTCCCCGACGCTCCGGCGACCCAACCGGGCGGGACCGGCCCAAAGCTGAGAAAAAGCAAAGGGCCGGCTGGGGGGATAGCCGGCCCTTCGCACCACCTGGAGGGTCAACCGGAGGGGGGGATTCCGGGACCTCACCAGCTGCTGAACATTTTCTACTGACGGCCTCCATCTGTCCAACAGCAATTGCAGATGTCGGCCATCTGCCGAACAGATGAGGTGGTCCAGCCCGGCTCAGGCGGCGAAACGGGCGGCGTCGGCCTGCTTGAGCTCGAGGCCGAGGCCCGGGCGGGACCGGTCCGGGACGAGGACGCCGCCGGCCGCCGGCTCGAGGCACCCGTCGAACAGGACATGCTCGATGCGGACGTGGTCGTGGAAGTACTCGAGGTGGCGCATGTGCCACACCGCCGTCGACGCCTGGGCGCTGACCTGCGGGGCGCAGTGGGCCGACAGGTCCACGGTGTGGGCGTCGCACAGCGACCCGACCTTGAGGTAGCCGGTGATGCCCCCGCAGCGGGTGGGGTCGGCCTGCAGGCAGTCCACCGCGCCGGCATCGAGCATGCGGCGGAAGTAGGTGATCTCGTAGCCGTACTCCCCGGCGGCGATGTCCAGGCCGGCGGGCCCCCGGTCGCGCAGCAGGCGCAACCCGGCCAGGTCGTCGGAGGTGACGGGCTCCTCGAACCAGCGCACCCCCCGGTCGGCGAACCAGCCCGCCCACCAGAGGGCCTGCTTGCGGCTGTAGGCGCCGTTGGCGTCGACGTACAGCTCGACGTCATCTCCCACCGCCCGGCGAGCGGCCTCGACTCGGGCTGGGTCCTGATCAGGGTGGCGCCCGACCTTCATCTTCACCCGAGGTATGCCCGCCTCGGCCCACCCGCCCAGTTGCTCGGCAACTTCCTGGGGCGAGTAGGTGGTGAACCCGCCGCTTCCGTAGATGGGGGTGGCTTCGTGAACGGCGTCGAGCGCCACGACCAACGGCACCTCGAGGAGGCGGGCCTTGAGATCCCACAGGGCGATGTCGACGGCGGAGATCGCCTCCGACGCCAGACCGGGCCGGCCGATGTTGCGCACCGCCGCCACCATGGCATCCCACACGGCGCCCACGGCCAGGGCGTCGCGCCCCCGAACCACCTCGGCCAGCGTGGAGCTCACCAAATCGGCGGCGGCCTGGTGGCAGTAGGTCCACCCCACGCCGGTGCGCCCACCGGCGTGGGCTTCGACGACCACAATGGTGGTGGAGTCCCACTGCATGGTCCCGTCGGACTCCGGCTTGTCGGTCGGAATGGTGTAGGCGTGGGCCTCGACCCGTTCGACGGGGACGGCGCCGTCCGTCATCGGTGGGGCACGAACTCCTGGAGCTTGCCCTTGAAGCCCTGGCGGATGATCTCGCGGCTGGCGGGGTCGCCCTTCATCATGGCGGCCAACAGCGACTTGGCCTGCTCGAACTCGATGTGGGGCGGCAGCGGCGGCACCTCGGGGTCGGTGACGGCGTCGACCACCACCGGGCGGTCGGCGGCGAGGGCTGCATCCCACGCCGGCCCAACCTCGTCCTTCTTGTCGACGGTGATGCCCTTGAGGCCGAGCATCTCGGCGTAGGCCGCGTACTGGAACGGGGGAAGCTCCTGGGAGGCCTCGAACTTGGGGTCTCCTGACATCGCCCGCATCTCCCAGGTGACCTGGTTCAGGTCGCGGTTGTTGAGCACGAGGATCACCAGGCGGGGATCGGCCCACTCCTTCCAGTACTTCGAGATGGTGATGAGCTCATTGATGCCGTTCATCTGCATGGCGCCGTCGCCCACCAGGGCGAACACCGGCCGATGGGGGTTGCCGAACTTGGCGCCGATGGCATAGGGCACGCCCGGCCCCATGGTCGCCAATGTGCCCGACAACGAGCCGCGCATGTTGCCGCGGAACTTCAGGTCGCGGGCGTACCAGTTGGCGGTCGAGCCCGAGTCGGCGGCGATGATGGCGTCGTCGGGCAGGCGGGGCGACAGCTCCCAGAACACGTACTGCGGGTTGAGCGGCTTGGCCTCCAGGTGGGCGCGGGCCTCGACGACCTTCCACCACCGGATGATCTCCTCGCCGATCTTCTCCTGCCACGAGCGGTCCGTCTTGCGCTGGAGCAGCGGGATGAGCGCCCGCAGGGTTGCCCGGGCGTCGCCCACCAGGTTGACCTCCATCGGGTAGCGGATGCCGATCATGCGGGCGTCGATGTCGATCTGCACCCCGCGGGCCTGGCCCCACTCGGGCAGGAACTGCGAGTACGGGAAGCTGGAGCCGACCATCAGCAGCGTGTCGCACTCCATCATCAGGTCGTAGCTGGGTCGGGTGCCGAGCAGGCCGATGGCTCCGGTCACGACCGGGTGGTCGTCAGGCAGCACGTCCTTTCCCAACAGGGCCTTGGCCACCCCGGCCCCGAGGATGTCCGCCACCTCGAGCACCTCCTGACGGGCGGCCCGGGCCCCCTGCCCGACGAGCATCGCCACCCGCTGGCCCGAGTTCAGCACCTCGGCCGCCTGGCGCAGCTGCTCCTCGGCCGGCACCACCTCGGCCGCGGCGTAGGCATCGGAGCTGAGCATCTCCTTGAAGGTGTGCTGCGGTCGGCTCCACTCCTCCTCTTGGAGGTCGGTCGGGATGATGACGCAGGCGACGCAGCGCTCGCTCATCGCCGTGCGCATGGCCCGGTCGATCAGCAGTGGGAACTGCTCGGCGGTGGTGGCCATGTGGACGTACTCGTGGGCGACGTCCTTGAACAGCGAGGTCAAATCCACTTCCTGCTGGTAGTTGCCGCCGAGAGCCGTCCGGGCCTGCTGACCGACGATGGCCACGACCGGCACGTGGTCGAGGGAGGCGTCGTAGAGACCATTGAGCAGGTGGATGGCGCCGGGGCCGGAGGTAGCCATGCAGACGCCGGGCCGTCCGGTGAACTTGGCGTAACCGACGGCGGAGAAGGCGGCCATCTCCTCGTGGCGGGCCTGCACGAACTTGGGCTTGTTGCCCGCCCGGTTGAGGGCACCCATGAGGCCGTTGATGCCATCCCCGGGATAGCCGAAGATGTGGTCGACCCCCCATTCGCGCAGCCGCTGGATGACGTAGTCACTGACCATTTGCTTGCTCACCCTGGGTCCGTACCCGTTCAGGGCAGTGGGCTCACCAGGGCCAACGCCGGCATGCGGATCTCATCAGGCTCGGCGTTGAGCACGATCTGGCGCACCTGGGTGGCAAACCTGCCGGGGGCGCACCCGAAAGACGCCCACAACCGGGCGTTGCGGGCCGTGCGCTGCAGGACCGACTCGTGATCGAGGAAGGTGAGGATGCAACGGGCCAGGCTCTCGGCCGTGGCGTTGACCGGGCGGATGCCGGTGATCCCCTCCACGAAGGCGTCGCTGCCGGACCCGTCGGGCGGGGCGATCACCGGTGTGGCCGCCAGCTGGGCGTGGATCAACGGGATGCCGAAGTCGTCGGGCCGGTGAGCGAGGCCGGACCGGCGGCCCGGCACCACGAACAGGTGACAGCGGGCGAGCGCCGCCCGCAGATCGAAAAGGTCGGTCGAGGTGAGCGCGGTGGCCCACGTGGCCCGCTCGGCCAGTGCGCGCGTCAGCTCCGACGTCGGCTGGCCCGGCCCGGCGATGGTGAGGTTCAGATCGGCGTGGCGCGCCCGCACCAGCTCGACGGCCCTCAGGAGGGTCATCACTCCGCTCTCGCCGGCCGCGTCGAGGGGCATGAAGCTGAGCAGGGCAGGCGGGTTCGTGGAGTCCGGCTCCGGCGTCGGCTCGAGGCTGAGTAGGGCGCGGTAGGCCTCTTCGTCGACGGAGGGGCGGAGCAGGTCGACCGGCCCGTAGCGGGCGGACAGGGCGGCGCCGGCGGCGCCATCGGTCGCCACCAACCGGATCGGCAGGCGGCCCATCACCGCCTGCGACAGCGGCCCGGCGTCGATCAGGTCGGTCCCCGTGCAGAACAACAGCAACCGGGGCCGCCGCCCGGAGACCATGTGTATGGCGGCCGCCACCGGGGCGAGGGCCGGGTCGAAGCACAGCACGTGGGTGGGGGGCTCCGAGCGGGCCCGGCTTACGACACCGGCGGCCGAGCCCGCGGCCGCCGTCCTCGTCCTGCCGGTGACGACGCGCACGGGTACGTCGAGCTTCTCGAGCACCTCGAGCACGGCGGCGGCGAAGGCGTCTCGCTGACGACCGAGAGACGTGCGCGGCACCAGGGCGACGACGGACAGCGCGGGACGGCGCTGCGGCTCCTCGGCCCGGCCCTCCACCTGCTGCTGGCCGACACTGGTCGCCATGGTGGGTTCGTACCCCGGTGACCCCGGCAGTGACTCAGGCCGGCCGGCCGGAGGGTCGCATGGTGTTCTGAAAGGCTCGGCCCGGTGGACCCCCTCGACCGTCGCATCGCCGGCCTGGCCCTTCCGGCGCTGGGGGCCCTGGCCGTCGAGCCGCTGTACAACCTGACCGACACCGCCATCGTCGGCCACCTCGGTCGGGCACCGCTCGGCGGACTGGCGGTGGCCACCGCCGTGCTCAACTTCGCCGTCTACGGATGCGGCTTTCTGTCCATGGCCACCACCCAGCGGGTGGCCTTCCTGCGGGGGCGGGGCGACCGCCAGTCCGCGGCCCGGGCGGCGGTAGCCGCCTACTGGGTCGCCGCCGGCATGGGGGTGGCGCTGGCCCTGGTGGTGGAGGCGGCCGCCCCGTTCATCGCCTCGGTGGCCGGGGCCCACCACGCGGTGGCCCATCAGGCCACCACCTACCTGAGGGTGGCGGCCGGCGGCCTGCCCTTCGTGCTCTGCGTCCTCGCCGGGAGCGGACACCTGCGGGGCACGGCCGACACCCGCACCCCTTTCGTCATCACCCTGTCGAGCAATGCCCTCAACGTCGTGCTCGAGGTCGCCCTGGTGTACGGCGCCGGCCTCGGCGTCGCCGGCTCGGCCCTCGGCACCGTCCTGGCCCAGGTGGTCGGAGCGGCCCTCTTCCTCGGGGCCAGCCGGGCCCGGTTGCGGGCGGCGGGCGCCGACTGGCGGCCCCGGCGCCGTGAGGTGCGCCGGCTGTTCTCCTCGGGGGTGGTGCTGGTGGTCCGCACCGTCGCGCTCCTGCTGGCCCTGAGCGGCAGCACGGCGGTGGCGGCCAGAGTCGGGCCCGCCGTCCTCGGCGGCCACCAGATCGGCCTGCAGGTCTGGTTCCTGGTGGCGTTGTCGCTCGACGCCCTGGCCGTGCCGGCCCAGATCCTGGTGGGCGAGGCGCTGGGCGCCGGCGACCCGTACGCCGCCGCCCGACTGGGCGGGCGGGTCCTTTCGCGCGGGGTCATCGCCGCCGCCGGGCTGGGGGCGGTGACCGCCGCCCTGGCGCCGGTGCTACCGGCGGTGTTCAGCGGGGACCGTCAGATCCAGCACCAGGCGGCCATCGCCATCGCCCTGGCGGGGGCGTCGCTTCCGCTGGCGGCGGTGGCCTTCGAGCTCGACGGAGTCCTGCTGGGCGCCGGTGACTTCCGCTTCCTGCGGTCGGCGATGGCCATCGCCCTGGTCGGCTTCCTGCCGGCCGCTGCCGTCACCCTTCACTTCCACTCGTTGGGCATCGTCGGGGTGTGGGCCGCGCTGCTCTGTTGGCTGGCGACCCGGGCGGCGGTGCTCATGGGCCGCTGGCGCTCCGGCAAATGGCGCGAAACGCCCACCGACCACCAGTGACAACCGGCCGACGGCTACCGTTTTGCCGCACTTGGCGCTCAGAGAGGGACGTCGGACAAATGAGAACGTGGCGAAAGCATTCGGCGGGAGCACGGCTGGCGGTGCTGGGAACCGCGGCCGCGCTGGTGACATCACTGGCTCAGCTGGTGGCGATGAGCGCGCCGGCGTCGGCCGACGCGGCCAACTACGTGTTCGATCCCAACCCGATCGCCGCCCAAGGCAAGCTGCAGCCGGGCGCCAGCGTGACGGTGGTCCTGACCGCAGTCGACTCAGGAGGCAACCCGGTGCCGGGGGCGACGGTGTACCTGTCGTTCACCTCCAACGCCTCGAACCCCAGCGACCCTACAGCCCAGCCCGGCTCGGCCACCGCCAATGGCACCAAGCTGACCAGCACCCCCACGGCGTTCACCGCCGGATCGGACGGGAAGATCTCCATCGACTACTCGACGGCCGGTAGCTGCTTTGGCAGCGCCGGCTGCGGAGGTGAGGCCAGCCAGGGCTCCGACACCATCACCGCCCAGAACGCCCCGAGCAGCCCGACGGTGTCGGCGACCGACTCGTACACCTACGGCTCGGTCCAGATCGACAAGTACACGATGACGCCGACGCCGATCGCGCCGGCCGGCAGCCTCAAGGCCTGCCAGAACTGCAGCCCGATCGTGATCACCTTCCAGGCGACCAAGCAGGACGGCACCCCGGACGCCAACGCCACGGTGTGGGCATCGGCCCAGACCCCGAACGGCGGGGGGTCCTTCAGCACCGACCCGGCCACGGTGCAGGCCGGAGGCGGGTGCTCGAGCATCCCCACCAACTCGCCGTCGCCGGCACCGTGCCGCACGGACAGCAACGGCCAGATCAAGTTCGACTACAAGCAGAGCTCGGGCGTGCCGTCCTTCCC
Organism: Actinomycetota bacterium; assembly: GCA_021325435.1. Taxonomy (GTDB): domain Bacteria; phylum Actinomycetota; class Acidimicrobiia; order Acidimicrobiales; family JAJPHE01; genus JAJPHE01. The sequence continues at coordinate 30,521 of JAJPHE010000090.1, read as the reverse complement.
CACCGGGGGACGGGACGTGATCACCGTGCAGGACGCCCAGTCCAACCCGGGGGCGACGGTGTCCGATGAGTACGACTACGGCCAGACCCAGTACCAGTTCTCCCCCACGCCGATCGCCCCCACCGGCAGCCTGGGCTCCAGCCAGTCGGTCACCGTCACCCTGCTCGTGCTGGACTCGAGCGGCCAGAAGCAGGCCGGCGCCACCGTCTACCTGTCGCTGACCGGCACCAACGGCGCCGCCCCGATCGGCAAGGCCACGGCGACCAACCCGGCCAGCAGCAACCTCGGCGCCCAGGCCAACAGCGGAGCGCTCAGCTCGACCCCGGGCGCCTACACCACCGACTCCGGCGGCCGGGTGCTCATCACCTACACCACCCCGACGACGACACCGGCCAGCGGCACAGACGTGATCACCGCCCAGGACGCGTCGTCCAGCCCGTCGAGCACCAACACCGACTCCTACACCTACGCCCCGGCCGCCTTCGTGTTCAATCCCAGCCCGATCGCGGCGGACGGCAGCCTGGGCGCCAACCAGTCCGTGCCGGTGACCCTCACCGTGCAGTCCAACGGCCAGCCCCAAGGGGGCGGAACCGTCTACCTGTCGTTCTCGCCGGCTTCGGGGGGTGGGTCCGCCTCGGTGAAGACGTCGTCGGGCACCACCAAGCTGACCAGCACGCCCCAGCCGTTCACGGCCAGCGCCCAAGGGACGGTCTCCATCACCTACACCGCCCCGGCCAACCCGCCGACCAAGGGAACCGACAGCATCACCGCCCAGGACGCGGCGACCAAGCCGACCAAGACGGCGTCGGATGTCTACAACTTCACCAAGCCGTCCAGCACGATCCCCCAGGGCTACTGGCTGGTCGGCTCCGACGGCGGCATCTTCAGCTTCGGCGTGGCCCACTACTACGGCTCGACCGGAAACATAAAGCTGGCGGCACCGATCGTGGCCATGAGCACCACACCGGATGCCAACGGCTACTGGTTCGTGGGCGCCGACGGTGGCGTGTTCAGCTTCGGCGACGCCCACTACTGGGGGTCGACGGGCAACATCCGTCTGGCCCAGCCGGTGGTGGGGATGGCCTACACCCCGGATGGCGGCGGCTACTGGTTGGTGGCCCGCGACGGCGGCATATTCAGCTTTGGTAACGCCGTCTTCCACGGCTCCACCGGCAACATCAAGCTGGCGGCCCCCATCGTGGGCATGGCGGCCACTCCGGACGGCGGCGGCTACTGGTTCGTGGGCAGCGACGGGGGCATCTTCAGCTTCGGTGACGCCCGCTTCCACGGCTCGCTCGGCAACATCCACCTGAACGCCCCCATCGTCGGGATGGCGGCGACGCCCACCGGCAACGGCTACTGGCTGGTGGCGGCCGACGGCGGCATCTTCACCTTCGGTGACGCCAACTTCTTCGGGTCGACCGGCAACATCCACCTGGCCCAGCCGATCGTCGGCATGTCCGCAACCCCCGACGGCGGCGGCTACTGGTTCGTCGCCCGCGACGGCGGCGTGTTCTCCTTCGGCGACGCCAACTTCTTCGGGTCGATGGGCGGCAAGCAGCTGGCCGCTCCCATCGTCGGGATGTCGGGCATTTAACCCATCTGGTCGCACGCCGCCCCCTCCAGGGCATCTCCCGTGAGGGGGGTGCCAGAGGGGGCCGTGTGCGATCTACCCTGGTGTCAGGGCGCCCTTCGGGGTGACCGCCCCGGAGAAGGAGCACGAAGTGGTACTTGCCAACCTGCTGGGCCCCGACACGGCGATCGTCCTCCTGGTCCTAGCCCTGCTGTTCGGGGGCAGCCAGCTCCCCAAGCTGGCCCGTTCCCTGGGCTCGGCGTCCCACGAGTTCCGCAAGGGAGTCGAAGAGGGCGGCTCGAACGGCGAATCCTCCAAGGAGTCGGCCAAGGCCACCGAGGAGAAGCCCGGTAGCTGAGCGCCCGGACCGCGCCGGCCGCCGGGTCCTGCCCTTCGGCCTGCACCAGGCGACCGAGTACCTCCTCGCCGCCGCCCTGATCGCCACGGGCCTGCACCTGTACGGGCCGCCCATGGGCGTGCTGGTGGCAGCGGGGGCCCTGTCCGCCGTCCTCGCCGCCCTGTCGGGTCCCCCCCTCGGGGGCTGGAAGGCGCTGGGCCGGACGACACACCGCCGCCTCGATCTGGCCTTCGCCGGGCTGCTCGCCCTGTCCCCAGTGGCGCCGGGCCGGACGGCCGTGTCGATTCTCGTCGCCGAGGCCGTGGCCGTGGTGGCCTGGCGGCTGCAGGGGGTCACTCGATACGAGGCCCGGGCCGCCGCCCGGCCGGCGGGGCCCCCTTCCACTTCCCCTTCCGCTGCCTCATCCCCCTCGCCGCCGGCCGGGCCGGCCGCCCTGGGATTGGCCCGCACCGCCGGCCGGCTGGTCGGCCGGGGCCGCCGGGCCAGCGAGCCCGGGCTCGAGCGGCTGCCGGCCGGAGCCCGCAAGGCCGGGTATGTCGCCGGCCGGCTGGCCCGCCGCCGCCGTACCGGGTGAACACCTAAGCTGCGGTCGTGGCCCGAACGACCGTGCAGGTGCCGACCAGGGTGCTGGTGTTCGGGATGGCCCGGGCCGAGGGCACCATCCTCGCCTCCGAGGTGCTGCCGGTGGCCGAGGCCTGTGGGCAGAGCCCCGACCAGGTCCGCTCCTGCCTCCGGCGCATCGTGGCCGAGGGCCTCTTCGTCCGACGGGGATCGGGGCGCAACGCCACCTTCGAGGCCACCGAGGCCGGACTGGCCGCCCTGGGCACGACCATGGAGCGGACCCGGCTGGCCTGGGCCCAGGATGCGGCGGGGCGGGGATGGGACGGTCAGTGGCGGCTGGTGGGCTTCGCCGTGCCCGAACGCAACCGCTCGGCCCGCGACGCCTTCCGCGACCGGCTGCGCCAGCTGGGCGGCAGCGCCCTGCAGGGCGGCCTCTATGTGTCGCCCCACCCGTGGCACAAGGACGTCAAGGCCGAGGCCGACCGGCTGGGTGTCGCCGAGGCGGTGACAGTGGCCACCACCCACGACCTGGAGGTCGGTGGCGAGCGCGACCCCCGCGAGCTGGCCCGCCGCCTGTGGCAGCTCGACGACCTGGCCCTCCGCTACCAGGAGTTCGTCGACGCCTTCGCCGCCGTGCCCACCCAACTGTCACGCATGCGCGAGCAGCGCCAGCGGCTCGGTGACGAGACCTTCCTGCCCCTGGCGTTGTCGATGGCGGTCGCCTTTCAGGAGTGTTTCGGTGGCGATCCCCTGCTTCCCCCCGAGCTGCTGCCCCGGCCCTGGCCGGGACGCGAGGCACGCGAGCTGGTGCGCACCAGCCGGCGCCAGGCCCTCGCCCTCCGCCAGGCGCACGGCCTGCCACCCCTGTTCCGGCTGTTCGACGAGGCCATTGAGACGCTGCCGTGACGACATCGCCGTAACGACGTCGCCGTAAGACCACCGCCGGCGCCGCCGGCCCACGCTGGGAGGATCACGTGAAGTTCGGCATCTTCTACGAGCACCAGCTCCCCCGCCCCTGGGACCCCGAGTCGGAGCACCGCCTGCTGAAGGACGCCCGAGCAGGTGGAGCTGGCCGACTCCCTCGGCATCGATTTCGTGTGGGAGGTCGAGCACCACTTCCTCGAGGAGTACTCCCACTCCAGTGCCCCCGAGGTGTTCCTCGGGGCGGCCAGCCAGCGCACCAAGCAGATCCGGTTGGGCCACGGGATCGTCCAGCTGCCCCAGGGGTTCAACCACAGCGCCAGGGTCGCCGAACGCATCGCCACCTTGGACCTGATCTCTGACGGCCGGGTCGAGTTCGGCACGGGCGAGTCCTCCTCGGCGGCCGAGCTCGGCGGCTTCAACGTCGACCGCGAGACCAAGCGCGAGCAGTGGATCGAAGCGCTCGACGCCGTCACCCGGATGATGGTCGAGGAGCCCTTCGCCGGCTGGGACGGCAAGCACCTGAAGATGCCGGTGCGCAACGTGGTGCCCAAGCCCCTGCAGAAAGCCCCATCCGCCGCTGTGGGTCGCCTGCAGCCGCCGGGAGACCATCCATCTCGCCGCCACCAAGGGGATCGGGGCCCTCTCCTTCTCGTTCATCGAGCCCCACGAAGCCAAGGCGTGGGTGGACGACTACTACGCCACCATCGCCTCGGAGGCGTGCGTGCCCGGTGGCTTCGCCGTCAACCCGCAGGTGGCGTGCGTCATCCCGTTCATGTGCCACGAGGACGAGGCCACCGCCATCGAGCGGGGCCTCGACGGCGGCCATTTCTTCGGCTACTCGCTGGCCCACTACTACGTGTTCGGCGACCACGTTCCGGCCCGGACCAATGTATGGGACCAGTTCCAGGCCAACCGGTCCAACTTCGGCTTCGACCGCGACGTCGCCTCCCAGACGGGGATGCCCCTCGGCGCCCAGCTGCTGCAGCAGGGCCTCGGCTCGCTGCGGGGCGCCATCGGCACCCCGGCCCAGATCCGCGACCTGTGCCGGGGCTACGCCGAATCCGGCGTGGACCAGCTCATCCTGGTCAGCCAGGCCGGCAAGAACCGCCACGAGCACATCTGTGAGTCCCTCGAGCTGTTCGCCCGCACCGTCCTGCCCGAGTTCAAGGAGGAAGAGGCGGACCGGGAGGCGGCCAAGGCCGAGCGGCTGGCCCCGGCCGTGGAGGCGGCCCTGACCCGCAAGGAGCCGCCCCGCCCCGCCCCCGAGCACCACATCGTCGCCGCCGCCCGGGCGTAACCGGCTCGGATCAGGCGGCGAACCAGGACTGCATGCTCTGGGCGAACATCATGTCGCCCGACAGCCGCAGCTTGCCGCCCATGAACGCCTGCATGCCGTCGAGCTGGCCGGCGACGAAGCGGAGAAAGTCGGGAAGGCTGAGGCCGAGGGTCACCCGGGCGCTCTCCGCCGCCCCCTTCACCACCTCGCAGGCCCCGTCGGCCACCTTGAACTGGTAGGTCTTGGTCCCGTCGGGGGCGGAGATGTCCCACTGGACCACCGCCGCCTGACCGGCGGCCCGCTCTGGCACGAAGGCCTGCCTCATCCCGTCGAATACCTGATCGAGCACCTGGTCGACCGTCGGGCCGACGGCGGCGTTGATGTCGTCGTCGGAGAGGCCCTCCAGCAGCTTGGCCAGGCTCTCCCGGTCCGAGACTGCGAAATCTTCGGCCATGTCCCCCTCCTCGCCTGCTGGTCGCCGGGCGCTTGCCTGGCCTTGCCGGCCGCACCTCGGGCGGCCGAGGGATCCTAGGTGCCGAGCCTGACGCCAGTCCGGTGCAGCTGGCCTTCGAGGTGGTCCTGCAGCGGCTGGCCCACGGCCGCCATGCGCACCCGGTAGGAGAGGACGTCCCCGTCCACCCGGAGCACCCGCTCGACGGCGGTCACCTCTTTCGCCGTCGGCGTCCGCCCCACCAGCACGGCGGAGAGGGAGACCACGGCGTCGGTGAGGGTGCCGGTGTGGACCTCGACCACCCCGCTCGGCTGGGCCAGGACCAGCTCCGGCCGGCCCGGGCCCGCCATGCGCAGGTAACCGGTCTCGGAGTGCAGAGGACGGCGCTCCGGCACGCTCCACGTGCGCTGGGCGTAGGAGACGAAGGGTTTGCCCACGTGGGCGAACACGACCTCCTCCCCGTAGGAGAAGGTGTCGATGGTGGGGTAGCGGCCGGTGCCCCCGCCCGACCATGAGCCGAGCAGGAACCCCAGGTCAGCGACGTCGGGGTGCAGCTCCGGACCGCTCATCGGCTCCGCAGACTACGACCGGCGGGCCAGCTTGCTACCCGGCGGGGGCCGACCGCTAGATTCCCCCGACGTGATCACCGAGCCGAGAGGTTCCGTCGACCGCGGCCGGACCTCCCCCCGGTGGCCCAGGCGGGCGGCGAAAAGCGTGGCCCTGGCCGCGCTGGCCGTGGTGCTCGCCGGGTGCAATCAGAGCTTCCGGTTCGAGAACAACCCCGGCGCCACCAAGCAGGGCCAGTACATCTACCGGATGTTCGTCGGCTTCGACATCACCGCCCTGGTGGTCGGGGCCCTGGTGTGGGCGCTGATCTTCTGGTGCGTCCTGCGCTACCGGCGCCGCCGGGCCGACGAGATGCCCCGCCAGACCCGGTACAACCTGCCGTGGGAGGTCGTCTACACCCTCGGCCCGGTCCTGGTGGTCGGCGGCCTGTTCGGCATCACCTTCGTGGGCGAGAACTATGTCGATCACGTAACGGCCAACCCGGACCAGAAGCTGGCCGTCACCGCCTTCCAGTGGGGCTGGAAGTTCGACTACACGCTGCCCGACGGCCGCCACGCCGTGGTGGTCAGCGAGCCCCAGCGCTACGCCACCATCGAGCTGCCGCTGCAGGAGACGACCCGGGTCACCCTGGTGTCGGATGACGTCGTGCACTCGTTCTTCATCCCGGCGTTCGACTTCCAGCGCTACGCCCAGCCGGGCATCACCAACGTGTTCGATTTCACCCCGACCGTGGGCGGGCGCTTCACCGGGCGGTGCAACTTCCTGTGCGGGCTGCACCACAGCCTGATGATCTTCTACGTGAAGACGGTTCCGGCCTCGCAGTTCAACACCTGGGTCCAACAGCAAGCGTCAAAGGCGGCAGCATGACCCTTCTCGCCGAGCGGCACGAGACAGTCCACGAGCCCGAGCACCACGAGCGCACGGGTTTCCTGTACTGGATCACCTCCACCGACCACAAGGTGATCGGCAAGAACTACCTGTACACGTCGATCATCTTCTTCCTCGGCGGCGGGCTCATGGCCATGTTCATGCGCACCCAGCTGCTCGGCCCCAACAACCACCTGGTCAGCCAGCAGGCCTACAACGAGCTGTTCACCATGCACGGCACGGTGATGCTGCTGCTCTTCGCCGGCCCCTTCGCCTTCGGCGGCTTCACCAACTACGTCATGCCGCTCCAGGTCGGCGCGCCCGACATGGCCTTCCCCCGCCTCAACGCCCTGTCCTACTGGCTGTACCTCTCCGGCGGCCTCATCCTGTTCGCCAGCTTCCTGGTCAACGGGGGGGCGGCCGCCTTCGGCTGGACCGCCTACTCGCCCCTGACCGACATCCAGAACTCGCCGGGCCGGGGGCCGGACATGTGGATCATGGCCCTGGCCCTCACCGGGTTCTCGGCCATCTTCACCGGCATCAACATCGTCACGACCATCTTCGGGCTGCGGGCGCCGGGGATGACGATGTTCCGGATGCCGATCTTCACCTGGAACATGCTGGTGACGGCGATCCTGATCCTCCTGGCCTTCCCGGTGTTCACCAGCGCCCTGGTGATGCTGTACTTCGACCGCCACTTCGGCACCCACATCTTCGAGGTGAACGGCGGCGGGGTGCCGATCCTGTGGCAACACCTGTTCTGGTTCTTCGGCCACCCGGAGGTGTACATCCTGGCCCTGCCCTACTTCGGCATGGTGACCGAGATCCTCCCCGTCTTCTCGCGCAAGCCGGTGTTCGGCTACAAGGGCCTGGTCTTCGCCACCCTGGCCATCGCCGGGCTGTCCACCGGCGTGTGGGCCCACCACATGTTCACCACCGGGGCCGTCCTCCTGCCGTTCTTCTCGGCCATGACCATGCTCATCGCCATCCCCACCGGCATCAAGTTCTTCGCCTGGATCGGCACCATGTGGCGGGGCTCGATCGTGTTCGATACCCCGATGCTGTTCGCCGTGGGCTTCCTCGTGGTGTTCCTGGCCGGCGGCCTCTCCGGGGTGATCCTCGCCTCCCCGCCGCTGGACTTCTACGTGAACAACACCTACTTCGTGGTCGCCCACTTCCACCAGGTGCTGTTCGGCACCTCGGTGTTCGGCGGGTTCGCCGGCTGGTACTACTGGTATCCGAAGTTCACCGGCCGGATGACCCACAAGGGCCTGGGCCACCTCAACTTCTGGACCATGTTCGTCGGCTTCTGGCTGACCTTCATCCCCCAGTACCTGGTCGGCCTGCACGGGATGCCCCGGCGGATCGCCCTGTACCAGCCGAGCGACGGCTTCACCGTCCTCAACCGGATCTCCTCGGCCGGCGCCTACATGCTCGGGCTGTCGATGGTGTTCTTCCTTCTCAACATGTGGGTGTCCTGGCGCCGGCCGGTGCCTGCCGGGGGCAACCCGTGGGACGGCCACGCCCTCGAGTGGTGGACCACCTCGCCGCCCCCGCACCACAACTTCGAGAGCCTGCCGCCCATCCGCTCCGAGCGGCCGGTGTGGGACTACAACCACGGCGAGCCGCTGGTGGGGGCGGAGGGACCGACGGGGGTGACCCGGGGATGAGCGATCTGACCGAGCCCAAGGACCGGCGGGGCTACTCCGTCGAGGCCTACGTGTTTCTCGGCACCGCCCTGTTCTTCTTCGTCGTCTGCATCGCCTACTGGTTCACCTCCTACGAGCACGCCGGGTCGGTGATGTTGCTGCTCACCGCCTTCCTGGGCTTCCTCCCCGGCAGCTACCTGTACTGGTGGGGCCATCACATGCGCGCCCGCCCCGAGGACCGCGACACCGCCGACCTCGAGGACGGGGCCGGCACGGTCGGCGCCTTCCCCAGCTCCAGCATCTGGCCCTTCGCCATGGGCATGGGCGCTGCCGCCACCGCCCTCGCCTTCGTCTTCGGCGAATGGCCGGCCATCCTCGGCGCCGGGGCCATGGCGGCGGTGCTGATCGGCTACACGGTCGAGAGCCGCCGCGGCGGTTACGTATAGCCGCCGGCCCCGCTGGGGCCCGGGGAGCGGAGTCCGGCGGGAGGGTCACCGCCCGTACATCTAGAAGACCTAGGGGTGAGTTCAGCGCGCCTCGTCCTCGCCGGCGCCCTCGGCGGCTGCCTGGCCCTCGCCGGAGCGGTGGCCGTACCGGTCCTGGCCGACTCGTCCGGGCCCTTGGGCGTCCCCGGGCCACCGGTGACGCCGGTGCCGGCGTCCGCCCCGACCCGGCTCGGCTCTCTCAGCCCCGCCCACCCCATCCTCAACTTCAACGGGGCCGTCACCAACCCGACGCCTTTTCCCCTGGTCAACAACCCCTCGCCCGAGGTGTGCGGGGCCGAGTGCCAGGAGTACCAGTTCACCGTGGCCCCGGCGGCGGCCAGGACGCCCTTCCTCGCCTCCCTGAAGAACACCGTCACCGGCCCGGGCGGCACCTACAACGCCGATGACGGCTTCGACCTGTACGTGTACGACCCGGCCGGGCACCTGGTGGGGTCCCAGAACGGCATCGGATCCAACGGCGAGTCGGTGCTGGTCAGGCCGGGCGGCGCCGGCCGGTACACCATCGTCGTCACCTTCACCTTCGCCAACGACACCAACGCCGCATGGGTCGGAGAGGTCCGCCTCCTGACACCGGCCACCTGGCAGCCGGCCCCGGCCACCTGCGGAACCGTGTCCGGGGTCACCGCCTGCTTCGAGCTGCCGAGGTTGCGGGCCCTCGCCCCCTACGACGTCGTGACCAGCGGCGTGCCTCCCGCCACCTCCACGCCGGCCGGCTACCCGTTCCCGTTCAGCTTCCCCACGTCCACCTCCTGCTACCTGGACGAGACGGTCGGCCTGGACAACCCCTCGGCCACCGCCGTGGAGCACCCGGTGACGAGGTGCCTGCGCTTCACCAGCGACGTGCAGAACACCGGAGCCGGCCCGCTGACGGTCGGCATTCCGGCCGCCGCCACCGGGGCCAAGGGGCAGTCCCAGGTGGGCTACCTGCCCGGCCAGTGCCACGCCGTGCAGTTCGTCAGCACGTCGCGGGGTCGCACGGTCAGCCGCCCCGCCGGCGACTGCCAGTTCCACCTCGAGCACGGGCACTTCCACTACGACGCCCTGATCGGCTACTCCCTGCACGCGGCCAACCCGGACGGATCCATCGGCCGATCGGTGTCGGTGTCGTCCAAGGAGTCGTTCTGCCTGGCCGACGACGACTACTTCGGCTACGGCACGCCCGGACCCAACGGGCCGCGCGAAAACGTGGGCCAGCCCGGCTGCAACGCCCCCCAGCAGGTGTCGGCCCCCACCGCCACCCCGGGCAGCGGCACCTACGTCGAGGAGGGCATCACCCCGGGGTGGGGTGACGTCTACACCTGGGACACCCCCGACCAGTACATCGACATCACCCACGTGGCGTCGGGCACCTACTGGATCGTGGAGAAGACCAACCCGGCCGGGGCCATCCTGGTGTCGGGCCCGGCCCAGACATGCTCGGCGACCGAGCTGCGCCTCACCCAGGGATCCCAGTCGGCCAGCGTGACGGTCCTGGCCTCCCGACCCGCCGTCGCCTGCCCAGCCGGCTGACCCGGCCGGCGCCCTGATTCGCCGGGGGCGCCGCTACAGCTTCGGCAGCGTCGGCACTGTCGTCGGGGGCGGCGGCTGAGTGACCGGCGGGGAGCTGCCCCCCGAGCCGCTGCCGGATCCCCCGCTCGTGCCCCCGCTCGTACCCGAGGACTTCTGCTTCGGAGCGGTGGTGCTGGTGGTCGAGGTGGAGCTGGTGGTCGACGTCGACGTCGAGCTGGTGGTCGTGGTGGGGGCCGGGGCCGGGGAGTAGCTCTTCACCACCTGGGCCCCGCCCACCAGGGCGGCCATCATGGCCGGGTCGTTGCCGTCCATGCCGAGGGCCCAGATGCCCACGCCGGCCAAGTGGGCCTGGTTGGCCAGCTGGGCCTTGAGGGCCACCGAGTGGGGGTCGTCGAAGTAGGCCTCGTGCCACTGACCGGCGGGGTCCTGGTAGGCGGTCCAGGGCACGTCGGACTGGGAGTCCCAGTAGACCGGAGCGCTGGTGGAGCGCAGTTGGGCGTAGGTGACCGCCGCCGGGCCCGAGGTGGCCGGCGAGCCGGGAGTGTTGTCCGTGGTGGCCCACTGGTAGCCGTAGAAGGGGACGCCGAGGACGACCTTGGAGGCGGGGACGGCAGAGAGGTACCCCGCCACCGCTTCGGCGTCGCTCGGGGTGCGACCGGTGAGGGGAGCGTTGGGTGACGGGGCGTCGCTGCGCTCCATGTCGTAGGCCATGACGAAGAAGGCGTCGACGGCGTTGGCCATGGACCGCACGTCGAAGAAGCCGTTGGTGTCGGTAGCCGAGCCGGTGTAGGTGTCGACCGTCACCTGCCAGTGCGGGTTGGCGGCCCGCAGGCGCTGGGAGAGGTATTCGACCAACCGGACCATGCCGGCCCGGTCGGCCGAGCCGGTCCCCTCGAAATCGATGTTGGCGCCGTCCATGGACTTGGCGGCCACGGCGGCGACGATGGCGTCGGCCAGGTGCTGGTCGGCCTGGGGGTCCGACGTCAGCCGGTCGAGCGAGGACTGGTCGAAGCACTCGACTGACAGGACGACCCGGTCGCCGGCCGCGTGGGCCCGGTTGATCAGGTCGACCAGATCCTGGCTCTGGTAGCCGGTCCAACCGGGGCCGGACTGCACGAGCGAGCCATCGGCGCCGGCGTCGACCCCGAAGTAGGCGAGGGTAGTCAGGTGGGCCAGGTCGAACCCGCCAGCGGAGGGCAGCGTCCAGTACGGGGCGAACCCGAAGACCTCGTGGGGGCGCAGGGCCGGGGCGGCGGACACCACCGGAGGCGGCGGGGCCGGGGGGGCCGCCGCAGGCGGCAGCGGCGGAGCCGGGGCCAGCTGCTCCTGCTGGAGCAGCCAGGCCGCCGGCCGGTGGTTGGGGTCTGGATCGGCGATGACCACCGGATGGCGGGCGGGAGCCGAGGCCAGCTGGGTGGCGGAACCACCCGCCACCAGGGCGAGCACGCCGAGAGCGGCCCCGACCCGGGCGGCCACGGGCCAGTCTTTCGGGGTTGCCGGCAGCCGCAGGCGCACCGCCGGCAGCCGGAGGCGGGGCACGGGGATCTGCAGCCGTACGGCGGGCAGGCGGAGGCGGGGCACGGGGATCCGTAGCCGTGCGGCCGGTAGGCGGAGGCGGGGCAGGGGGACCCGCATACGCCGGCGGGTCCGGATCCGGGCGGGGGCGCTCCAACGGAGCCGGGCCCGCTCCACCAGCTCGGCGGAGGCGGCCCGGAGGCGACGGCGTCGGCTTCGTCCCACCTATGTGACTTCGGCACCCGGGCCCGGGGTCCTGCAGTTCCGGGTGCCGAAGTCAGGGTGTCAAAAACTGGCGATCAGCGGCCCTAGCTGTCCTTCCTGGCCGCCTTCACCGCCGCCGCCGTCTCCTCCAGCCGTTCAGCCTCCTCGCGGGCCGACAGCGCCTCCTCCTCGTGGGCCAGGGCGGCTTCCTCGTCCTCGAGGGTGGCCAGTCGGGCCTGGCGCTCCTCGTCGTGGATGGCCTTCTCGTGGACCTCGGCCGCCCGGCGTTGAGCGGCCCGCTGCTTGCTCACGGTTTGGTCCAGCTCGGCCAGCTTCTGCTGCTTGGTCCGGTCCGCCGCCGTGGCCTGCCGTTCGGCGGCTTCGGCGGCCCGCCGCCGCTGTGCCTCGGCCCGCCGCTTGCCGGCGGCCAGGCTCTCGTCGGCCTGGCGGCGCTTGGCCTCGGCTTCGGCCTGGAGCCGGGCCGCCTGGTGACGCTCGTCGGCGGCGGCGCGGCGGCGCCGGGCCTCAGCCACCAGGTGGGTGTCGCCCGTCAGGCGGCCGACCGTCTCGCGTACGGCGGCGTCGGCCTGGTCGATGGCGGCCCGGACCGGGGAGGCGGGGTGACCGCCACCGATCAGCCGGGCCACGGCGTCCACCGGGGCGCGGACGGTGTCGACCGACCGCTCGAATACGGATCGGGGGAATGCACGGATGTCGACCATCACGCCTCCTTCGGGTCGAGTGCGTCGGCCCGCTGAGCCGCGGCCTGGGCTGCGGCCGCCGCCGCCTGGGCCTGCTGGGTGGCAGTGGCGTGCTCGCGCTCCGCCCGCTGCCGCTCGGCCTGGGCGGCCCGCTCGCCGTTCTGCCGCTGACGCTCGGCCAGCTCGTGGGCCCGCTGGGCCTCCGACTCGATATCGGCCTTCGCTCGGGCGGCCTGGGCGTCGAGGGCCTGCTCCTGGCGCTCCTCGCGGATCTCCTCGCGGAGCTGGTCGCGCTCGACGACTATCTCGCGCTCCTTCTCGTGCAGCTCGGCCTCGGCCTCGGCCTCAGCGGCGCGCTCCTGCCGTCTTTTGCTCTCCACCTCGGCGTCGACGGCCGCCTGCTGCAGGCGGCCCTCCCGCGCCAGGTCTTCGCGTCCCACGAGCTCGCCGGCAGCTTCTTTGGCCTTGCCCACCACCTTGCCGACGGTGCCCGAGGTCACCTTCTCGTGCTGCGGATCGCTCACCAATTCCTCCTGCCATCGCGTACCGAGTCGCGATACCCAGTGGTGTGGGTGGCGAAAAACGACGTTGGTCACACCATGGCCACGGCCGCCCCGTCGCGGTGTCGATAGCGGAGAGAACGCAACCCTGGCTTCCCGCGGCGGTGAGGGCGTATCCGCTCAGGAGAGGGGGGCGGGACGAGGCATTTTTTGACGGCGTTTCCGCTCTCGGGGAGCACCCAAGTTCTGAGAGCGGATGGGCCGTCGAAAAAATCGGTCCCCCAACCGGTGCGCTACAGCCGATCCGCTCTCACGGTCGGGCGCGTCGCCACGGTCACAACCCACCGCTATCACTCCGACTCATGACCGCCGCCGATGTGATCCGAGAGGTACGCCATCACGCCTGTGCCAGCCAGCGGGATCTCGCCCTGCTGGCTGGGGTGCCGCAGTCGACGATCAGCCGCATCGAGACCGGCCGAATGCAGCCGACCTTCGAAGCCCTGAACCGCCTGGTGACGGCGGCCGGGTGCCGTCTTCACATCAAGGTCGAGTGCGTGCGGCCGATGATGGGGCTCTACCCCCGGGCCTGGGTGGGCCACCGGCCCGACGCCGACGAGGGCTTCGGGCCGTGGTGACCAGATGAGGAGGCGGGAGGAGGCGCTCAGGCCCCCCGTGAGCGGCCCTGAGCGGCCCTCAGGACCGGCAAGGAGCAGTCAGGAACCGGTCCCGCCACCACCACCGGCGCCGTTCCCACCGGAACCATTGCCGGGCCGACGGTTGCGGCGCAGGCCGAAGCCGGGCAACAGGCCCCGCTGGGGGCGAGGGGCGGGAGGAGTGTCACGGGTGACGGTGGAGACCCCGGGGATCCCCGAAGGGGCGGTGGAGCCGACCGTCCCCGAGGGCGCCGTCAAGGGCGGCCCACCCCGCCCGGGGGTCATCGCCGCCCCGACCAGCACGGGCAGGTCGGCCTCCCCCACTGGCGCGGGCAGCAGCTCGTGGTGCTCGTCGGCCGGGTGGGGCTCGCTCGGCACCGAGTGGTAGGCGCCATCGGCGGTGCGCACGATGATGTTGGCCCGTTTGCGCTTGCCGCCGTCGGGGACCTTCGACAGTTCGCGGCACATCTCGTAGGTGACGAGACCGACGATCACCGGCGCCACAAACAGCAGCACCCGCAGGACCCAGACGACCAGCTGCAGCGGCGTGTCGAGGAACACCGAGATGAGGTCGTCCGACCCGGCGATGAGCAGGATGAAGAAGAAGGTGAGCATGCCCGCCCCGAACCCGGCCCGGGCCGGCCGGTCGCGGGGCCGATCGAGCAGGTTGTGGGGGGTCTTGTCGCCGGTCAGGTAGGACTCGATGAACGGGTAGGCGTACAGGACGTTGAAGATGAGCCCGGGCAGGAGGATGCCGGGGAAGAAGGCGTTCGGGATCATGTGCCCCGGCAGGTGCGTCTCCCAGTTGGGCATGAGCCGCAACGAGCCCTCGAGCCACCCGATGTACCAGTCCGGTTGGGCGAAGGTCGTCACCTTGTACGGGTCGTAGGGCCCGTACAGCCAGATGGGGTTGATCTGGGCCACCCCGGCCAAGGCGGCGGTGACGGCGAAGGTCATGAAGAAGTAGCCGCCGGACTTGGCCGCGTAGCCCGGCCACATCGGGGTGCCGACCACGTTGGTCTCGGTGGCCCCCTTGCCGGGGAACTGGGTGTGGTGCTGGCGCATGATGATCACCAGGTGGGCGGTGAGCAGCCCCAGGATCAGCAGCGGCAGGACGAACATGTGGATGACGAGCATCCGCTCGAACAGGTTGTCGCCGGGGAAGGCCCCGCCGAACAACCAGTACACGATCCAGGTCCCGATTATTGGTATCGACTCGAACACCGAGTATGCGATGCGCAGGCCGGTGCCGGACAGCAGGTCGTCGGGCAGCGAGTAACCGAAGAAGCCGTTGGCCACCGCCAGCAGCATCAGGGTGAGACCGATGGTCCAGTTGATCTCGCGGGGGCGGCGGAAGGCACCGGTGAAGAACACCCGGCACATGTGGATGCCGATGGCCCCGATGAAGATGATGGCCGCCCAGTGGTGCATCTGGCGCATGACCAGACCGGCTCGGACGTTGAAGCTGATGTCGATGGTCGACTGGTAGGCCTCGGTCATCTTCACGCCCCGCAGCGGCAGGTACGAGCCGTGGTAGATGATCTCCTTGCCGGAGTCGACGAAGAACAGCGACAGGTAGACCCCGGTGATGATCAGGATGATGAACGAGTAGAGGGCGATCTCGCCCAACATGAAGGACCAGTGGTCCGGGAAGATGTAGTTGAGGAGCCAGCGGACCCCGCCGGCCAGGCCGAGGCGCTCGTCGAGGTGGCGGGCCTGGCTGGCCGCACCCTTCTTGGCCACCGCCGCGGTCTTGGCCCGCATCCCGTCGTTGGCGACGTCGGTCATCGCACCCCGCCTCTGCTCCAGAACCCGGGGCCCAGCGGCTCGTCGTAGCCCCGTTGGGCCCGAAGGTAGCCGTTGTCGTCGACCATGAGCGGAAGCAGGGCCAGGGGCCGGGGGGCGGGCCCGAACACCACGTCGGCCCCGTGCAGCACGTCGAAGGTCGACCCGTGGCAGGGGCACAGCAGCTTGCCGAACTGGGCCTGGTACTGCCCGACGGGGCAGCCGGCGTGGGTGCACACCTTGGAGTAGGCCACGTACCCGCCGGGGGTCGCCGACGGGTTGAAGGGAAGCGGGGCGGCGGCGGCCCGGATGAGGAGGGTCTGGTCCATGGCCATGTCGCCCGAGTCGGGCGGGAACACGGTGAGCACCCCGCCCACCTCGAGGTCGTCGGAGTGGACCGGCTTGCCCTCGTCGGTCACCAGCTGAGACCCGGCCTTCCAGCCGCTGCCGTACTGGTACAGGACCTTGTCGGGGTTCTTGCCGGTGAGCGAGCGGATCGGGAACAGCAGGATGGCCGTCATCGTCCCCATGGCGGCCAGCAGCAGCTTGAGCAGCACGCTGCGGCGCCCTTCGATGGCCACCTGGCCTCGGGTGAAGGTCTTGGCGAACTTCTCCTGGTTCTCCTCGGTGGTGAGGACCTCGCGCTCCTCGACGAAGGGGCCCTTCGGCATCAGCCACTTGCCCCACGCCGCCATGCCGAAGCCGATGCCGCCGAAGACGACGGCGAGCATCATCCCCTCGATCGCCGGGTTGCCGCCCTGGGTGTAGATCCAGCCGAGGACGAAGGTGGCGGCGATGCTCAAAAGGAAGCTGACGGCGATGACGGTGATCGCCCGTCCGGGGTTGGCGGTGGCGATCTCCATGTGCTCGGGGAAGCCGTCGGTGTCGGCGACGGGCGTGGCGTGCTCGGTCATGCCCGGTCCCCGATCCAGTAGGCGGCCAGCATGAGCAGGCCGACCCCGAACACGATGCCGATGAGCCCTTCGGCGACCGGCCCCAGGTGGCCCAGGTCGAACCCGCCCCGGTCGTTGGGCTTGGTGATGTACTTGACGTACTTGATGATGTCGTTCATGTCCTGGTCGGAGATGTTCTTCGGACCGAAGCGGGGCATGTTGGCCGGGCCGGTGCGGATGGCCTCGGCGATCTGGGTCGGCGTCGACATGGACAGCGGGGGCGCGTTGGCGCCGTAGTCGAGGGCCCCGCCGACGGCCAGGTAGCTGTGGCAGGTGGCGCAGTTGAGGCGGAACAGGGAGCCGCCCCGCTGCAGGTCGGCGTGGGAGAGGTCGACTTTCGGGATGGGCACGCCGCCGGGCGCCAGCGAGGCCACGTAGTCGGCGATCTCACGGGCCTCGGTCTGGTCGAACACCGGCTTCTTGCGGGCGGGCTGCACGGTCGGTGTGGCCAGGGGCATGCGCCCGGTCGAAACCCAGAAGTCGACGGTGCCGGCGCCCAGCCCGGCGAGGGTGGGGGCCCGGATGCTGCCTTCGGCCGACAGCCCGTGGCAGGCGGCGCAGGACTGCACGAACATCTCGCGTCCCTTGACCAGCGCGACGGTCGAACCGCCGCCGCTGTAGGTCTGGGGCGGGTAGGTGGTCTGGGTCTCCGACGGCGCCGATCCGCCGTAGGGGCTGTAGGTGGTGGTCGACGTGGTGGGCTCGCTGGTCGTCGTGGACCCGCCGATGGTGGTGACGGTCGTCGTGGTGGAGGGCTGGGTCGTCGAGCTGGTCGACGAGCTCGTCGGGCTGGCTCCGGTCTGGGCGCCGGCGCCCCCGCCGAACAGGGCGATGGTGGCCACGGCGACGCCGCTCACCAAGAGCAGGGGGGCGATCAGCTTGCGTCGGGGGCGCATCGGGCTCATCGGTGGTCGCTCAGCCCTTGAGGAGGAAGATGGACGCGTACAGGAAGACCCAAACGATGTCGACGAAGTGCCAGTAGTAGGTGACGACCTGGAACACCGGCCGCTCGCCCGGGTCGCCGCCGGGGCCGGCCATGCGGCCGAGGAGGCCCACCATGGCCACCAGGCCCACGAAGACGTGGAGACCGTGCAGGCCGGTCATGAGGAAGAACAGCGACGAGAACGCGTTGGTCGAGATGTGGAACTTGACGTGGAACCACTCGTAGCCCTGGTTGCCGAGGAACAGTGACCCCATCACGAAGCTGATGACGATCCAGCGCTTGGCCTGGGTGCGGTTGTGGCGCCGCTCGTCGGACCACAGCGCCCGCTGCATGGTGAAGCTGGAGGCGACCAGGATGGCCGTGAAGATGCCGGACTGGAGGACGTCGAGCTCGATGCCCCGGGGGGGCCAGACGCCGTTCAGGGTGTCCTGGGCCCGGATGGTGAAGTAGGCGGCGAACAGGCCGCTGAAGAACATGAGCTCGGAGCCCAGCCAGACCATGACCCCGACGTTGAGGAGGTTGGGCCGGTTGGGGGAGACCTCGGATACGTACTGGTGGTGCGGGTCGACCGAGATGGCCTGGCTCACGGGATCCACTTACTAGTCGAGATCGCCCGGCGCGGGCACATCGAGGCTCCGGGGGCGGGGCGGGCCCGTCTTTAGACGGTGAGCCCGAGCTCGACCGCCCGGGCCAGGGCCTCGTGGCGGCCGTTCACGCCGAGCTTGGCGTAGATGTGGTTGAGGTGGGTCTTCACTGTCGAGGGCGACATGAAGAGCTGGCTGGCGATCTGGTCGTTGCGGGCGCCCCGCACGAGGCAGGACAGGACCTGGCGCTCACGGTCAGTGAGCAGCTCGCGGTCACCGGGCCGCTCGGTCGGAGGGCCCACGGCGCCGACCAGCGCCGGCAAGAGGGACGGGGCCAGCACCCGCTCGCCGGCGAGGACCCGGTCGGCGGCCGAGGCCAGCTCCGCCGGCTCCACCCCGGCGGTGATGATGCCGTCGGCACCGGCGCCGGCCAGGGCGACCAGCTCGTCGCGTCGGGCCCGCCCCACGATGGCCAGGGCGAAGGCCCCGCGGGCCTTGGCCGCCTCCACCACCGGGGGGCCGTCGTCGCCGACGTTGGCTCCCAGCACCACCAGCGACGGCGAGGTGCGGGCGATGTCGGCCGGCGCGTCGGCCGCGCCGGCCGACTCAGCCACGACCCGGTAGCTAAGGCCCGGCAGGGCCCGGCCGATACCGAGCCGGACCAGGGGCCACGGGTCGACGATCACCACGCCGTGGGCTGCCGCCACCGCCGTCAGGCTAACTGCGGTGGGCCGGCTCGCCGGCGACGGCGACGAGGTGCCGTGATGACTAGCCCTTTCTGGCCGGATCCCACGTACGGGAAGGTCCATAGCGCGCCCGAGTCACCGCCGGTCGACGAACCAATCTTGTGGGCGATGCGCCACCCTCCGCTCATAGTCGATAAAGACATCTATGGCGAAAAGGCTCAATAACAACGGAAACACAACAGAGTGCGGGACGGCCCAGGTCGACGAGGAGCAGCTGGTCAGGGACCACCTCCCCCTCGTGCACCGGGCGGTGTCGGACATGCTGCAGCGGGTCCCCCGCCACGTGAGCCGCAACGACCTTCTCTCCGCCGCTCTGGCCGGGTTGGCGCAGGCCGCCCGCAGCTTCGACCCCGAGCGGGGCATCGCCTTCGACCGCTTCGCCTCCGCCCGCATCCGCGGCGCCCTCCTCGACGAGCTGCGCAGCCGCGACTGGGCCAGCCGCTCGGTGCGGGCCAAGGCCCGCTCGGTCGCTGGCGTCACCGACGAGCTGACCGCCACCCTGGGCCGGGCGCCCACGGCCGACGAGGTCGCCACCCACATGGGCACCGACAAGGCGAGCCTCGAGTCGCTGAGCGGCGACGTCCACCGGGCCGTGGTCCTCAACTTCGACTCCCTCGTGACCGACGGCGACGGCTCCTCGATCCTGCCCGCCGACGAGAAGGGCCCGGACGCCCAGCTGCTCGACCGTGAGCGGCGGGCCTACCTGGTGGACGCGGTCAGCGCCCTGCCGGAGCGGCTCCGCCACGTGGTCATCGGCTACTTCTTCGACGAGCGGCCCATGCGAGAGCTGGCCGACGAGCTCGGCGTCACCGAGTCGCGGATCTCCCAGATGCGCTCCGAGGCCCTGGTCCTGCTGCGCAGCGCCCTCGAGGCCAACCTCGAGGAGGGCGAGCCGCTGGTCGACCTGTCGCCCCGGGCCGCCAAGCGCACCTCGGCCTATCTGGCCTCGGTCGGCGCCGGGCGCGACTGGAAGTCGCGGCTGGACCCCAGCTCGGGGCCCCGCCTCACCACCCTGTCGTAGCGGGGGCGGCGGCCTCGTCCCGCCCCGCCAGCCCCGCCAGCTCGGCGGGCAGCGGGCGGGAGTGCACGACGGTCAGCCGGCGGGTGGTCCGGGTCAGGGCCACGTACAGCGCCCGCATGCCCTGAACGGCGTCGTCGAGGACGGCGGCCGGCTCGACCAGCACCACCGAGTCGAACTCGAGCCCTTTGGCCACCCCCACCGGAAGCAGGGTGACGGCCTGGTCGAGGCCGTCCACCTCGCCGAGGGCGAATTCGAGCCCGGCGCCGGCCAGGTCCGGGGCCAGGTCGCCCACCCAGGAGTCGGGGCAGAGGATGGCGACGGTCCCCCCGCCGACCTCGGCCGCCTCGGCCCGGGCCACCTCGGCCACCGTGGTGGCCAGGTCGGTTCCGTCCACCCCCACCGCCCGGGGCGGGATGCCCGTCGACCGGACCGACGTCGGGGCGGTCAGCCCCGGGTCGGCCGAGGCCAGGACCCGCACGGCCACCTCCATCACCTCCGAGGGGGTGCGGTAGTTGACGCTGAGCTGGGCCACGGTCGCCGGCCGCCGGGGCGACAGGTAGGCGAGCACGTCGTCCCAGCCCGACGGGGCCCGCGACCCGGTCGCCTGGGCCACGTCGCCCACCACCGTCATCGAACCGGAGATCGACCGGCGGGCCAGCATGCGCAACTGCATAGGGGAAAGGTCCTGGGCCTCGTCCACCACGATGTGGCCGTAGGTCCGGGGGCCGGCGTCGCCCTCGGGGGGGAGGCGCACCGGGCCGAGGAGCACCTCGGCCTCGTCGATGAGGGGCAGGTCGGCCGCCGTCCAGGGGATGGTTTCCAGCGAGTCGGACCGGGGGCGGTGGAGCAGGCGCAGCTCCTCCTCCGACAGCAGCGACCGCCCGGCCAGGGCCAGCAGGGCCGGCGCCCCGAACAGGTCGTGGATCAGCTCCTCGGGCAGCAGGCGGGGCCACATCCGGTCGAGGGCGGCCACCACCGCCGGGTGGCGGCGGAGGGCCCGGCGCTGCTCGTCGGCCTCGCCGGCAGGGGCCTCTTCGGGGTCGGCGGCGCCGGCCCGGGCCAACCGTGACCGCTCGACCGACTCGAGGTAGCGCTGGTAGAGGATCTGGGCCACGTGGGCCTCGACGTGGCGGCGGCGGGAGTTGTGGGGGCCGTGGCGCCGGCGGGCGGCCGCCACCACCACGGCCGAGTCCTCGGGCGTCAACCGGAGGAGGTGGCCGCCGACGCCCACCTCGACCGGGGCCCGCAGGGGGCGCTGGCGGTCCTTCACCGCCCGGGCGATCAGGCGGGCCATGCGGCCGTCGCCTTTGAGGGCGGCCGTCGCCGGCGGGTCGACCGCCTTGACCCGGGCCTCGGTCACCAGCCCCCCGAGGGTGGTGAGCACGGCGCCGCTCTCCCCCAGCGAGGGCAGGACCTGCTCGATGTAGCGGAGGAAGACCGGGTTGGGCCCCACCACCAGCACCCCCTGGCGCTCGAGCGGGAAGCGGTGGGTGTAGAGCAGGTAGGCGGCCCGGTGCAGGGCCACGGCGGTCTTGCCGGTGCCCGGGCCGCCCTGGACGACCATCACCCCGGGCAGCGGGCCCCGGATGATCTCGTCCTGCTCGCGCTGGATGGTGGCGACGATGTCGCGCATCCGGCCGGTGCGCGACCGCTCCATGGCCGACACCAGCGCCCCGCCCGGCTCGGCGTCGCCGATGTGGCCCTCGCCGAAGAGCTCGTCCTCGATGGCGACCAGGCGGCGGTCGTCGGTCAGGAAGTGCCGGCGGCGGGCCAGGCCCATGGGATGGGCCCCGGTGGCCCGGTAGAAGGGCTCGGCCACCGGCGCCCTCCAGTCGACCACGAGGGGCTCGTGGTGCTCGCCGGAGACCCCGAGCCGCCCGATGTAGAAGCTCTCGACCCCTTCGGCCGTCCCGGGCTCCCCGGCCCGGTCGATACGCCCGAAGCACAGCGCCTCGCGCCCGATGTCGAGCCGCTCCAGGCGCTGGAGGCTGGTGCGCACGATCACGTCACGCTCCTCGCGGGCCTGGTGGGTGCCGCCCTTACCCAGGCCGATGACGGCGCGGATCATCTGGCGGGCGGACTCGCGCATCGCCTCGAGCCGTTCGTAGGCCCGGTCGATGTACGCCTGCTCGGCGGGCAGATCGGGGTGAGTCGACAATTGCGTTGCGCCCCCGGAAAAGGGGGACCGGCCAGCATAGTGCCGGCGCCGGTAGTTTTCGGCCCGGTGGCCTTCGAAGAATCCCCCTTCATGAAGGCCTGTCGCTGCCTTCCGTCGGACACCGTGCCGGTGTGGTTCATGCGCCAGGCCGGGCGCGCCCTGCCCGAGTACCGCCAGGTGCGGGGCGAGGGCAGCATCCTCGACGCCATCGCCGAGCCCGAGCTGGCCGCCGAGATCACCCTGCAGCCGGTCCGCCGCTACGGGGTGGACGCCGCCATCCTCTTCTCCGACATCGTGGTGCCCCTGGCCGCCATCGACGTGGGGGTGGACGTGACCCCCGGCCACGGCCCGGTGGTGGCCGACCCGTTCCGCGGCCCCGAGGACCTCCGCCGCCTGCGGGCGTTGGAGCCCGAGGAGGACATCCCGCACGTGCTGGAGACGGTGCGGATCCTCGTCGGCGAGCTGTCGGTCCCCCTGATCGGCTTCGCCGGGGCGCCCTTCACGGTGGCCAGCTACCTGGTGGAGGGGGGACCGTCACGCACCTGGGCCCGGACCAAGGCGCTAATGCACTCCGAGCCCGGGTGGTGGGGCCGGCTGATGGACGGGCTGGCCGAGCTGGCGCTGGCCTTCCTGCGGGCCCAGGTCGAGGCGGGCGCCTCGGCCGTCCAGCTGTTCGACAGCTGGGCCGGCGCCCTCTCGCCCGACGACTACCGCCAGCACGTCCTGCCGGCCAGCCGCCGGGTGCTGGAGGGCATCGCCGACCTGGGCGTGCCCCGGATCCATTTCGGCGTGGGCACCGGCGAGCTGCTCACCATGATGGGCGAGGCCGGAGCGGACGTCGTGGGGGTGGACTGGCGGGTGCCCCTCGGCGAGGCCCGCCGGCGGGTCGGGGGCCGGGCCGTGCAGGGCAACCTCGACCCGGTGATGTGCCTGGCGCCGTTGGAGGTGGTGGAAGCCGAGGCCCGCCGGGTGCTGGCCCAGGCCGGGGGGCTGCCCGGGCACATCTTCAACCTGGGCCACGGGGTCATGCCCGAGACCGACCCGGGGGTCCTGACCCGGGTGGCCGAGCTGGTCCACGCCGAGGGCCGGGCCGAGGCGGCCCCGGGCGGGTCGCCGTGAGCGCCCCCGTCGGGGTGCTGGTGATGTCCTACGGCACCCCGGCCACCGCCGCCGACATCGAGGCCTACTACACCGACATCCGCCGAGGCCGGCCGCCGAGCGCCGAGCAGCTGGCCGACCTGCGCCGCCGGTATGAGGCCATCGGGGGCCTGTCCCCCTTGGCCGCCCGCACCGCCGCCCAGGCCGAAGGGATCCAGGCGTCGCTGGACGCCGGGCATCCGGGCCGGTTCCGGGTCTTCCGCGGCGACAAGCACGCCACCCCCTTCATCGAGGACGGGGTGGCCGCCATGGCCGGCGCCGGGGTGTCAGCGGCCGTGGGCGTGGTGCTGGCGCCCCACTACTCGGCGTTGTCGGTGGGCGAGTACCTGGCCCGGGCGGCGGAGGCGTGCGCCGGGGCGGCCCTCGCCTTCCACCCGGTGCGCAGCTGGCACCTGGCCCCCAGCCTGATCGACGCCCTCACCGCCCGCCTGCGGGTCGCCCTGGGCCGGGTGGTCGCCGCCGGCGTCGACCCCGCCGACGTCGAGGTGCTGGTGACGGCGCACAGCCTGCCCCGGCGGATCCTCGAGACCGGCGACCCGTATCCCGAACAGGTCCGCCAGACCGGTGAGGCGGTGGCCCGGGCGGCGGGGGTGGGGCGGTGGCGCCAGGCCTGGCAGAGCGCGGCCCGGACCCCCGAGCCGTGGCTCGGCCCGGACGTGACCGAGGTGATCCGGGCCCTGCCCGGAGAGGGCGCCCGGGGGGTGGTGGTGGCGCCGGTCGGGTTCACCTCCGATCATCTCGAGATCCTGTACGACCTCGACGTGGACGCCCGCCGGGTCGCCGCCGACGCCGGCCTGGCCTTCGAGCGGACCGAGTCCCTCAACGACGACCCGGGCCTGTGCGCGGCGGTGGCCGCCGCGGTCACCGGGGCCCTCGAGGCGACGGCGGCGTGAGCCGGCGCCCGACCGCGGTCGTGATCGGGGCCGGGGTCACCGGCCTGGCCGCCGCTTTCGCCCTCGCCGACTCCGAAGGGGCGCGGGTGGTGGTCCTCGACTCCTCGTGGCGGGCGGGGGGCAAGATCGCCACCGAGCCCTTCGCCGGCGTGCCGCTCGACCTCGGGCCCGACTCCTTCCTGGCCCGGGTGCCCCACGCCGTCGACCTGTGCGGTCGTCTGGGCCTGGGCGACGAGCTCATCGCCCCCGCCACCGGCAAGGCCTGGCTGTGGGTGCGGGGGCGGCTGCGGCCGCTGCCGGAGGGCCTCGTCCTCGGTGTCCCGTCGAACCTCGCCGCCGTGGCCCGCTCGGGCATCCTGTCCCCCGCCGGCGTGGCCCGGGCCGCCCTCGACCTGGTGCTGCCCCGCCCGGCGGCCGAAGGCGACCGCTCCGTCGGGGACGTGGTCGCCGGCCGCTTCGGCGCCGAGGTCCACCGGCGCCTCGTCGACCCGCTCCTCGGCGGCATCCACGCCGGGCGCTCCGAGCTGCTGTCCGTGGCGGCCACCGCCCCCCAGCTCGACGCCGCCGCCCGCCGGGGGCGCAGCCTGCTGCTGGCCCTACGGCGCGCCGCGCCCCCGCCGACGCCGGGGGGCGCCGTCCCCCCGGTCTTCCTCTCCCACCCCGCCGGCCTGGAGCGGGTGGTGGACGCCCTGACCGGCCGGCTGGCCGCCGCCGGGGTGGAGCTGGCCCTGGGCGAGGCGGCCACCTCCGTCGAGCGGGGCGCCGGGCCGGGCTGGGCGGTGAGGACCGACCGCCGCCGGATCGACGCTGACGCCGTCATCGTGTGCGTCCCCGCCCCGGCCACGGCCGGGCTGCTCGACGGCGTGGCCCCCCGCGCCGGCGCCTTCGCCCGCTCGGTCGAGCACTCCTCGGTGGTGGTGACGGCGCTGGCCTACCGGGCCTCCGACGTGCCCGCCCGTCTCGACGGCAGCGGCTTTCTCGTTCCGCGCACCGAGGGCCGCCTGCTCACCGCCGGCACCTGGACCTCCTCGAAGTGGCCCCACCTCGCCCCCGCCGGACTCGTCCTGGTGCGGGCGTCGGCCGGCCGCTACGGCGACGAGCGGGCCCTGCAGCTGGACGACACCGAGCTGGTGGGGGCCCTTCACGCCGAGCTGGCCGAGGCCATGGGGTTGTCCGGACCCCCGGTGGAGCACCGGGTGACCCGCTGGCCGGGCGCCTTTCCCCAGTACACGGTGGGCCATCTCGACCGGGTGGCCGCGGCCGAGGCCGAGCTGGCCGGCCTGCCCGGCCTCGAGGCGGCCGGGGCGGCCTTTCGGGGACTCGGCATCCCCGCCTGCATCGCCCAGGGGGAGGCGGCGGCCGCCCGGGCCCTCGACCACCTCCGCTCGCTCGCCCCCACCCGGTGAGGCGAGGCCTGCCGCTGCTGGCGGCGGTCGCCGCCGGCGTCCTCCTCTTCTGCGCCCTGCCGCCGGTCGGCTGGTGGCCGGCCGGCCCGCTGGGCCTGGCCGGGTGGGCGGCCCTGACGGCCGGCCAGAGTCCGGGGCGGCGGGCCCTGGTCGGGTGGCTGGTGGGCATCGGCCTGTTCGCTCCCGGGTGGTGGTGGATGACCGGCTTCACCGGGCCCGGCTACCCGGTGGCGGTGCTCGCCGAAGCCGGCTTCTACGCCGGGGCCGGGCTCGTCACCCCCTCGCGGCGCGGGCGGATCGCCGGCTTCGCCGCCGCCGTGGCAGGGGCCGGCATCGCCCGCGACCACTGGCCCTTCGGCGGGGTCCCCATCGCCGGGGTGGCCCTCGGCCAGGCCGGCGGCCCGCTCCTCGCCCTGGCCCGGCTGGGCGGGGTTCCGCTGGTGACGGGGGCGACGGCCCTGGCCGGGGCGGCCCTGGCCGCCCTCGCCACCGGCGCCGTCCGCCAGGTGGCGTCCCGACCCGACCGGGCCCCCGATTCGGGGCTGCGGGTGATGGCGGCCGGCGCCGTCGCCCTGGCGGTGGTGGCGGGGCTGACGGCGGTGGCGGCGGCCGCCCCCGACGGGGGGGCGGGTAGGGGCCGGATCCGGGTGGCCCTCGTCCAGGGGGGCGGGCCCCGGGGCCTGCGGGCGGTGAACCGCGATCCCTCGCTGGTCTTCCGGGCCCAGGTCGACGCCATGGCCGCCGTGCGCCAACCGGTCGACCTGGTGCTGTGGCCGGAGAACGTGATCGAGCTGGACCAACCCCTCGCCGGCTCCCCGGAAGACGCGGAGATGGCGGCGCTGGCCGCCTCGTACGGGGCGACGGTGGCGGCCGGGGTGACCGAGCCGGCCGGCCCCGACGGCTTCCTCAACGAGGCGTTCGCCTGGTGGCCCGACGGAACCCGAACCGGCCCCTACACCAAGGTCCACCGGGTGCCGTTCGGAGAGTGGATCCCCTTCCGCTCGGTGATCAGCCATCTGGGGGACGTGTCGGCCGTCCCCCGCGACGAGGTGGCCGGGCGGGGGCCGGGCGTGCTCGCCACCGGCGCCGGCCGGGTCGGGGTGATGATCTCCTACGAGGTGTTCTTCGACGACCGGGCCCTGGCCGCGGTGCGGGCCGGCGGCCGGGTGCTGCTCGTTCCGACCAACGCCGCCTCCTACACCACTTCCCAGATGCCGCTGATGGAGGTGGCCGCCTCGCGGCTGCGGGCGGTGGAGGCCGGGCGCGACCTGGCCCAGGCCGCCCCCACCGGGTACACGGCCCTGTTCGACCACCGGGGCCGGGTGCTGGCCCGCTCCGGCCTGGGCGCCCGCCAGGTGCTGCAGGGGGTGCTCCGACGGCGCGACGGGCGGACCGTGTTCGACCGGGTCGGTCAGGCCGGCCCCGACGCCCTCGTCGGGATGGTCCTCCTCGCCGCCTGGGCGGCGGCCGGCCGCCAGAGGGTGCTCAGGCGGCGGCGCGAACGGGCTCTTCCTCCACCCGCTCCGACGGCCACAGCAGCCGGTTGAAGATCAGGAACTTGGCGACCCACAAGACCCCGAAGGCGCCCAGGTAGCAGGCCGACACCAGGGCCACGTGCTCGACGTGGCTGTGGATGCCCCGGCTGTGGGTGTGGGCGAAGTCAGCGGCCCAGGTGGAGAACACCAGCCCGACGATGGCCAGCACCCAGAACGGGACCACCTCGCGCCACACGTGGGAACGACCGGTCTTGCCCCACGCCCAGTTGCGGTTCAGGTAGTAGGACGGAACCGCCCCCACGCAGGTGGCGAAGATGGCCGAGGTGCGGGCGCCCCAACGGACGACGCCGAACACGATGATGAAGGCGGCCTGGCTCACGGCGGTGGAGATGACGGAAACGAGGGTGTAGCGGACGGCTTTCTGGCCTTCGCTGCGCCACCATTCCCCCACCGCCGCGGGAGAGAGGTTCACGGCCTCATTCTACGTCGAGGGCGTTGGCGCTGGCGATCGAGCCGAGCCACGACGCGCTGGGCTTCGGAGTGCGCCGGAGGGTTTCGCGGTCCACCGCCACCAGGCCGAACGTGGGCTGGTAGCCCATGGCCCACTCGAAGTTGTCCATGGTCGTCCAGTAGACGTAGCCGCGCACGTCGATCCCGTCGGCCAGGCAGCGGCCCACCCCCTCCAGGGCGGTGGTGACGTAGGCGACGCGGCGGGAGTCGTCGGCGGTGCCGATGCCGTTCTCGGTCACCATCACCGGTATGCCCCCGGTGACCTGGTAGGCGCGGCGGATGGTGGCCTCGAGGGCGTCGGGCCAGAACTCGTATCCCATCTGGGTCAGCTCCACGCCGTCCTCCGGCTCGGGCGGGCCCGACGGCGCCACCCGGGTGCGGCTGTAGGTCTGCACCCCGATGAAGTCGTCACCGGACGCCGCCTCGAGGAACACGTCCTCCATGCCGCGGCGGATGCGCTCGAGCCGGGCCTCACCGCCTTCGAGGGCCTGGTAGTCCGACATCGACAGGGTCATGCCCACCGGCGCGTCGCCCGGCCCGGAGCGAATGGCGGCGACGGCCTTGTGGTGGGCGTCGATGAAGATGTCGTTGACGCACCTACGCAGGGCCGCGTCGCGCCGGCCCGGGGGGAACATGCCGACCAGGTAACCCATGAGGGCCACCACGTTGGGCTCGTTGATCGTGCACGCCCACCCGATCAGGTCGCCGAGGTGGGCGGTGGCCCGCTCGCAGAAACGGGCGAAACGGTCGGCGGTGTCGGGCTCCTCCCAGCCGCCGTGGTGGCTGACCCAACGGGGCGTGGTGAAGTGATGGAAGGTGACGATCGGGGTCAGCCCCCGCTCGTGGCAGGCGGCGCACACCCGGCGGTAGTGGTCGAGGGCGGCCAGCGACCACTCCCCCTCCTCGGGCTCGATGCGGCTCCACTCCAACGAGAAGCGGTAGGAGTTGAAGCCGAGGCCCGCCACCAGATCGAGGTCCTCGGCATAGCGGTGGTAGTGGTCGCAGGCGTCGCCGCTGGTCTCCACGCAACCGCTCAGGGGATTGTGCTCCCACATCCACCAGTCGTTGTTCCAGTTGCCCCCCTCGACCTGGTGGGCGGCGGTGGCCGTGCCCCACACGAAGCCGTCCGGAAAGGTGATGCGCATGCGGCCGACCCTACTCTCGGCCCCTAGTCTGCGGCCCGTGACCGAGGCGCTCGACGACCTGCTGCGCATCCTCGACCTCGAGCCCATCGAGGTGAAGATCTTCCGCGGCGTGAGCCCCACCGAGAAGCGCCAGCGGGTGTTCGGCGGCCAGGTGGCCGGACAGGCCTTGGTGGCGGCGGGGCGCACGGTCGACTCGGGCACGGTGCACTCGCTGCACGCCTACTTCCTGCGCCCCGGCGACCCGGCGGTGCCGATCCTCTACGAGGTGGACCGGATCCGCGACGGCAGGTCGTTCACCACCCGCCGGGTCGTCGCCATCCAGCACGGCCGGGCCATCTTCAACCTGTCGGCGTCGTTCCACGTCGGCGAGGACGGGGTCAGCCACCAGCTGCCGATGCCGGAGGTCCCCGCCCCGGAGACGCTGCCCACCTTCCAGGAGCGGATGCGGCCCTACGCCGAGGTGATGGGCGACTGGTACTGGCGGCCCCGGCCCATCGACCAGCGCCACACCGAGGACCCCGGCCGCTTCCGCGGCGCCGAGCCCCGCCCTCCGCACCAGCGGGTGTGGATGCGGGCCGACGGCCGGCTGCCGGACGACCCGATGCTGCACGCCTGCGTGGTCGCCTACGCCTCCGACATGACGCTGCTCGACTCGGTGGTGATGCCCCATCAGCTGGCGTGGGACGACCCCCGGGTGATGATGGCCAGCCTCGACCACGCCATGTGGTTCCACCGCCCGTTCCGGGCCGACGAGTGGTTCCTCTACGACCAGCACAGCCCCTCGGCCTCGGGGGCCCGGGGGCTGGCGATGGGCCACATCTTCACCGAGGACGGCACCCTGGTCGTGTCGGTCGTGCAGGAAGGGCTGCTCCGCCTGGTGGACCCGGCCCGCCGGCCCGGCGGCGAAGGCTGAGACTGGCTCAGCGGCTGGCTCAGCTGCCCCGCTTGGCCATCGGCTGGTACTGGCGCTCCTCCTCGCCCACGTAGAGCTGGCGGGGGCGGGAGATCTTGGAGTCCTGGTCGAGCATCTCGCCCCAGTGGGCCAGCCACCCCGACGTGCGGGGGATGGCGAATAGCACCGGGAAGGTCTCGATCGGGAAGCTCATGGCCTGGTAGATGAGGCCCGAGTAGAAGTCGACGTTCGGATAGAGCCGGCGGGAGATGAAGTACTCGTCGGAGAGGGCGACCTCCTCGAGCTTCAGGGCGATGTCCAGCAGCGGGTTCTTGCCGGTGACGGCGAAGACCTCATCGGCGGTGCGCTTGATGATCTTGGCCCGGGGGTCGTAGTTCTTGTAGACCCGGTGGCCGAAGCCCTGCAGCCGGCCCTTGCCCGCCTTCACCTCCTTGACGAAGTCGGCCACGTTGTCCATCGAGCCGATCTCGGTGAGCATGCGGATGACCTGCTCGTTGGCGCCGCCGTGACGGGGGCCGTAGAGAGCGGCGCACGCCGCCGCGCACGCCGTGTAGGGATCGGCGTGTGAGGAGCCCACCACCCGCATGGCCGTCGTCGAGCAGTTCTGCTCGTGGTCGGCGTGGAGGATGAACAGCACGTCGAGCGCCCTGGCCAGCACGGGATCGGCCCAAGCCACGTCCTCGCGGGGCTCGAACATCATGCGCAGGAAGTTGGCGGTGAAGCTGAGGGCGTTGTCGGGATACACGAACGGCATGCCCACGCTGAACCGGTAGGTGCAGGCGGCGAGGGTCGGCAGCTTGGCGATGAGCCGGACGATCTGCTTGTAGCGGATCTCCTGGTCGAAGATGGCCTTGGCCTCGTCGTAGAAGGTGGACAGGGCGGCCACGCCGGATACCAGCATCCCCATGGGGTGGGCGTCGTAGTGGAAGCCGTCCATGAACCGCTTGCGCATGTTCTCGTGGATGAACGTGTGGTAGGTGATGTCGTGGCGCCACG